>JBIJCI010000083.1:0-3400 GCA_044344715.1 Ilumatobacteraceae bacterium | reverse complement strand
GCGACGGAGCTGTGCCGAGTCGAGCCCCCGCGTCTTCCATTCGAGCGTGGCGCGATGGAACTCGAGGTATCCAAGGAGCGTCTCCAGCTCGCCGACGGCCGGTTCCGGCTCGGGTCGGCCCTGTTCGTCGACGTGCGTCACGTGCCAACCCTAATTGACGTACCGTGACGGTGTGTCCACGCAGATCGTCACCATCTTCCGCAGTCGACTGAATCCTGGAGTGGAGGGCGAATACTCGGCAGTGGCCGGACGAATGGCCGACTTGGCGCGGCGAATGCCCGGCTACGTCGAGCACAAGTCGTTCCGGGCCGACGATGGCGAGCGTGTCACGATCGTGACGTTCGCCGACCAACGTTCGCACGATGCCTGGCGCGAGCATCCCGAGCATCTCTCCGCACAACGTTCGGGTCGTGAGTCGTTCTATTCCGAATACAGGGTCGAGGTCGCCGGGGTGCTCCGAAGCCACGGGTTCCGCAGGGACTGACCTACTGTGGCGTGATGGACCCACGCTTCCAACGCCTCCGCGCACTCAACGTCGGTGCCGGGGTGTTGCACCTCGTTTCGCTGATCGCCATCCTCGCGCTCGCGACCGACGTGTCGCTGCCCGTGCGGGCCACGTACCTGTCCGAAGCGCCGGGTACCGGGAAATTCTCCGACCCGATCGACCTGTTCGGCCTCAACATCTCGTGGATGGTGGCTGCGTTCATGGCGCTGTCGGCGTTCTTCCACTTCCTCGTGGCCTCCCCCGTCGGCTTCCCGCGCTACACGGCCGGACTCACCAGGCACATCAACGTGTTCCGCTGGGTGGAGTACTCGCTGTCCTCGTCGATCATGATCGTGCTCATCCTGCAGTTGAACGGGGTCGCCGACTACGTCGCACTACTCGCCGTCTTCGGGGTGAACGTGAGCATGATCCTCTTCGGCTGGCTGCAGGAGCGCTACACGACACCGGGCGACGGACAGTTGTTGCCGTTCTGGTTCGGCTGCATCGCCGGAGCAGTGCCGTGGACCGCCGTGGTGGTCAACCTTTTCTCCCCGAAGGGCCCGCCGAACACCGAGGTACCCGGGTTCGTCTACGGAATCGTGGTGTCGCTCTTCCTCTTCTTCAACTGCTTTGCAATCGTGCAGTGGTTGCAGTACCGGGCCAAGGGTCGGTTCGCCGACTACCTGGTCGGCGAGCGTGTCTACATCGTGCTGAGCTTCGTGGCGAAGTCGGCACTCGCGTGGCAGGTGTTCACCGGCGCACTCATCCCGCCGGCCTGAGCCACTGTCGCAGCCACGCCACCCCGACGACAACCGCCCGGGAGTCGCGAGCCCCCGGCCGACCGACTGCATGGCGCAGATCGTGCTCGTGGGTGACGGCGTCCATCGTCATCTGGGAGCGAGCCATGGCCGGGATGAGAGGAAGCAACGCATCGAAGCGAACCGTCGAGTGGTCGAGTGCGTCGGCCAGCCCGCAAAGCGACGTTCCCCGGAAACGCTCAACCTGCGCCTGGGTCCAGGCCTCGCTTGCGACACCTTCAATGCGTCCGTTGACGATGTCGTCGGGAACGCCGAGCATGTGCGACGCCAACTCACGAACGTTCCACGCCGAACAATGCGGCACGACGGCATCCCCCGTCGACTCGGGCAACCCGCGCAACAGCGCCACGACACGGTCACGCAGTGCGAGGTATGCGCCGGAGACCTCGTCGTCGGGCAGGAGGTACGACACGTGGTGGAACTAGCCGCGGAGGGTGCAGCCGAGCTTCCCAGCGGCGGTGATGCACGCTTGGCGGGTGGCGGCAACCTCGGCATCAGTGAGCGTGCGATCGGCGGCGCGCAGGCGGAGTCGGAACGCGAGGCTGCGGGCATCGTCGGTCGCCGCCCGACGGAAGACGTCGAAGAGAACGGCATCCTCGAGCAGTGCACCGGCCGCTTGCCGCACGGCCCGCTGCAGCGAACTTGCCGTCACCTTCGATGGAACGATGAACGCCAAATCGAAGTCACTCGACGGATAGCGGCTGACGGGCTTGGCAATCGCCACCTTCGGCGACTCGGACAACAGGACGGAGGCATCAACCTCGAGACACGCCACACGCTCCTCGATGCCGTAACGCGAGAGAACGAGCCTGTCGATTTCTCCGAGGAATCCGATGACGTGCTTGCCCCGCGCCAAGGTGGCGCTGCGCGTCGGGTGGTACCCGCCCGGCACACGCGATTGATCGAGTTGGGCGCCGACCCCGAACACCGCGGTGATCTGGGACCACCAGTCGACGGCCGCACTCGCATCCGCCCCGACGGCCATGATGCACAGCTGCTCGGTTTCTTCCGGCAGGGGCCGATCGGTCGATGAATTGGCGGACACGCTCCGCGCCCGGTACACATGGCCGAGTTCGTACAGCGAGACGTCGTTCGAACGGTGCGAGACGTTGAACGCCAGGGCCTTCAACATGCCCGGGCGCAACGACGTTCGCAGGAGGCTCTCTTCGACGACGAGCGGATTCTCGAGTTCCAGTGCGGCAGCTTCGAGCGCCACACCGGCCCGTTCGTGGTCACCCGGTGCGAGGAACGGGTTCGGCATTGCCTCACTCGCCCCCATGGACAACACCACGTCGCGTAGGGCCCTGCGCCGCTGCTGGAGCGGCGAGAGACCGCCGGGCTGCGTCGACTGCGACGCGCGCTTGCCGAGCGATTCGTAGCCGACGTGCCGTGCAACTTCCTCAACGAGATCGACCTCGTCGGTGCAATCGGGCCGCCATGACGGCACCCTCACGGAGAACCCCGCACCACCCGGCACCGACGATCCCTTGCGGGCGCCGATGCTCTTGGGCGTACACGAGAAACCGATACGACCGAGCGTGGTCGCAACGTCCTTGGCAGTAAGCGTCGTACCGAGCAACCGGTTCACCTGGGCCACGCGGAGCGTGATGACCGGCGGCTTGGGTAGGTGCTTCGTGCGCACGTCCGTGGCCCCGGCATGTACCAGCAATTTCGGGCACGACTCTCGCAGGATCGCGGCAAAGCGGGCCACCGAGTAATCGACCCCGAGCGGGTCGACTCCCCGCTCGAATCTCGCGGACGCCTCGGTACGCAGCGCAAGTCGTTGGCTGGTCAACCGAACGGTCGTCGGTTCGAACCACGCAGTCTCCAGCGCGATCTCGGTCGTCGCAGAGCCGATCTCGCTGTTCGCCCCGCCCATCACACCGGCTATTCCGATTGCGCGATCCTCGCCGTCGCATATGAGGAGGTCGTCGACGGAGAGTTCGCGGACCACCCCGTCGAGCGTGGTCAACGTCTCGCCGGCAAGCGCCCTGCGAACCCGGAAACCGGATGCGATCTTCGAAGCGTCATAGGCATGATTCGGCTGGTTGCACTCCAACATCACCAGATTCGATGCGTCAACGACGTTGTTGATCGG
>JBIJCI010000006.1:0-46285 GCA_044344715.1 Ilumatobacteraceae bacterium | reverse complement strand
GGGTCTCCGCCGACGAAGCGATCCTTCCGGTGCCGTCGTCCACGAGCCGCCGGAGTGCCCGGTCGACGTGACGGACCTCTTCCGACGATCGCAGTACGCGGGCAGGTCCGGGGTGATCCGCGATGCCGAGTACCTGCAGTGGCGGCTGCAACGGCCCGGCAGTTCGTACCGGGTGATCGAGTCGCGGAGTCCGCGGGGCGTACTGAACGGCATCGCGATCGTCGACGTGCTCGCCAAGCACGGCGGCACGATCGGGTACCTCATGGAACTGATGATCGATCCGGGCGCGATCGACGACACCCGGCGATTGTTGGCCGCGGCGGTCGACCGGATGGTCGCCGACGGTGCCGATGCGGTGCTCGCCTGGGCGATGCCCGATGATCCGGTGCACGCACTGCTGCGTCGGCGGGGTTTCCGCAACCTGCCGGCCCGGCTGTCACCGGTCGAGTTGCACCTCGGCTACCGGTCGCTCGACGGCGTGAGCACGCTCGATCGCGACGGACTGCGCTGGAGCTACCTGGATTCCGACACCGTCTGAAGTCGGTCGCGTAGCACCAGGTGGTCGACCGTTCGAACCACGAACTTGATCGTCGACCAGGTGACCACCACCGGCAGCATCGGCCACGGCAATCGTCCGTTCGCCGCCAGCAACCGCATCGCGGAGATCTCGCTGCGGTACATGGCGCCGAGGTCGCCGCTCAGGCCGCCGCCGCCGTACTTCGGATTCGCGCAGTGCACGAGCGGTGAGTCGGCGTAGCGCACCGGCCCGTGGCTCCGTGCGATCGACATCCACAGGAAGTAGTCCTCTGCCCGCCGGAGGTCGGGGTTGAACCGTTCGTCGATGGTGCGCCGCACGATCACCGACGGGGTTGCGCAACGATTTCGCACGAGGAAGTCGCGGAACCCGTGGTCGCGCCAGGACACCCGTTCGTGCTCGATCCGTATCCAGTCGGGTCGGGTGCCGACGGTGCGGTCGTGGGCCGACATCACGATGCCGGGTGCCAACTCCATGACCGGCACCTGGATCTCGAGTTTCTGCGGGTGCCATACGTCGTCGGCGTCGAGGAATGCCACGAGATCGCCGGTTGCGGCATCCCAGCCGACGTTCCGCGCGACACCCGGACCACCGTTGACCGGCGTTGCAAGGAGCCTGATCGGCACCTCCGACGCACCGACGAGGGCGTCGACGACGCTGCGGGTCGAATCGGTGCTGGCGTCGTCGACGACGATGATCTCGAGCGGTCGGCGGGTCTGTCGTACGGCGCTGTCGATGGCCGCGACGATGGTTCCGGCCCCGTTGTGCACCGGAATCACGACGGAGACCGTGGCGCTCATGCGGTCGCGCGACCCATCATCGCGTTCCAGTGGCCCTGCACCTTGGACACGACCGTGCGCCGCGAGTCGCCGGCCCACAAGTCGATGCGGCGCAACATCATCGTGTCGGTGGAACCATCGTTGAATCCCCAGACGCTGCACGCCGCAAGTTGGTAGCCGGCCCCGGCGGCATCGTCACCGATACCGTCGGGCGTATCGCCGAACGGGTACGACATCGACCGCACGTCGCGCTGTATGACGTCCTCCAACCACGACCTGGAGTCCGTGAGGCTGCGCCTGCGTTCGTCGCGGCCGAGCCCGGAGAGGGGAACGTGACGGTACCCGTGTGCGCCGATCGTGACGCCGGGGAGTCGGGACAATTCCACGAGTTGACCGCGGTCGAGGTAGCGACGGTCGGACGAGTCGACCAGCATCGGCGTCACGAAGACGCAGAACGGCATGCCGGCGGCCACCAGCATCGGTGCCGCGATGGTCAGGGTGCTCGCGTACCCGTCGTCGAAGGTGACGGCAACCGTGCGGTCGTCGACGACGCCGACGGGTGCGATCCGCATGCCGTTCGCCGCGGAGCCAAGCTCGTGCAGTGCCCGGACGTGTTCGGCGAAGCTGCGTGCGGACATGTCGTAGATGCGGTTCGTGTCACCGTCGACCGCGGTGTCGATGGCATGGAACGTCACGATGCGGTTGCCGGTATCGCACGGTCTGCGCAACGTCCGCCGGGCCGACGCCACCCCACCTGCGAGAAGGCGTTTGGCACGGAACGTCGCGGTCGGCACCGCCCGAACGCTAGTAGTGGCGTCGGAGGGTACGGTCGTGTCGTCATGGACGCGACGCGAACCGACGGTTGGTATCCCGAAACGCTGGCACCCGGTGCGGTGGTCATTCGTGGAATCGCCGGCGACGCCTCCGCATCATTGGTGCAGTGCATCGGGAACGTTGCACCCGACGCCCCGTTCCGCCGCGTGGTCACTCCGGGCGGAAAGCCGATGTCGGTGGAGATGACCAACTGCGGGGATCGCGGTTGGGTCTCGGATCACCGCGGCTACCGCTACGAGGAACTCGACCCGGCGAGCAACCGACCGTGGCCGCCCATTCCCGGCGAGTTCCTCGAACTGGCGGACCGAGCGTCGGTGATCGCGGGGTTCGGTCCGTTCTCACCGGACGTGTGCCTCATCAACCGGTACGCGGTCGGGTCCTCGATGGGCATGCACCAGGATCGCGACGAGCGGGACTTCGGATCGCCGATCGTGTCGGTGTCCCTCGGACTGCCGATCAGGTTCCGTATCGGGGGTACGACGCGCGGCGGTCGCACGAACGGAACGGTGCTCGAGCACGGCGACGTGGTCGTCTTCGGCGGACCGGCACGGCTCGCATTCCACGGGGTGGGTACGTTGCGGGCCGGTCACCACCCGCTGACCGGCGACGTGCGCTACAACCTCACGTTCCGCGTGAGCCGTTGACGGATTCCACCGTCTCCCTGCGGTTCGTCATGAGGTGTTGCACGACGACCACGCCCATGAGGGGGATCATCGGGATGTTCTGGCGGAACGAGTTGAAGTCGGTGTTCGTCACGAGTCCGACGTAGATGGAGAAGGCGAGCAACACGCAGCGACCGAGTCCGTCGAGGCGTCGCGATGCGAGTGCCAACACCGTGAAGACGAGGGGAATCACGATGGTCTCCGAGAAGACCAGCCGTGACAGCAGGAGCGACGACAGGGAGAACTCGATGCTTTCCTCCGTGGCCGCGAGGAACTGGAGCCCGAGGTAGTTGGAGAGGATCCGCAGCACCGGTTCGATCCCGAACCGGTGTCCGAACACCCCGGAGCTCCCGGTCAGGTACTGGAAGCCGAGCGAGAAGAGCAGGTAGCCCAGGACGTTCCCACCCAACACGGTGAGCACGGCCCGCAACGGTGTCCAGTCGTTCGACCGGCGACGACCAACGAAGGCCGTGACGACGATGGCGAGGACGATTGCAACGGCGAGGTGCTGGCGGAGGAAGAAGAGAAGTACCGCCGCCGACACCCGTGCCGCCGGGGACCGTCCGAGGAGGAGCAGGAGGACGAGGTACATCATCGCCGTTTCGCGCAGTGCCAGTACGGAGAAGAAGACGCCGATCGCCCCGAGGGCCGTGACGTAGAGACCGACGACCACCTGCCGTCGGGTCACGAGATCGACGGATTTGCGTACGAGCCGCACACACCCGACCAGGTACGCCAGTGAGACGACCTTGCTCGCAACCGTCGCGGAGAAACCGGCGACGGAGAGCACCGCCGCCGGGAGCGTGTAGGGCCATCGTGATGCGGTGAGCCACCAGTCGACGTCGTACGGCACACCGTTGCGCACCACCGATTCGACGACGTCGACGTAGTAGCGCTGGTCGTTGGAATAGAAGGTGAGCTGCCCGTCGACGCCGTAGCGGTAGGCGACCAGGAGGTTGATGACGAACCAGGCACCGATGTACGCGCGGGCCAGGACATCGCGCCGTCCGAGGACGACGGCGACCAGCAGCGCACCGACGACGAGCTGCGCGGCGAATGCCCAGACGTTCACGACCGACCCACGCCCGCGGTCACAGGAAGTTCACCAGTCGGAGCGATCGCAACGGCGAATCGGCGGACAGCGTCGTCGATGCCGGGAGCGCCGGCCACGAGATCACCTCGCCGATCGCTCGCAGGTGCACGCTCGACGTGAATCGCCGTTCGTCACCGTGACCGTGGAAGAAGGGAAATCCCATCGGAACCGCTCCAGCGGGCAGGGACGCAACGACCGGGGACACCCCGTAACGCGCTGCGAGTCGTAGGCAACGCGCGAACAGTTCGCGCCTGCGGGCGGCTTCGCGCACGGGATCGACGCGTGCGAACCGTCGGAGTGATTCGGCGTGGATCACCCCGTGGTCGGGTAGCACCTCCTCGTCCTGTGGTCGGTCGTCGATCGGCGGACGTCCGAGCGTGCGACGCGCCAGCCGGGTGGCGGTGCGGAGCACGTGCCGAACCGGGAAGCGGGTGGCACGTTCGAGCGCCAGGGCGATACTGCGTGCCCGGAAGGCCGGACCGAGCGGGTCGTGCCGCGGCGTCGGTTGCCCGGCGCCCGGTGCGACGTTCGGGAACCGTTCCGACTCCCACTCAAGGAGCGCACCGTCGGGTGCGAAGATCGTCTTGCGGATGCTGGTGATGCTGAGCGGAGTCCGACTGCCCAACTTCACGCCGTCCGCTCCGGCACTCAACCATCCGTGTGCGTTGTCCTCGATGATCATCGTCTCGTTGCCCGCCGCCTCGCGGAGTCGCGCGATATCGGCCGGGAAGCCGAAGAAGTTGACGGCGAGCAGTGCGTCGGCACGGGGGAGTACCTGATCGGGACGGATCTGCAAGTCGGGTCCGATGCCGTAGTACGACACGTCCGCCCCGACCGCGCGGAACGATGCGAGCACGTCGCGACAGATGAAGTCGGGAACCAGGACGTGCGATCCGGCACCGATACCGGACATCCGAAGTGCACCGACGAGGGCGTGCCGTGCGTACGCGACGTGTCGTTGGTTACGCACGCGACCCCCGTCCGATGGATGCAGCCCGGCGGACCACGGAGACGACGGCGAGGACGAGTGCCGCATGGACGCGCGGAAACAACGGGTTCAGCCGGGCACTGCGGAGGAGCCGGCGGAGGGCCTCACGGTCGTTCCCGGCGGCATGGTGTGCCCTGCCTGCCGCGTAGTGCGACCGGGCCGCGCGCCTGCGGCGTACGTCCCGGCTGGCGAACGTCGCGTGCGACAGGTGGTGGTCGACGACGGCCATCTCCGCCGCCACGTTCCGGTCGACGGCCGAGCTCGCGCTCGAGCCATGGATCCGGAACACCCCGAGTACGTCGTCGACGAAACGGAAGCGCCCACCCGATTGCGCGACACGCAACCAGAGGTCGTAGTCCTCGGCGGTGACGAACCGCGGGTCCACGCTGAACCCACCCAGTCGCCTGAAGGTTTCCGTCCGTCCGACGACGGCGGAGGTGGAGAGGCAGTTGCCGCCGAGCAGCAGTTCCCTGTATCCCGACCTGTTCGCGGGTCCGTACCGAACGACCCGGCTGCCCGAATCGCTCCGCCATTCCTCGGCATGGCAGACGACGTCGAATTCCGTCGCGAGCGCTGTCACGCAGCGGGAGAGTTTGGTGGGCAACCACCAGTCGTCGGAGTCGAGGAACGCGACGAACTCGGTGTCGGCGCGTTCGATGCCCACGTTGCGGCTGGCCGCGATGATGCCGTGGTTCGCGAAGTCGACGAGTTCAATGCGCCGATCGTTGATGGACCCGACCACCTCCCGCGTGGCGTCGGTCGAGTGGTTGTTCACGACGATGGCCCGCCAGCCGGTGAAGTCCTGGGCGATGACGGACTTCAGGGCCTCACCGAGGTAGTGGGCCTGGTTGTAGGTCGGCACGACCACCGTGACGTCACTGCGCACCCGGCCTCCGGACTCTGGCGTTCGGGTCGTCGTACGCGTAGCGCAGGAGGTCCCGGATCTCCGCGCGGCGGTGGTCGGCCGGTGCGATACCGAGCGCACGGAGGTTCCCGGGCTCGAGGTGGAAGGGCTCGTACCGTGCCATGTCGCTGTCGTCCACCTCCACGGTAGGTGCTTCACCGAACACGCCGAACGCCTCGTCGGCGACCATCGTCGCGATCTCGCGGACGGTGAGGGTCTCGGGTCCGGTCAACAGGTACGTCCCGGCGACGGTGACGTTGGCTTCCACGATCCGAACCAGCACCTCCACGGCATCGCGCAGTGCAATCACGTTCCGGTACGCGCGACCGTTGCTGCGCAGCCGCAATCCGCCGGGGCGGCACGCCTGGCGACAGAGGTCGTGGATGAGAAGCGACCACGCGGCGGCCCGGTCGAACTCGGGCACCCCGAATGCATTCGACATCCGGACCACCGCGACCTCCATCCCGCTCGACGTGCCGATCTCCCCGAGTTCGCGTTCGATGGCCCACCTCGACTCGCCGTACGGGGTGTCGGGTCGTGGCGGCGTCCCCTCGCCGACCGCGCCGGTGAGGGCGCGCCCGTAGACCTGGAGCGACGACACGTAGACGAACCTCCGCACGCCTCGACTCGCGGCATCGCTCGCCAGCGAGATCGTCGACGAGCGGTCCTCGTCGAGTTGACGGCTCGTGGGTGGCCGTGCAGCGGAGTAGCCGCGGGTCGCGAGGTGAACGACCCGGGTGACGCGTTCCAGCATTTCCCCGCGGTGCCGTGGGTCGGCGATGTCCCCGACCACGACCTCGTTGCGTTCGGCCCACGCCCGGGGTTCGGGCATCCTGCGGTGTGCGGCACGAACCGTCATGTTCGCGGAGAGGGTGAGCGCACGGCACGTCCTGCCCCCGACGTGTCCGGCCGCTCCGGTGACGAGGACGGTCTCGGTCGCGGCCACTCAGTTGCGCCAGACGTAGGGAGCCGGCGGATCGTCGAATCCCCGTCGCTCCGCTTCGTTCGGATCGTGCACGCCGTTCGAACAGTTGGCGATGATCGCCGTGGACGAACCGCGGTTCTCGAAGGCGTACCACACCCCGGGGGGAATGGTGAGCAGCTGGTAGTTCGATGCGCCGATCTCGATCTCCTCGGTGCCGCCCGCCCCCCCGGCGTTCCCGGGGTGCAGGACGAAGCGAACCGTACCGACCACGACGGCGAGCTGCGAAGTGTGCTTGCGGTGGAGTCGCCACTCCTTGCGCGCACCCGCGACGATCGTGGAGAAGTACACCTCGCCGAATCCGGCGAAGTGTGCATCGGTGGCGCGCAGCATGTGCATCACGGATCCGCGCTCGTCGCCGATGATGCGCAACGGGGTGAGCCGCACCCCGTCAATCATCGGTGGCCAGGTATGCATCGATGTCGGCCTCGGTCATTCCCGCCGGGGTTCCGCCGTCGGCGACCGCCCTGTACCAGCCGATCGTCCGCCGCATGGTGGTGGCGAAGTCCCACCGCGTGCTCCACTCCAGCATCTCCCTGGCCTTTGTGCTGTTCAGTTGGAGGAGCTGGGATTCGTGCATCGTTCCCGTGTCCCCGGATACGACGACCGAGTCGGGTCGTCCCCACTGTGCGGCCGACAGCGTCGCCACCTCTTCCACGTCGTGCACCGAGTCCTCCGGTGGACCGAAGTTCCACGAACTGCCGGTTGGTGCGGTGCCGTCGTCGAGTGCGACCGCGAGTCGCACGTAGCCCGAGAGTGGCTCCAGCACGTGCTGCCACGGTCGGGTGGCGCGCGGGCTGCGAATCTCGATCGTCCGAGCGTCGACCAGCGCCCGAACGCAGTCGGGGACCAGTCGGTCCGGTGACCAGTCGCCGCCGCCGATCACGTTGCCGGCCCGGGCACTCGCGACCCGCGGTGCATCGGGGCGCGCGAAGACCGAGGCGACGTAACCACTGAACACGAGCTCGGCGGCCGCCTTCGATTGGCTGTACGGGTCGATTCCACCGAGCTCGTCGGTCTCGACGTATCCGTGACGCTGCTCCTTGTTGCGGTAGCACTTGTCGGACGTGACGTAGACGAGGTTGCGCACCGAGTCGGTGGTGCGGACGCACTCCAGGACGTTCGTTGATCCGAGGACGTTGGTGGAGAAGGTCGTGTACGGATCCCGGTACGACGCGCGCACGAAGGCCTGCGCAGCCAGATGGAAGACGAACTCGGGACGGGCGCTGGCGAACAGGGAACGGAGCGCGGTGAGATCGCGGATGTCGCAGATTCGGCTGTCGATCCGGTCGTCCAATCCGAGCAGTTCGAAGTGCGACGGTGTCGTGATCGGGGCCAGGGCCACGCCCGTGACGTTCGCACCGGCCCGCGCGAGGAGGTACGCGAGCCACGAGCCCTTGAAGCCGGTGTGTCCGGTGACGAGGACGTTCCTACCGGCGAACCGGTTCAGGTCGGCGGTCAGCGACGCCACGGAGCCTCGCCCGAACGCTCGAGATCGTTGAGCAGCGTCCAGTCACGGTACGTGTCCATGCACTGCCAGAAGCCCTCGTGCTTGTACGCGGCGAGCTGACGCTCCGTCGCCATGCGCCGCATCGGCCCGGCCTCGAGCACGAGGCCCTCGTCGTCGTTCAGGTAGTCGAAGATCGACGTTCGACACACGAAGAACCCGCCCGATATCCATCCCGCCGAGGTCTGTGGTTTCTCGTTGAACGACGTCGCGTGTCCGTCCTCGCCGATCTCCACCTCGCCGAACCGGCTCGGTGGCCGTACGGCGGTGAGCGTCATCGCGGCGCGGTGCGATTCGTGGAACGCCGTCAGGCGGTCGATCGGTACGTCGGAGAGCCCGTCACCGTAGGTGAGGAGGAAGTCGTCGCCGGCGACGAGATGCTTGATGCGGCCGATACGTCCACCGGTCATCGTCTCGGAACCAGTATCCGCGAGCGTGACGGTCACCGAGCCCGAGTCCGGTAGGTCGAAGGCGACGGTCTCGGTGGAGCTCCCCGCCCGTGCACCGAAGTGGGCGCGGATCACGTCGCCGAGGTATCCGAGGCACAGCACGAACTCGCGGTGGCCGAACCGGGCGTAGTGCTGCATGATGTGGACGAGAACCGGCGCGTTGCCGACCGGGATCATCGGTTTGGGGAGCGAGTCGTCGACCCCACGGATTCGGGTGCCTTTTCCTCCGCAGAGGATCGCGACCTTCATCGTGTTCGTCCAATCTCCGAACGAAGGAGTCTACGGAGCGCGAGGTTTCCGGCGTCGAGTTGCATGAGTCGTGGCACCGTCGACCTGCGAAGGTCGTTCCACTCGGCCTCCCCGAGGTCGAGGAAACCGGCCAGGAAGTCCCGGATGCGCGACTCGTCGGTGGCCGACGTCCAGAACGGTCCGTCCGCGGCGAGGGGGAGCGGATGGGCGAAACGCATCTCGTCGGTGTCGATTCCCAGCATCCTGAACCGGTTGGATACGAACGCAACCCTGTGCCCGAGGGCGAGCATCTCGTATCCGAGCGTACTGTCGACGGTAACCAGCCAGTCGAAGTCGTCGGCCACCTGGTACCCGTTACCGGGTGCGTGCGCGATCACCTCGACGGACTCGCAACCGGGCGAACCGGCGAAGAAACTCGCCTCGGGGGATTCCTCCGCCGAGCGTTTGCCGATGACGGACAGCCCGACTCCCCTCGCGCCGGCCACCGTCGCCAGCGATCGCAGGACGATCGCGTCGACGCCGAAGTAGTCCGCGTATCCGACCGGCCGTCCGGCGACACGGACGAAGACGGCATCGTTCCCGAGGATCCGCCCACCCGGCACGTCGGAGATCCTCGGGAACGAGGCGATGAAACCTATGCGCGCGCGCCCGGTGTCGGCGCGGCGGACGGGCCGATCACGCTGGAGTGCGAACTCGTTGAGTCGGTAGCTACCCGCAGCCACGAACTCCCCGTCGACGTACGGAGCGAGCAGTGATCGCGCAGGTTCGCCGAAGCCGAGGTAGTGCGAGATGCGGGGCCGCTCGCGGAGGTTCAACCGACGAAGGAGCGTGACGAGTCCCTCACCGGCCGCGGGAGCCACGTCGTGTCGCACGCCGTTCTGGATGAGTATGACGGGAACCCCGGCGTGCGCCTCCAGCCGGAACGTCTCGAGTGACGTGTCGTTCCACACGACCACGGCACGTGCACCGACGAGCCGGACGTACGTTCGGTAGTAGTTCCAACGACCGAAACGTCCGCGGATCATCGCCCGCAGCAGGACCGGGACGTTGATCCGCTCGTGCACGGACGGCATGCACGCGATCGTGAATTCGGACCCGAGTCCGGCGAGTGCATCAACCCGAACACCGACGAACTGCAGCACCTGACAGCGCTCCGGGGATCGCCATGCCAGGCGTCGAACCACCGAACCGAGGGTCCGCAGCGAAGCCACTAGTCCCCGATCGCGCGACTGATCAGATCGGCCAGGGTGAGATCGTCGGTGCCGTCGATTTCGATGCTGCGGAGTCGTGGCATCTGTACGAATCCGATCCGACCGAAGAAGCGGTGGCGGTGCCGGAGGAATCCGGCGACGTCCATGTAGTACGCCGCACCGTTCTCGAAGAACTCCTCCGTCGTGACGTCCTGGCGTCGCTTCCTGACCGCGGGGTCGTGGTTCACCCCGGAGAGCGTCGCATCACGTTCGGCCCGCCAGATGAATGCATGCGACTCGCAGACGGTGAGACCGGAGTCGAACCCGTCCCGTAGTGCCGCCAACCGGACGAGGTCGTCGCCCAGCAGGAACGGCGAGGTGGGTTGGATCATGATCAACGAACCGGTGGTCGTGCCGGTGGCGACGAGGAAGTGGGAGATCGCATCCTCGCTGCTCGCCTCGTCGGTCGACAGCTCCGCGGGTCGGTCGACGACGAGCGCGCCCTCGGCACGTGCAACCCCGGCGATCTCGGGATCGTCGGTGCTCACGTAGACGGGCCAATCCCGTCCGGCGGAGAACACCGACCGCACGGACCTCGCGACCAACGGGATGCCACCCACCGTCCGGAGGTTCTTGCGAGGGATTCCCTTCGATCCGCCCCGTGCCGGAATGAGAACGATGACGTCGTCGCCGGTCAAGTGTCCCGTCACTCCCCGGCGACGCGCCGGAGCTTCTTCTTGATCGGAACCTCCGACTCGTAGACGACCTTGCGCCCGTCACCGAGCGAGGCCTCGACGATGCGAACGTCCCGAACCAACCGCTCGAGACCGCCGGGCTCGACGCTGGCGGCATGGTCGGTTCCCCACATCGCGCGGTCGAGGGTGATGTGGCGTTCGATGAATGCCGCACCGAGGGCGACGGCCGCAACGGTCGTCTGCAGACCGGTCTCGTGTCCCGAGTACCCGACCGGAACGCCGTATCGGGCGCGCAGGGCACCGATGGCCCGGAGGTTCAGTTCGTCCGGTTTGCACGGGTACGTCGACGTTGCCTGACCGAGGATCAGGCGTTCGCGGCCGACGGTTTCGACCGCGTGGTCGATCTCCTCCAGCGTCGACATGCCCGTCGACATGATGACGGGCTTTCCCGTCGTCCGTATCGCGGACAGCAACTCGTCGTCCGTCAGACAGGCGGATGCGACCTTGAACACGGGCGTGTCGAATCCCTCGAGGAACTCGACCGACGGTACGTCCCAGGGCGAGGCGAACCACATGATGCCGCGGACCCGGCAGTGGGCGTCGATGGCGGCGTACTGGTCCCGACCGAACTCGATGCGCTCCTTGTACTCGAGGTACGTCATGGTTCCCCACGGTGTTTCCCTCGGGAGTCCTGCCTGTTCGGCCGGCACGCAGAGCACCGGCGTGCGCTTCTGGAACTTGACCGCATCGCAACCCGCCTCCACCGCGACGTCCACCAGGCGTTTCGCGGTATCGAGGTCCCCGTTGTGGTTGATCCCGATCTCGGCGATGACGAACGTCGGTTGGCCGTCGCCAACGGTCCTCCCGGCGATGTCGACCCGGTCGATCACGGGTGAATTCACGACACCCGCCATGGTTGCGAGGTTACTCCGTCACCGAGCGACGTCCGGCGGCGAGGATGCCGTCGGCGACCTCACGAATCGCACCGCGACCCCCGGGTCGTTCGGTGACGAGCCGGGCGATGGCGAGGACGTCGCGGTGTGCATCCCGCGGTGCGATCGATAGTCCGACGTGGCGCATGCAGTCGATGTCGTTGACGTCGTTACCCATGAATGCCGTCTCGGCCGGGCCGACACCGATCGAGGCCATCCACCGGACGAGTTCCGGGAGCTTGTCGTCGCAACCCTGTACGACGTCGAGGGACAACTTCCTCGCACGGGCGGCGACCACGCCGTTGCGTTCCTTGGAAATGATGATCATCCGGATTCCGGCCGAACGGAGGAGCCCGACTCCCATACCGTCGGACCGACTGCATACGACCGACTCCTCACCGGACTCCGAAACGATCACGCGGTCGTCGGTGAAGACACCGTCGAAGTCGAATGCGATGGCCGTGATCACCGACAGGTCGGGGCCGCCCATGATCAGCCGGCACCCAGCCCGATCGCGTTCCGACCGAGGACGAGGAGGAGTGACGATACGAGTCCGACGGCCGTCCCGCTGACGACGGCAACCACGGTGAGTGCAACGAACCTGGCTCCGCCGCGCCCGGAGCGCCGCAGGCCTTCCCACGGCGAGTTCCTGGTGTGAACGACCGGCGGAACCGCAACGACGACGAATCGACCGCGGGCACCATCGTTCGCCCCCGACCCCCGACGTCTCGGCAGGTTCATCAGGCCGACGAACGCGGCCGCGCCGATGATCGCGATACTGGTCGTAACCTCGGTGACGGTCATGGAGACTCCGGGCATCAACCTCGACACCGCGGCCTCGACCAGCGTATCCCTGCCGCCGCCTCCGCCTCCGCCAACGGGTCGGGCAGTGCGCAGGGAATGGTGGGCGCTCCCGCTGTTGACGCTCGCCTGGACGCTGATGATCCTCGTGATGGCAGCATCGCTGATCCAGGTGCGCCTGTGGGAGATCGCACCGGGAGCCGCACAGGCGGTTGCGCCGCGGATGACGTTCGGCGACGACGTCCGTCGGTACGCCGAGATCCACACGACCGACGGTGAGGTGATGTTCGTGACCGCCCTCGGAAGCCGGCTCACACTGCTCGACGCGGTGGCGGCATCGATCGACGACGATGTGGACGTGCTCACCTTCGAGGAGCGCTTCGGAACCAGCACGCCGACCGAGCAACGTGCCGTGAATGCTCGCGCCATGGTGTCGTCCAAGCAGATCGCCGAGTTCGTCGCCCTGACCCGACTGGGGATCGAGTCCGAGATCCTGTTCGGTGACGTCGTGGTCGAAGACGTCGTGTGCGAGGAGGTGCCCGATCCGAGGAGTGCCTGCCGTCTGCTCGAGCCCGGCGACACGATCACTACGTTCGACGGCAAACCCACACCGACCCTTCCCTCGCTGATCGATGCCGTGTCGGGGCGGCGCCCCGGTGAATCGGTGAGCGTCGGTGTGCGACGCGGGGAGGCACCCGACCTCGACCAGGAACTCATGATCACGCTGATCGCCTCACCGGACGGCAGCGGTCGCACGATCATCGGAATCATGCCGCGCGATACGCGCACCGTGAAGACACCGTTCGAGGTGGGCATCGACACCGACTCGATCGGTGGTCCGTCGGCGGGACTCGCCTTCACCCTCGCCCTGATCGACGAGCTCTCGCCCGGGTCGTTGACCGGCGGTACCAGGGTCGCCGCGACCGGAACCATGAGCGGCGACGAGAGCGTCGGCACGGTCGGTGCGATCGCGCAGAAGGCGATTGCGGCGAGGGACTCGGGCGCCAAGATCTTCCTCCTTCCGGCCGGTCAGTCACCCGAGGATCTCGCGACCGCGCGACGCATCGGCGGAACGCGAATGCGGGTGGAGACGGTTGCGTTCCTCCAGGATGCACTCGACATCCTGCGCGGAGTCGGCGGCGATGCGCTGCCCGATGCCACGAACGGCGAGTAACAGCCCCGTACTCTTGAGGGCATGGCCCTCGACTTCCAGCGACCGGATCCGTCGTCGCCGGCGGCGGTGGCATCGGCACAGTTCTCGGTGACGCGTCGCGGGTACCGCGAAGAAGAGGTGAGGGATTTCCTTCGGCAGGTGTCGGTCGAGATGGCCAGGCTGCTCGAACGTGAGCGGTTCCTCGAGAACGAGTTGCGCGCACTGCAGTCGCGCGGTCCGGCCGACGTGGCGACCATCGACGAGGATTCCGTTGCGGAGCTGTTGGGTGCCGAGACCGCACGGGTGCTGACTGCAGCCCGCGAGGCGGCGCAGGCCATGCGCGACAGGGCGGTCGAATCCGCCGAGCAGATCGTTCGCGAGGCGAGCCGCGAGGCGGCATGTTCGCTGGAGGAGGCGACGCTCGAGGCGGCCCGCCGGCGCTCGGACGTCTCGAGCGAGGCTGAGCAGGAGCTCGAGCTCGCCAAACAGCAGGGTCGCGAGATCGTGGCGGAAGTTCGCGCCTACCGCGAGCGGGTGCTCGGGGATCTCGCGAAGCGGACCGAGGAGGCGCGCCGGGAACTGGAGCGACTCGTCCACGAACGCGAACGTCTGCTCGGTGCATTCGAGCGTGCGCGCCATGCCGCGAGCGACGTCGTGGGGGACCTCACGGAATTCGACGAGGTGATCCGCGATGCAGGCATCGTGCCGCCGCTCGTACCGCCCGACGCCCCACCCCCGCCGAATCCGACCCGTCCCAGCACCACCCCGATTTTCGACGCCATGGAATACAAGGACGAACTCGGGTCGGGCCATCACGATGCCCCGTCGGACGAGACCGTTGAGCACGTCGAGACCGTGGAGATCACGGACACTGTGGAGATGACGGACGCCGTGGAGATCACGGACGCCGTGGAGATCACGGACGCCGTGGAGATGACGGACACCGTGGAGAACGTGGCGACCGTTGTACCCGTCGAGGCGATCGAGCACGTCGAGACGGTTGACCACGCCGGGACCGTTGACGTCAGCGAGTCGATGGCACCGGTCGTCAATCTGCTCGAACGCCGCCGCCGAAAGGACGTCGGCGTCATCGACGACACCACGGCAACAACGCCGACCCGTGACGTGGTCGAGGAGGTGTCGTCCGACGACTCGTCGAAACGAACCGCCGCCCGGGCCGTGCATCCGGTGTTCGAGCGGGTCGAAGCCCGCGACGAACCGGCGACGGAACCACCGCCACCGAGCCGTGTGGATGCGATCTTCGAACGTCTCCGATCCTCGAGCACGCAGAAGATCTCCGCGCAGGAGATCCCAACGAAGAAGACTCCCACTCAGCAGGTTCCAACCCAGCAAACCCCTGTACCGCCCGACCCGGTACGGCCGCATCCGGTCGACGACTCGGTGTTCCGGGTTCGCGACGAGGCGGTGGGTCGCGTCATCGAGTCGATGACCCGCGCCGTCAAGCGCCTGTTCGCCGACGAGGAGAACGCCGCACTGACCCACGTCGGCACCAAACGGTCGATCCTCACGCTCGATGCGATGCTCCCGACGCTCGACGAGCGAACGCGCAGTTACGTCGTAGCGCTCCGTGAGCAAATCACGGAGGTTGCCGTCGACGCCGCTCGTTCGCTCTCCGACTCCCGCCGGTCGGACCTCCGCGCGTCGATCACCAACGGAGCGGTGTTCGACGGAGTGTCGGCGATCATCGCAAACGACTTCGTGATGCCGGTCCACGAACGAATCCGCGAGGCGATCGACCGTGTCGGAGCGAGTCGTGACGACCTGTCGAGGGCGGTTCGTTCGGTCTTCTTTGATGCCCGAACCACGCTCGTTGAGCCGGTCATGACCGACGTCGCACACTTCGCGTACGCGCGGGGGCTGTTCCTCGGGTGCAGCCCCGGGTCGCGGGTGTGCTGGGCGGTCGACCCGAACGGACCCGCCTGTGCCGACGCCGAGGACAACGCCCTGTCGGGCGTCGTGCGTCACGGCGAAGCGTTCCCGACGGGGCACATGCATCCCTTGGCACATGCCGGATGTCGCTGCCTCGTCGTTCCGACCGACTTGTAGCCTTCCGCCCCATGCGCATCCCCGGTGATTTGCCTGGTCGTCCGTCGTTCCCGGGAGGTGGGTTCTCCTTCCGCCGCCCCCGCCGGAGTCGGATCGTCCTCTCGGTCGTCCTCATCGCCCTCGTGGCACTCGTCGTGTCCGGCCGGAGCATTGCGTCCTTCTATATAGACGTCTTGTGGCACCAGTCCGTCGGGAGGACCGACGTGTTCTGGGGGGTGCTCTTCTCCCGTCTGGGACTTGCCGCCGCCTTCACCCTGGCGTTCGCCGCGGTATTGGTCGTCAACATGTGGGTCGCCGACCGGCTCCGACCCGCCATGGTGCCCACCACCCCGCAGGAGCGGGCGCTCACCGGTTACCGGCAGCTCTCCACCGGGCGTGCCTGGACGTTCCGGATCGTCGTCGCGCTGATCCTCGGCTTCCTCATCGGATCGCCGGCGGCCGTGCAATGGCAGGACTGGATGCTGTTCCGCAACGCCGTGCCATTCGGGGTTGCCGATCCGCTCTTCAACCAGGACGTGAGCTTCTACGTGATGCGCCTGCCGTTCATCGAGTTCGTCGTCGACTGGACGTTCGCGGCACTCGTGATGGTCACGCTCGTCACCGCCGGGGTCCACGCACTGAACGGTGGTATCCGATTCCAGATCCAGGGTCGCAAGGTGACCCCGCTGGCCAAGGTGCACCTCAGCGTGCTGTTCGCCGTGCTCTCGGTGGTTCGCGCCGTCGACTACTGGTTCTCCCGATACGAACTCACGCGGTCGACCCGCGGCGTGGTGCAGGGCGCCACGTACACCGACGTCAATGCCCAATTGCCCGCGACCCAGCTCATGATCCTCGTCTCGCTGGCCGTCGCCCTGCTGTTCCTCGCCAACTTCCGTCAGCGCGGGTGGCGACTCCCCGTGCTCGCGACCGTGCTGTGGATCGTCATCGCCGTCACCGCCGGGGGCGTGTACCCGGCGATCGTGCAGCGTTTCGTGGTGCAGCCCAACGTCAGCACGCGCGAGCTGCCGTACATCGACCGAAACATCGAGGCCACCAAGTCGGCGATGGGTCTCGGCGAGATCGAGCGGACGTTGCTCGACGTGCAGCCGCTCACCGCAGCGGCGCTGAACGACGATGCCGAACCGCTGCGCAACGTCCGGCAGCTCGACCCCATCCAGATGCGCGACCGGTTCATCCTCGACGAGGGACAGACCTCCTTCTACGCGGTACGCGACCTCGACGTCGACCGGTACGAGATCGACGGGCGCGTGCAACAGGTGATCGTCTCGGCCAGGGAACTGAACTCGGCGGGCATCCCGAACCGCACCTGGGTGTCGCGGCACCTGCTCTACACCCACGGGTGCGGTGTGATCGCCGCCCCCGCCAGCACGACCACGGTCGACGGCCGGCCGTTGTACGTGGATCTCGGCGTCACCAGACCGGAGCTGTACTTCGGCGAGGGAATCGATTCGTACGGTCTCGTGCGTACCGAGCAGGCCGAGCAGCCTTGCGTGGGTTCGACCACCAAGGAGTCCACGACCGGCGGCGTGCAGCTGTCGTCGAGGCTCCGTCGCATGGCCTACGCGATCGAATACGGCGAGTACAACCTCTTCGGATCGGGTCTCATCACCTCGCAGTCACGGATCCTTCACGACCGCAACGTGACGGCACGCGTGGAGAGGCTCGCCCCGTTCCTCCGGTTCGATGCCGATCCGTACCCCGTCGTCGTCGACGGCAGGGTGCAGTGGGTATTGGATGCGTACACCATCAGCGACCGCTACCCGTACGCGCAGCAGGCCAACATCGACCAGCTGACACCCGGGGGCGGCCTGAACGCCCCCTTCAACTACGTCCGCAACAGCGTGAAGGCGGTCGTCGACGCATTCACCGGCGACGTCACGTTCTACGTCGTCGACGACGCGGATCCGATCATCGCTGCATGGTCGCGGGCCTTCCCCGACCTGTTCACACCCGGAACCGATGCACCCGACGAGTTGACCCGTCACTTCCGGTACCCGGAAGACCTCTTCCGCGTACAGACCAACGTGTACGGCCGCTACCAGTTCGACGACGCCACGCTCTTTTTCAACCGTGACGCCGCATGGAGCGTCGCCCAGGCACCGCCGACCGAACCCGAGGCGGTCTCCGGCGTGGTTGGTGGCGGCGGACTCGGCGGTGTCGAGAGCATCGACGTACGCGACGCGAGCGTGCTGCGATTCGAGCCCTACTACACGATGTTCCACGGGAGTGACGGCCTCGGTCAGCCGACGTTCTCCATGCTGCGACCGTTCGTTCCGTTCTCTGCCGACAACGCCCGCAAGGAACTCCGCGCTCTGATGGTGGTGTCGAGCGATCCGGCGACCTACGGCAAGATCCAGGTGTTCGAGCTCGGTGAGCCGCTCCCCGAGGGCCCGGCCACGGTCGCCGCGGAATTCGGCAGCGACCCGGTGATTGCGCAACAGATCACCTTGCTCGACCAGCGCGGAGCCCGTGTCATCTACGGCGACCTGCAGATGGTGCCGGTGCAGCGCGGCTTGATGTACGTGCGTCCGGTTTTCGTGCGCCCCGACGACCCGAGCGCCAAGCAGATCTTCGTTCGTAAGTTCCTCGTCTCGTACAACAACCGCGTGGTGATGGCCGACAGCCTGACCGAGGGCGTCTCGCGCCTCATCCCCGGGTTCACCGCGAATCTCGGCGAGCGCATCAACGACGGTACGGAAACCCCCGCCGAACCGACGCAGACACCGCCGGGCGACACCACGGTCACGACGACGATCGTTCCGTCCGGGGACACGTCCACGCTCACCGCGGGCGAATTGTTGGCACGCGCCGACGCATTGTTCGACGAGGCCAATGCCGCGCTTGCGCAGAACCCGCCCGACTTCGCCACGTACCAGGCGAGGTTGGCGGCGGCTCGAGAACTCCTGCGCCAGGCAATCGCCCTGGTCGGGGGCTGATCAGCCGCGACTGCGGCGCAACATCTCGGCCAGTTCGGCGAGGTCCTGTCGCATCGCGATGGCGTAGCGCGCCTGCTCGTTTGCGATCCGAACCTGGTTCGCGCGAAGTTGACCGACGGCTTCGGCACTCGCAGTATCGGTCGTGGCGGCGAGACGTTCGATCTCGGCGTCGAGTTCGTGTAGTTGGTTGGTGACAGCCGTGCTCATGTGGGTGATCCGACCGTCGATGCCCGACAGTCGATCCTCGATGGCGCCGAGACCGCGACGCACGCCGTCGAGCTCCGTGGCCCGGCGCGACAACTCCTCGCGCAACTGCAGGAGCTCCGCGTGTACCGAGTCCACCTGATCGCGTACGGCGCGCCACCTACGACCGAACATCAGTCACCCCCGGCTGCGGATGTGCGGGTCGACCGACGGTAGGGTGTGGGCACCCGACGCGGGGTAGAGCAGTCCGGTAGCTCGTCAGGCTCATAACCTGAAGGTCGCAGGTTCAAATCCTGCCCCCGCCACCACTGCAGGTTCACTTCTGCACCCGCTGGTCCTGGGGCAGCATGCGTCGCCGGTGCCAACGAACCCTGAACGGCGACACCGCGAGTCGTGACGTGAGACCGATGAGCGCGGTGAAGATGAGTGCACGCAGGAACACCGAGAGCGAACCGAGTGCCGGTCCGAGCACGATGGTGAAGCCGAGCGCCAGTGGGTAGACCCACGCCACCTCGGACAAGAAGCCGCCGAACTTGGTGCGGTGCGGCGCCACGTTCGTCTGCGCGCTGAAGAACTCCTCGTCGCCGGCCGTCACCGTGACGCGTTCCGACTTGATGAGGTCGTCCGACTTGGCGAGCAGCGCATTGCGCTCGGCCGAACGCTCCCATTGGCGCAGGTGCAGGGCGTCGACGAATCGGAAGACGATGTGGTACTCGTCGGACTCCTTGCCCGGATGCAGGAGGGTCGCACCGAGGCAACCAGGAAAGGTGCGCACGGTCTGCACCATCTCCTCGGACCAGGTCGTGAACTCGGCGGAGCGCCCCGGTTTGACGGTCCGGGCGATCGTAACCGTGACGGACCCGGGCGCGATGCGCGGAAGTTTCGCCGTATCGAACGGCCCGGTGAGTTCGGACACGGCTTCACAGTAGTTGTCGCTCGTGCGTGCACCGCGCAGTCGTAGGATGCTGGTACTGGGTGTCGGTACCCACTCCTACTCCCCGCGCCATGAGCACCTCGATCCTCGACACCGGCATCAAGGTCGTCCGTAACGTCGGCGGCTTCACGGTCGGCCGTGGTTCGCTCGATCGGCTCCCCGAGTTCGTCGATGCACGTCGTGCAGCGGCCGGCGGTGCGCGGGTCGTCTACCTGATCGACGGATTCTTCCGGTCGCGCCCCGACATCGTCGCGCGACTGGGAGCGGGACCCGACGACGTGGTGCGCTACGTCGACGTCGTCGACGAGCCGACCACCGACGGCATCGATGCGATCACCGACGACGTACGGCGCGCGATCCGTGGTCTACCCGCCACCATCGTCGGATTCGGCGGCGGAACCACCATGGACACCGCGAAGGCGATCGCCAACCTGCTCACCAACGACGGTAGGGCTGCCGACTACCAGGGCTGGGATCTCGTGAGGGTGCCCGGTGTGCACAAGATCGCCGTCCCGACGATCTCCGGTACCGGTGCGGAGGCGACGCGCACGTGCGTGATGACCAACACGAAGACCGGCCTCAAGCTCGGTATGAACAGCGACTACACCGTGTACGACCAGATGGTGCTCGACCCCGACCTCACGGTCACGGTGCCGCGCAACCAGTACTTCTACACCGGCATGGACGCCTACATCCACTGCATCGAGGCACTCGCCGGCTCGTACCGCAACGCCGTCGGCGACGCCTACTCGCGGGAGACGGTGAACCTCTGCCGCCAGGTGTTCCTGGCCGACGACATGATGAGCGACGTCGCACGCGAGCGGTTGATGGTGGCGTCGTACCTCGGCGGCTGCGCCATCGCCACCAGCTACGTCGGGGTGGTGCACCCGTTCTCCGCGGGACTGAGCGTCGTGCTCGGCCTGCACCACTGCGTGGCCAACTGCGTCGCCCTCAACGCGCTCGCCGAGTTCTACCCCGCCGAACATGCCGAGTTCCGAACGATGCTCGAGATGCAGAAGGTGGAACTACCGGTCGGCGTGTGCGCCGGATTGAGCGACGAGCAGTTCGGCCGCCTCGTGGCGGCAACCGTCGTGCACGCAAAGCCACTGACCAACGCACTCGGTGCCGGCTTCCGAGACGTCCTCACCGACGAGCGTGTCGTCGAGATCTTCCGGAGGATGTGAGCGTGCCCGGCTTCGAGGTGATCGGTGCGGAGGAACGCGCGGAGATCGACGACATCTTCGCCCGTGGTGGCGTGCTCTTCCGTCACGGCTTCGACGGACTGCGCAACGGCTGCTTCAAGGTCCGGGAGTTCGAGTCGGCATTCGCCGAGTACATGAGGGTGCCACACGCGCTCGCCGTCACCTCGGGAACGGCGGCGTTGCGGGTCGCCCTCGCCGTGCTCGACCTCCAACCAGGCGACGAGGTGATCACCCAGAGCTTCACGTTCGTCGCCACCGCCGAGGCGATCATCGAGTCGCGTGCCGTGCCGGTGTGCTGCGAGGTGGATGCCACCCTCAACATGGACCCCGCCGACCTCGAGCGCCGGATCACGCCGCGTACCAGGGCGGTGATCGCGGTGCACATGCTCGGCACCCCCGCCCGTCTGCGCGAGATCTCCGAGGTGTGCGCACGGCGGAACGTCGTGCTGATCGAGGACGCCGCCTGGGGCTGCGGCGGTTCGCTCGACGGTCGCGCGCTCGGCACGTGGGGTCGGATGGGCACGTTCAGTTTCGACTTCGCCAAGACGATGACCACCGGTGAGGGTGGGATGATCCTGTTCAACCAGCGGGCCGATTACGAGCGCGCCGCCGCCTGGCACGACCACGGACACGAGAACAACCCCGCCGTTCCGCGGTGGGAGGACACGCGTTCGGGCAGCGGTTTCAACTACCGAATGACCGAACTGCAGGGGGCCATCGGGTTGGCGCAGCTGCGCAAGCTCGACGACGTGGTCGAACGGCAGCGAACCAACCGCGACGCCATCTGGCGTGCGATCGGCGACCTCCACGACCTGACCGCCAGGGCGGTTCCGGCGGGATCGTACGAGACCGCCGACGCACTCGTGTTCGAGACGTCGTCGGCTGCCACGGCCCGCGAGATCAGGTCGCAACTCGTCGCTGCCGGGCTGTCGACGAAGATCCTCCCGGAGGCGGTCACCTGGCACTTCGCCGGCACCTGGTCGCACATGCCTGAACTCGTGGCGCGGCACGGCGACTTGGCCACGGCGTTCCCCGTCACGGCGGAGCGGTTGGGTCGTTGCGTCTCGTTGCCCGTCACGGTGGGGATGGACGAGGCCGTTCCGGCGCGGGTCCGGAGCGCGATCGAGTCGGTGACGGGATGACCGCGCCCGCCTCGAGCACGCTCGTCTCGGTGATCGTCGCCGCGCACGACGAGGAGCGCTACATCGGACGGTGCATGCGTTCGCTGCTGGCGCAGAGGTTCCCGCGCCAACAGTTCGAGATCGTCGTCGTGGACGACGGCAGTACCGACCGCACCGCGGCGATCCTCGACACGTTCGCCGGCGACATCCGGCTCATCCGCAACCCGACGAACATCGGACTCCCCGGAAGCCTGAACAGGGCGATCACCTCGACGCACTCCAAGTTCGTGGTGCGTGTCGATGCCGACGACTACGTGAACGCGGCGTTCCTCGACGTGCTCTACCTCTTCCTCGCCGAGAATCCGCGGTTCGACGCGGCCTCCTGCGACTACCTGCTCGTCGACGACCGCGAGGAGGTGATCGGCCGCGGTGATGCGATGGTCGATCCGATCGCGTGCGGGATCATGTTCCGTACCGAGCAACTCATCGACATCGGGCTCTACGACGAGTCGTTCCTGCGCCACGAGGACCGCGACCTCAGGCTGCGCTTCCTCGACCGCTACACCATCCACCACGTGCCGCTGCCCCTGTACCGCTACCGACGGCACGACGAGAACATCACGAACGACGCCGCGGAGATGGAACACCACGAGCGTCGTCTGCGGGAAAAGCACGGCGGGCGAACCGTATGACGCCCCCCGGTATTCGTCTCGGCAGTCGGGTCGTCGACGCCGACAGCGAACCGTACGTCATCGCCGAGATCGGCGTGAACCACGAAGGGTCGTTGGAACTGGCGAAGCGACTCGTCGAGTTGGCCAGCGAAGGCGGAGCCGATGCCGCGAAGTTCCAGACCTACAAGGCCGAGACGCTGGCCTCGCGCCACTCGCCGGCCTACTGGGACACCGCGAAGGAACCGACGCTCAGCCAGTACGAACTGTTCAAGAAGTACGACGCCTTCGGCGCGGACGAGTACCGGGCCCTGGCCGAGCATTGTGCCGGTGTCGGCATCGACTTCGTGTCGACGCCGTTCGACGACGACGCGGTCGACCTCCTCGATCCGCTCGTTCCGTTCTTCAAGGTGGCGTCCGCCGACCTGACCAACACCCCGCTGTTGCGGCGTGTCGCGCGAACCGGCAAGCCGGTCGTGCTCTCCGTCGGCGCGTCGACCACCACGGAGATCGACCAGGCACTCGTGACCCTCGGGCAGGCCGGGGCTTCCGATGTGGCGCTCCTGCACTGCATTCTCAACTATCCGACCTCGGACGAGAACGCCAACCTCCGGATGATCGGCGACCTCGCGGTTCGCTACCCGCAGTGCGTGCAGGGCTACTCCGACCACACCGTGCCCAAGGACGGCCTGCCCTCGTTGGTGGCTGCATGGTTGCTCGGTGCCGTGATCCTGGAGAAGCACTTCACGCACGACACGTCGTTGCAGGGCAACGACCACTACCACGCGATGACCGCCGACCACCTGCGCGGATTCCGTGGCGAGGTCGCGCGAATCCGTCCGTTGCTCGGGTCGCGGCAGAAGCATCCGCTCGACAGCGAGGAGATCGCGCGGACGAACGCGCGCCGCAGCATCGTCATCGCGCGCGACGTACCCGCCGGTCACCGCATCGTCGAGTCGGACATCACCTACAAGCGACCCGGCACCGGGATCAGCCCGTTGTCGTGGGACGACGTGATCGGTCGGACCACGCGCCGGGCGATCGCCGCCGACGACGTGCTCCAGTGGTCGGACCTGAACGAGGCATGACCCGCACGGTCGCGGTCATCCAGGCGCGCCTAGGTTCCCGGCGGTTCCCGGGGAAGATGCTCGCCGACCTCGGCGGGCGTCCGCTCATCGAGTGGGTGGTGGAACGCACCCGGCGCAGTCGGCTCGTCGACAGGGTCATCGTGGCGACGACGACCGAGACCCTCGACGATCGCCTGGTTGCAGAGTGCGGGCGACTCGGCGTGGAGGTGAGGCGTGGGTCCACCGACGACGTGTTGCGCCGCTTCACTACCGCGATCGCCGACGATGCGGCGGACGCCGTGGTTCGGATCTGTGCCGACAATCCGTTCGTCGATCCGGACTGTATCGACCACGTGATCGGGGAGTTCCGCAGCCGACGGGTCGGGTACGCGTACAACCACCGACCCTTCGACGACTGCAACTACGCCGACGGATTCGGAGCCGAGGTGGTGGACCGTGGACTACTCGAGCGCCTGAACGACACCGAACTGTCGCCCGGGCACCGCGAGCATGTCACCCTTGCGCTCGCCGACGGAACCATCGACGTGCATCGCCACGGTTGCACGGCTCCTCCCGCACTGGCGCGACCGGAGCTCGGATTCGACGTGGACGAGCCGGGGGACCTCGACCGGCTCCGTGCCCTCGTCCGACTCGGGGGATTGACGATCGGCTCGGGAGCCGGCGACATCATCGCAGCGGCGGACGCCACGTGAACCACGACGACACGGCCTGGAACGATCCACTCCGGCTGGAGGAGGCGATCACCAGGTCGCGTTCCCTGCTCGGACCGGCGGTCGATGCACTGACCGAGGTCATCCACGAGACGACCGGGACTGCCCCCGACCGTGACCGCGTCCGGTTCGTCGGATCGTTCTGGCTGATGCACCTGTGCGACCGCATGATCCACGAAGGGGTATCGGGTGCGGACGTCGATGATCCGACCCCCGACCGGTCGGCCCCCGGCGTCCGTTCGCTTCGTTCGCGCGTCGTCCCGCTGGTCGGATCACGTCGTGCACGCGTCGGCATCTGCGAGCCGTACCTGAAGATGTCACCGTTCCGCGAGACCGCGGCCGCCCTCGGTGTGCGCCGGTCGATGCGCTGGTTGTCACCGCCGCAGCCGGCGATTCCGCCCGTCGAACCCCGCAACGACCGTCGTCATGCGATCGCCGCGCGGTTCCGCGACGGCAACGACACGACGGGCCGGCTGGTTCGTCGGATCGCGCTCACCGCACCGGTCGACCTCGTCGAGATGCACCACGATCTCGCCGCCTGGGCCGACTCGACGGTCGACCCCGGTCTGCGATTGCTCCACACCGCCAACGCCCACCAGTCCTCCACCCCGTTCCGCCACTTCGCGTTCGCCCAGCGCCGGCTCGGCACCATCCTCACGATCCACCAGCACGGTGGCGGTTACGGGATCGATCGCCGCCACCTCGGCGAGGAACACGATGCTGCACTCGCCGACGTGTTCTTCAGTTGGGGATGGACCGACGACCGGCACGGAGGCAACGTGCGTCCGCTGCCGACCGCGATGCCCGGGCGTGCACGCACGAAGAACGACACCGATTGTCTCCTGATGAGCCTCCCGGTGACGTCGCACTTCTACCGCTTGCAGCCGTTCCTCCTCCCCCGACAGGTCGGGAAGGCCGTCGACGAAACCGCCGCGTTCGTCGGCGACCTGACGGGCGGTGTCCGGCTACGACTGCGGTCGTCGGGTAGCGACGCGTTCCCGGTCGAACGATTGTCGGGAGTCGCCGCCACCGTGAGCATCGACGACGGTCGCGAACCGGGGACGATCGCGGCGTCGCGGTCCCGTCTCGTCGTGCACAACTACCTCGGAACTTCGTGGCTCGAGACCCTCGCAATCGACGTTCCGACGGTCTGCTTCTTCGACCCGGGGAGCTTCGCCCCGCGCGATGCGGCGAGGCCGCTCGTGGACGCACTTACCAGGGTGGGCATCCTGCACCACTCGGGTCGGGATGCCGCGCGCTTCGTCAACTCGCTCGGCGGGACACCCGGCGCATGGTGGAACTCGGCGGAGGTGCAGGAGGCACGGCGCGCGTTCGTTGCCCGCTACGCGAACTTCAGCCACGACTGGCGCGACGCCTGGGTCACCGAGTTCGAACGGTTGCTCCCGCGGTAGCCGCACCCCGTCGGTGCCTCACAGGCTGGGTGCGAGTTGTCCCCGTCGGTAGTGGTAACGGCAGAGCAGTTCGTAGCGGACCACGTCGCCGAAGAGCGGCTCCTTGCGGGTGGTGGCGGTGTCACCCACCACGACCGTCTCGCCCTCGAAGACCACCTTGTCGTTGACCAGTCGTGCGTTGTTGGTGGCCCGTGCCCCGCACCAGCAACGGGCCTCGACCTGCATTTCCGTGCGCTGGTCGGCGATCTCCAGCATCCGCCGGGTGCCGTCGAAGAGCAGACCACGGAAGTCGGTGATGAGCCCGAACGAGTACACGTCGATGCCGAAGTCGTCGACGATCGTCGCCAGCTCGTCGCACTGTTCGACCGAGTAGAACTGCACCTCGTCGCACACCAGGAAGTCGAGCGGCACGTGCTGGCGTGCCAACGCGACGAGACTGGGCGTCGAGGCGATGTCAAGCGCGGGTGACGACACGCCGAGCCGACTGGTGACCTGGGCGCCGTCACGGTCGAGTTTCGTGAGGAGGAGCCCGCGCAGGCCGCGACTCGACAGGTTGTGGTGGATCTGCAGCGCGAGCGTGCTCTTGCCGGAGCCCATGGTGCCGAAACTGAACCGCAGCGTCGCCATTGGCGGCCCCTAGTTGGCGGAGAACCCGCGCAGCGGGAGCGTCGGGCGTTGCAGCCAGTTGTCGTCGAGGTACCTCGCCGCACCGTCGATCGCATGGATCGTGTAGGCGTGCCGTGGTTTGTCGCTGGTGTTGGCTGCCGAGAGGTGCGGCACGGCACCGTCGAGCAGCACGAGCGTGCCGCGCTTGGCCTCGAGACAGACGAGGTCGTCGAGCGGGTAGGGCTCGGGATCGATCACATCGGTGACGCTGGCGGTGCGCGACTCGTTGAGCCGTGAACGCGAGCGGACGGGCAGACGGTGTCCGCCGGGCACCGCCCACATGCAGCCGTTGTCGCGTGTCGCATCATCGATCGCGAACCAGAATCCGACGACGCTGCGCGGCTCGGTCCAGAGGTACGTGTGGTCGGTGTGGCAGGTGACCTCGCCGCCGATGTGGGCCTGCTTGAAGATGTACATCGACTGCAGCAGCAGCGGATCGCGCATCCCGATGTCGTTGGCCACCGACGCGAGTTCGGGTGTGCGGCTGAACGAGTCGAACACCGGGTCGAGGTCGTGCATCGCGTGCCCGAGCTTGTTCAGCGCGAGGTGCGGCTCGGCACGCAGCCGGCCGTGCTCGTCGAAGGCGTCCTTTTCGAAGAAGCAGCGGATCTTCTCGCCGCTCGAGAGGAAGTAGTCGTCGCCGGCATGCTGCGGCTTGCCGTCGGCGGTGAACACCGTGGCCTCCTCGGGCGAGGGTACGTGTTGCTCGGCCAACTCGAGCGCACGCTCGCGGAGGGCGAGGCACCGCTCGACGGGCACGAAGTCGGGCACCACGAGGAACCCGTCGTTGCGGAATGCATCGATCTGTCGTTCGGAGAGGAAACGTCCCATGCTCAGGTCATCCGTTCGGGTTGGTGAAGTTCGATGCCTCGGGGAAGGCGTGCGGGATGAGCTCGGTCATCGGCACCGGCGCTCCGTCGACCTCGACGAGCAGCCCGGGTCCGCCGTGCTCCCACAACAGCTGCCGGCAGCGTCCGCACGGGGTGACCGGTGCATCGTTGCCGAGCGTGCACACCGCAACGAGCCTGCCGCCGCCGGTTCGCGCGAGTTCGCTCACCATTCCGCATTCCGCGCACAACGTGAGTCCGTACGAGGCGTTCTCGACGTTGCAACCCGTCACGATTCGTCCGTCGTCGACGAGTCCCGCCGCGCCGACGCGGAACCTCGAGTAGGGAACGTAGGCGTGGCCCATCGCCTCGCGGGCCTTGGCACGCAGGAGGTCCCAGTCGATGTCGGGCATCGCAGGCAACGATAGCCACGCCGACGCCCCGGAACGTCGGCCCGTCGGGCCCGCACCGCTAGCGCGTCCGTTCGAGTTCGTGCAGCACGATGCCGCTCGTTTTGCGGATCCACAGCCCGGCGCCCGCCTGGACGAAGTGACGGGAAAGCCTGGTGCGGTACCAGTCGCCGCTGCGCAGGTGGACGTCGAGGTCGGTCGCCGAGCGATCGACGGTGCGGCGCGCATCGTACGACGTGAGGGCGTCGAAGTAGAGACAGGTCCTGGTGGCCACCGCGAGGTTGTTGATGGCGCGGGCGGCAGGGCGGTCGTCGAGGTACTGCAGTACGTCCGTGCATACGACGAGGTCGAAGGGTCGCCGCGGTGCCCATTCGGCGATGTCGCGGCGTTGGTGACCGTAGCGCGAGCACGCGTGCTCGCTCACGTCGGTGGAGAGCACGCGAATCCCGGGGTGTGTCGAACGGTACCAGTCGCTCCAGTCGCCGGGACCGGCGCCGACCTCCAGCACCGAACGGATCCTCCCGCCCCACCAGGCGACGATGTCGTGCACCGCCGCCGCGAGATGCCCCACCTCGTTCACCGTTCGCACCGGTCGCTGCACGTAGTAGCGGTCGAAGTACGTGTCGTCGAAGCGTCGCTTCTTCACGCATCGTGTGTAGCAGGCTGGCAAGTAGCCTTCCACCCACCAACGACACTCGCGTCGAAAGGCCTGGTTGAGCATGTCGGTATTCGCAGTGAAGATCAAGGGTCTCAATGCCGGCGACGATTCGCTCGGTGCGCTCGCCGGCAAGGTGGTGCTCGTGGTGAACGTGGCATCGAAGTGCGGACTCACGCCCCAGTACAGCGGCCTCGAGGCGCTGCAGAAGGAGTTCGCGGCGGAGGGCTTCAGCGTCCTCGGCGTTCCCTGCAACCAGTTCGGTGCGCAGGAGCCGGGGTCGCCGGAGGAGATCACCACGTTCTGCTCCACCAACTACGGGGTCACGTTCCCGATGACCGAGAAGGTGGACGTGAACGGCCCCGGGCGTCATCGGCTCTACGACCAGCTCACCCCCGTCGCCGACGTCGAAGGACACTCCGGCGACATCCGTTGGAACTTCGAGAAGTTCCTCGTCGGTAGGGACGGCAGGGTGCTCGCGCGGTTCAGCCCGATGGTGGCGCCGGAGGACGGCAACCTCCGTTCGTCGATCCGCACGGCTCTCGCCTGAGTCGACCGACGATGCGCGTTGCCGCCCTGCAGATGCAGATGGCGACCGATGTCGCCGCCAACGTGGAGACGGCGGAGCGACTCGTGCGCGCCGCCGCGCGGGAGGGTGCGAACGTCATCCTCATTCCCGAGCTGTTCGAGGGTCACTACTTCTGCAAGGACCAGCGCGCCGAGGAGCTCCGCCGTGCCCTGCCGGTGGCCGGTCACCCGACGGTGGCGCATTTCGCGGGGGTGGCCCGTGAGCTCGGCGTCGTCCTCCCGCTCTCGATCTTCGAACGGTCGAACAACGCCTACTTCAACACGGTGGTGATGGTCGATGCCGACGGTGCGACGCTCGGCATCTACCGCAAGAGCCACATTCCCGACGGTCCGGGGTACTCCGAGAAGTTCTACTTCTCCCCGGGCGACACCGGTTTCCGCGTGTGGCCGACACGCCACGGCGTCATCGGCGTGGGCATCTGCTGGGACCAGTGGTTCCCGGAGGCGGCGCGCAGCATGGCGCTCCTCGGCGCCGACGTGATCCTCTATCCCACCGCCATCGGCAGCGAGCCGCAGAATCCGACGTGGGACTCGAGCGGACACTGGCAGCGCGTGATGCAGGGGCATGCCGCCGCGAACATCGTGCCCGTCGTGGCCGCCAACCGGACCGGACGCGAGGTGGGTCACCCGACGGAGGTCACGTTCTACGGCCGTTCGTTCATCACCGACGCAACGGGAGCCAAGGTCGCCGAGGCGGGTCGTGACGACGAGCGCGTGCTCGTCGCCGACGTCGACGCGGAGGGCAACCGCGCGATGCGCGCCGCCTGGGGCCTGTTCAGGGACCGTCGCCCCGAACTGTACGGATCGCTGACCAGCCTCGACGGTCGCGCGAATCGCTGAGGTCGTCCGCATGATGCGCATGCCGGCGGAGTTCGCCGTACACGAACGGACGGTGATGTGCTGGCCGACGCGCACGGACCTCTACGGCCAGCGCATGGCCGAGGCCCGGCGGGCACACGCCACGGTGGCGCGCACGATAGGCGGCTTCGAGCCGGTGACGATGATCGCCAACCACGACCAGGTGGACGAGGCGGTGCGACTCTGCGGCCCGGGAGTGGAGGTCGTCGAGCTGCCGATCGACGACTCGTGGTTCCGCGACACCGGACCGATCTACGTGACCGACGGTCGCCGCCGCGAGGGTACGTGCTGGACGTTCAACGGCTGGGGTGGGAAGTACGTCCCGTACGACGCCGATGCGCGGATCGCCGCCGCGTGGTTGCGGTCGCGCGGCGAAACCCCCCGAAGCGTCGACATGGTGTTGGAGGGTGGATCGATCACGGTGAACGGTGCGGGCACGCTCGTTACCACCGAGCAGTGCCTGCTGAACGAGAACCGCAACCCGCGGCTCTCCCGTGCCGACATCGAGGCGCGACTGCGCACGGAACTCGGGCACGAACGCATCGTCTGGCTACCGCACGGCCTGCACCTCGACGAGGGCACCGACGGCCACGTCGACAACGTTGCCGCGTTCGCATCGACCGACGTGCTGATCATGCAGGGCTGCGACGATCCCCGCGAACCCGACCACGGACGGCTGACGGCGAACCGCCGGGTCGCCGAGTCGGCCGGCCTCCTGGTTCGCGAGGTTCCGGTGCTGCCGTTCACCGAGGTGGACGGTCGTCGGGTGGTGGTGCCGTACCTCAACTTCTACGTCGTGAACGGCGGTGTCATCGTGCCCGTGTGCGGCCACGCGGCCGACGACGACGTGATCGCGCTCCTCTCCGAATGGTTCCCGGGCCGCCAGGTCGTCGGTCTCGACGTCGGTGCGGTCCTCGCCTACGGTGGCGGCGGCATCCACTGCATCACGCAGCAGGTTCCGGCGTTCTAGTCGGCGTCAGACCGGCGCATCGCACGGTCGCCGCGGCAGCACCGTGGTGGGGAACGACGACCACATGTCGTCGAGCAGTTCGTCGCGCAGTGCCGCACGGCGCGGGTCGTTCCAGAGGTTGACCCGCTGTAGCGGATCGTTGGCGAGGTCGTACAACTCGCCCTCGGTGCCGTCGTGCACGCTGCCGGGCAGCATCGCGGTGCACACCCAGCCGTCACGACAGATCGTCCGTGCGCCGACGATCTTGCCGAAGAGCACGCTGTCCCACTCGGTGAGTACGCGCTCGTGGCCCAGCGACGCGGCCTCACCGTCGGAGTGGGGGAGGCGTGCCGCCTCCGCATAGTCGGGTCGTTGCAGGCCGGCGATCGAGGCGAACGTGGATGCGAGCGACACGAGACCCACGGGCGCCGACACCCGCGCAGGTGCGACCTTGGCCGACTCGGCGGGCTTCCAGATGAGCGGGAGGCGCATCAACGAATCGACGTGGTACGGGCCCTTGAACATGAGTCCGTAGTCGCCCTGGAACTCGCCGTGGTCGGTGGTGTACAGCACGTCGACGTCGTCGCCCCAGCCGCGCGCCCCGACCGCCGTGAGTACGCGGCCGATCGCCTCGTCGATGAGCTCGTTCTCGATGTGCGCCATCGCATTGATCTCCCGCACGTTGTCGGCGGTGAGCGTCCTCGGCACCCACTTGGCCGGCGCCTCGTAGTTGGAGACGAAGGAACCCTCGTACCACATCCGCCAATGACGTGGTTTGTCGTCGAGTACGCGCTCGCGTTCGGCCGCATCCTCGATGTACCCGGCGGGAAGGTCGAGGTCGCGCCAGTCGACGCGACCGAGCTCGGACTTCGGCGGGTCCCACGGGTGGTGCGGATCGGGGAAGCTCATCCAGCAGAACCAATCGGCGTCGTTGGGCAACGACGAGAGCCAGGCGATCGTCTGGTCGGCCACCCACTCGGTGTGGTACCACTCGCGCCGGATCCCGTTGTGCTTCACCTGAGGTGCACCGGTGTCGCCGCCCCCCGCCGCGTTGACCTGCAGCGTCTGGTCGAGCACCTGGAAGAAATTGGACGCCGCCGCAGGATCCCGTTCGCGCAGCCAGCGGGCGTAGTGGAACGGCCCGACACCACCGTGCGTGGCGAGCGCGAAGTGCTCGAAGCCGCGGTGCGGCACCGGCAGGCCGTCGTCGCCGACGACCATCTCGGTCTCCAGTCCGGCCGAACCGATGCGGTTCTCCGCGAACCGCAGGAACGGATCGATGAAGGGTTCGAAGTGCGCCTTGCCAATGAGCGCGGTGCGGTAGCCCGCACGCCGGAGGTCGCCCGCGATGCTCGGCGCATCCGGTGAGAGCGGGACGCCGTTCATCCAGACGCCGTGCGTGCTCACGTGCTGACCGGTGAGCATGGTGCTGCGCGACGGCATGCACACCACGTTCTGCGGATGGGCGCGGTCGTACACGATGCCCCGCTTCGCCAGGCCGTCGATCACCGGGGTACGGGCAATCGTGCCCCCGTTGCAGCCGAGCGCGTCGTAACGCTGCTGGTCGGTGGTGATGTAGAGGATCTTGCGACCCATCAGCCCTCCTCCATGATCCGCTTCAGGTTCGCCAGTCCCTCACCGGCCGCCCCGGCGATCACCAGTGCGAGTGCCTCGGGCTCCATGTCGGTGGAGTACACGACGATCGAGCCGCCGTGACCGTCGTCGATCACGTCGCAGGTGCCGAGGTGCGACGTGATGCCCGGATTGCCGACCATGCGGTACTGGAAGCGTCGGAGTGCGTGGTCGTGGGTCACGATGTCCTCCTCGAACGTGATCCCGCTCGGGAGGGTGATCCAGCGCTTGTTGCCCTCGACACGGCACCCGGTGAGCGGGAACCACTCGTGCTGCCTTGCCAGGTCGCCGACGAGCCTCCACACCGACGCGGGATCACGGTCGATTTGCACGTGCCGACGCACCGATCCCATGCGAGAAATGTAGCGGTTACTCGGGATTCCAATCGATGTCGGGAAGCCCGGCCGTGCGCAGCGCGGCGTTGATCCGCGAGAACGGCCTCGAGCCGAAGAACCCATTGTGTGCGGAGAGCGGCGACGGATGGGCCGACTCGATGACCGCGTGACGGCCCACGTCGATCAACGACTTCTTCCTCCGCGCATGCGCACCCCACAGAACGAAGACGACGAACGGTTTCTCGTTCGCGATCCTGATCACCTCGTCGGTGAAGGTCTCCCATCCCCTGCCCTGGTGCGATGCCGCCTGACCGGCGCGCACGGTGAGCGTGGTGTTGAGTAGCAGCACACCACGTCGCGCCCACGACTCGAGGTTCCCGTGCGACGGAACCGGAATACCGAGGTCGGCGTTCAGTTCCTTGAACACGTTGACGAGCGACGGGGGCACGGCGACGTCACGGGGCACGGAGAAGCACAGCCCGTGCGCCTGACGCGGACCGTGGTACGGGTCCTGGCCGAGGATCACCACCCTGGTGTCGGCGTACGGGGTGTGGTGCAGCGCGGCGAACACGTGCTCACGCGACGGGTACACGGTGTGGTTGGCTCGCTCGTCGTCGACGAACGTCTGCAGATCCCTCCAATAGGGCTTCTCGAACTCCGCCCGCAGCAGCGGGTTCCAGTCGGTGGACATCCTCAGAAGCGACTGCGCACGTGCCACAGGTCGGGGAACACCGGTCGGAACAGCGTGGAGGCGAGGTACTCCGCACCCGACGATCCGCCCGTGCCGACCTTGCCGCCGATGGTCCGCTCCACCATCTTCACGTGGCGGTAACGCCACTCCTGGAGTCCCTCGTCGATGTCGACGAGTCGCTCGAGCACGAGTGCCGCCTCGCCGTCGTTGCGGTAGGCCCCGAGCAGAACCTCCTGCACGCGCGCGTCCGGTTCGTACGCCGCGCCCGGGTCGCGCGTCAGCACGTCGTCGGGTACGGCATGCGACCGACCGGCGAGGTACGCGAGCGCGTCGTCCCAGATACCGGGTCGCGCCAGGCAGTCCTCGAGTCGGGTCCGCTCGATGGATCCCTCGGTGAAGCCGGCCAGCACCGCGCGGTCGTGCCGACCGAGCACGATCTCCACCTCGCGGAACTGCGCCGATTGGAATCCGCTCGCGGCGTCGAGCCGGTCGCGGAACGTGCCGAACTGCAGCGGCGTCATGGTCTCCAGGATGTCCACCTGGCCGACGAGCGTCTTCATGATCGTGCGTATCCGTCCCAGTGTGGCGAGGGCCTCGTGCGACGCACCGGCCCGCAGGCGTCCGCCGGCCCGAACCAACTCGTGGAGCAACGTCTTGAACCACAGTTCGTAGGTCTGGTGGATGACGATGAAGAGCAGTTCGTCGTGTTCGGGGCCGGAATCACGCGGCGTCTGGAGCGAGAGCAACTCGGGAATGCGGAGGTAACCCGAGTAATTCACCGCGCGCTGTCGGTGCGGGTCGTCATCACGCATAAGGTGACACTATGCGTAGCGAACCGCTGCCCGATGTTGCAGCGTTGGATGCCGCCGATCCGCTGCGACGGTACCGCGAGGAGTTCGTCGTCACCGATCCCGACCTCTGCTACCTCGACGGCAACTCGCTCGGCCGGCTGCCGAAACGAACGGTCGACGTCGTGCACCGCTACCTGACGGAGGAGTGGGGTAGCGAACTGGTGACGGGTTGGTCGCACTGGATCGACGAGGCCCGGAGTGTCGGCAACCTGATCGGTGCCGCGGCACTCGGTGCGGCACCCGGTCAGGTGCTGGCCGTCGACACGACGAGCGTCAACTTCTACCAACTCTGCGACGCCGCCATCCGCGCCCGCCCCGACCGTGACACCGTCGTCAGCGACACCGCGAACTTCCCGACCGACCGCTACATCCTCGAGGGGCTCTGCGCGCGGCACGGCAAACGACTCGTGCTGATCGACGACGAGTCGGACGCGGAGTACGTAACCGAGCGGATGCTCGCCGACCGGTTGGATTCGCGCACGGCACTCGTGACGCTCTCGGTGGTGCAGTACCGCTCGGGGGCACTGCACGACGTGGCCGCCCTCACGCGGATGGCACGCGACGCCGGTGCGCTCGTGGCGTGGGACGCGAGCCACGCGGTGGGTGTGGTCGACCTGCAGTTCGACCGCGACGACGTCGACCTCGCCGTTGGTTGCACCTACAAGTACGGCAACGCGGGACCGGGCTCCCCGGCCTGGCTGTACGTGAACCGCCGACTGCAGGAGTCGTTGCGCGTGCCGATCCAGGGTTGGTTCGCCCAGCGCGACCAGTTCGCGATGGGGCAGGGCTTCGAACGGGCCGACGGTATCCGCGGATTCCAGGTCGCGAGTCCGTCCATCATCGGGATGCGCTGCATCACCGCATCGTTCGGGATGATCGCCGAAGCGGGGCTACCGGCCATCGCCGCGAAGGCGGCACTCGGTACCGACCTCATGGTGCGGCTCCACGACGCATGGCTCGCGCCACTCGGATTCGAACTGATCACCCCGCGTGATCCGGCACGACGCGGCGGGCACGTGACACTGCGGCACCCTGACGCCAGGCAGATTGCGGTCGCCATGCGCGAACTGGTGAAGGTGATCCCCGACTACCGCGAGCCGTCGAGCATCCGGCTGGCAATCTCGCCCCTTTCGACGAGCTTCGCGGAGGTGTACGAGGGTTTCGCGCGTATCCGGGAACTCGTGGCGGGCGGTCGTTACCGCAGCGTGCCCGTGCCCGACGACCGCGTCACCTGACGCCGTTAGTTCCAGGCGACGACGTCGGGTTGCACCCGAGTCAGCGGTTGCTGCACGTCGACCCAATCGCCCTCGCCGGGGCACGGCGCATCGGCGACGACGAGCATCGTCGTGTGCATGTGCGGTGCCTCGAGCATGTCGAGTCGGCGTTGCGCGAAATGGAACGGGCTTCGTCCGTCGTCGAGCGCACCGACGCCGTGGCTCGAACCGCACCCGACCATCACCAGCGACGCGTCGCGGACGACCGGGGTGTTGCGGTAGCCCGCGACGGTTCCGCCGCGGGCCGGTCGCACGGCGATGACGTCCGCATGGAGTGCGAGCATCGACTTGTCGCCGAGCCACAGGTGGGTCCCGGAGCGCACCACCACCCGGTGACGAACCGCATCGCGAACCCTCGCCACGGCACCACCGACGTGGCTCACGTGGAACGGGATGTCGGTGGCCAGCACACCGGCGATGGCCAGCGCCTCCGGGGCGCGGTCGTCGTCGGTGCCGGTGAGTGACAGGTGGGCGGACCAGGCGACGACCTCGTGTCCCGCCGCCTCGGCGCGCTTCCGCAGGTCGGCCGCCGCCGATGGTGCGGTGCCGTATCGGCGCACCGAGGATTCCACTTTGATGACGACCGGGTTCGTCGCCCCGAGCGCGGCCAGCACCTCGAGGTCGCGCGCCGAGCCAATTGCGAGCACTGCGTCGCGACGGGTGATCGCCCCGATACCGACGCCGACGGGCGTGAGGACGAACGGTCGTAGTCCGCCCGGCACGTCGCCCAACTCGTGCACGGTGCCGACGGCGACGTCGCCCGAGAGTCGCGCGGCATGCGCCATGAGCGTGCCGCGTCCGAAGCCGTAACCGTTGCCCTTCACCACCGGCACGACCTCGCCGAGGCGTGCTGCGGTCGCGGCGACGTGGGAATTCCAGGCGTCGGAGTCGACGCTCAGGCGCAACGTCATGCGTTCCGACGGTATCGGGCCCGCTTGACGAGCCAGCGCACCAGCTCGATCAGGGCCGTGACACTGAACGCCGACACGAATGCGATCACGAACGCGAGCGTGTGGTTCTCCTCGAAGGACTTCCCGCCGATGAAGCCGAGCAACGCCGCGTAGTGGCCCCAGATCACCGCGGCGACCGCCGCCCACCCCATGAACCAGCGGCGCGGTTGGCGGGTGACACCGCACGACAACGTGAGAGCCGTGCGACCACCGGGAATGAACCGGGCGGTGATGAGCAGGAGCCCCCCGCGTTCGTGCACCTGGTCGACGATTGCCGCCATCCGCTTGGCACCCTTCTCGGTGCGCGACTGCCGGCGCATCACCCAATCGCTGGCCTCGCGGCCGATCAGGTAGCTCAGGTTGTCACCGACGAACGCGCCGCAGACCGCACACACGATCACCAATGGAACCCAGAGGTTGCCGAGTCCGGCACTCACGCCGCCGATGATGACGAGTGTCTCGCTCGGAACGATCGGCAGGACCGAGTCGAGCACGGCGATCACGAAGATGATCGGGTAGAACCACGGCGAGGAGGAGAAGTCCTTCAGCCAGTCGAATGCCTGGGTGACGACCTCGAGCATCACCGAACGCTACAACGACGGTTCGGTCTTCGACCTGAGGCGCCTGATGTTCGGCAGGTGTTTGAGGATGACGAAGAGCACGATGCCGAGCACGACGAGCAGTTCCCACGACTCGGCCCCGTCGATCACCATTCCGACCGGGGTGGCGATGGTGATGGCGAGCGATGCAACGGAGGCCTTGCGCGTGAGCTTGCTGATCACGAACCACGAGACGAAGAGGATGGCGCTGACCACGGGGAAGAGCACGAACAACGCACCGCCGGCCGACGCGACGCCCTTACCGCCGCGGAACCGGCGGAACACGGGTGCCACGTGCCCGACGATCGCCCCGCACATCGCGGCGTAACAGAGCGGATCACGTTGCACACCGCTCACACCCCAGGCGATGCCGACGGCGATCGACGCCTTCGCCATGTCCATGAGGAAGACCGACATGCCCGCCTTCCAGCCGAGTTCGCGGATGACGTTGGAGGCACCGGGGTTCCCCGAACCGACCTTGGTGATCTCCTTGCCGTAGCGCGAGGCGATGAGTTCCGCGCTGGGGAACGTGCCGAGCAGGTAGGAGACGACCACGACCACGATGGCGACGATGTCGACTGCACCCATGGTTGACCCCGTGGCGAGTGTAGTTATCTGCAGGCGGGATCGTCGGGAGGGAAAACCCCGAGCCGATCCTGCTGCGGATCGACGACCTGCAACGTGGTCGGCATTCCGACAGCGTCCACGGTAGAGGTCGGTGCGGCGAGCGTGGTCGTCGTGGTGGTGATCGGTGCACCGGTCGTCGTGGTGTCCGACGGCAGCGTGGATTGCGTCCCCTTCCCTGCACCGGGTCGGGCGATCACGGCGTCACCGCGGAACACGGCGAGGATCTCGCGCATCGAGTCGGTGTCGGTCACCGGAACTAGCACCGACTCCGCACCGATCCGGCGCATCGACCACTCGATCGTGAAGGAGTTGACGCCGTTGGTGTCGAGGTTGCGCATCGCCTGCGCGAGCCGGAGCAGGTCGCGGGGTGTGAGTCCGTCGTCGGTGATCACGCGCTCGAGTCCGACGTTGAGGAGCGCGTTCGCCGTGACGGGATTGCGGGTGCCCTCGTCGAGCGCACGCTGCATGGAGCGCCGCAGGAAATCCTGCTGACGACTGATCCGACCGAGGTCGCCGGTCGGATCGCCGACCCACTTCTGGCGCGACTCGTCGTAGTACCGGTATCCGGAGCGCGAACGGACGTAGGCGAGGGCCTGCGATCCCCGGAGTTGCACGCACCCCGGACCGACCTCCCGGAATCCGACGCGCTCGTCCTTGGTTCGGTGCGAGAAGGGAATCCTCACCCCGCCCACCGAATCGACGATCTCCTTGAACGCACAGAGGTTGACGTTGACGTAGTGGTCGACCGGTACGCCGAAGTTCTCGTCGATCGTGCGGATGAGCCGGGTGGGGTCGCGTGCGTCGAACGCCGAGTTGATGCGCGACTGGCGGGTGGTGCCGGCGATGGTGACCCAGAGGTCGCGGGGGAACGAGAGCACGGCGACGTCGTTGATCGTCGGGTCCACCCGCAGGATCATGATCGTGTCCGAACGCTCGCCGAACGACGTGCGGTCGCCGATGCCACCTGCGGTGCCGTCGCCCTTTTCCGGGCACGCACCGTTGTCGGAGCCGGTCACGAGGAAGTTCTCGGCGCCGAGGTCGCCGGTTTCGAGCCGCCATTCGTCGACGGGTTCGCCGTCGGGCGTGGTGACCGACGATCCGGACGTGCCGTCGATGTTGACGACGAGCCGGTCGCCCACCTTGTCGTTGGCCCACACGACCACGAGACCGGTGACGACGAGTAACGCCGCAACCACCATGTTCGCGACGAGCACGAAGCGGTACGGACGCGACCGGGCGACGGCGCGGTCCCCGGTCATGTCGCCGGGGCGAGGGTGACGGTGACGGTGAGCGCGGTGCCGTCCACCACGAGGAACTCCGCGACGCTTCCCGCCCTCAGGAGGTCGGAGCGCGCCTCGTTCACCGCCGACGTACGTGCGGAGTCGCAGGCCACGACGACGCTCGACACCTTGGCGCGCTGCGACACCTTCGCCTCGGTCTTGGTGCGACGAATCTCGGCGAGCACCGTGCTCGCGGTATCGAGCAGTAGTTCGGCCCCGGCGTCTGCGCCGGGCGAACCCGTCGGCCACCCGGCGCGGTGCACGCTGCCCGTGCGCCACCACGACCACACCTCGTCGGTACAGAACGGCAGGTGCGGTGCGAAGAGGCGTTGGAGCACGCTGAGCGCACGGTGCAACGCGCGACGTGCCGAAAGTTCGTCGCGCGAACAGTCGGCCTCGTTGGCTGGTGCGCCGTCGGTGCCGACCCGGCCGTAGGCACGGGCCTTCACGAGTTCGACGTAGTCGTCGCAGAACCACCAGAAGAACGATTCGGTGCGCTCGAGCGCCCGCGCGTAGTCGAGTTCGTCGAACGCCGCCGTGGCATCGGCGACGACCGCGTCGAGGCGGGCGAGCATCGCACGGTCGAGCGACTCGGTGACCTCGCCGTCCTCGTCGCACCCGAACGCGAGCACGAACTTGGTGACGTTCAGCAGTTTGGTGGCGAGCTTCCCGCCGACCTTCATCTGGTCCTCGCTGAACGCCGTATCGACGCCGGGTCGCGCCGACGCCGCCCAGTAGCGAACCGCGTCGCTTCCGTACTTGTCGAACAAGTCGACCGGCGTCACGACGTTGCCCTTCGATTTCGACATCTTCTTGCGGTCGGGGTCGAGGATCCAGCCCGAGAGTGCGGCGCGCTTCCAGGGAATGCCGCCGTGTGCGAAGTGCGAACGCACCATGGTGGAGAACAACCAGGTGCGGATGATGTCGTGGCCCTGCGGTCGTACGTCCATCGGGAAGACACGTGAGAAGAGGTCGTCGCCGTCGACCCAGTGCGAGGCGATCTGCGGTGTGAGCGACGAGGTGGCCCACGTATCCATCACGTCGGGGTCGCCGATGAACCCGCCGGGAACGCCGCGCTGTTCGGCGGTGAAGCCAGCCGGCACGTCGGTGCTCGGGTCGATCGGTAGGCGCTCGGCGGTCGGCACGAGCGGTGAGTCGTGGTCGGGTTGTCCGTCGGCACCGACGCGGTACCACACGGGGATCGGCACGCCGAAGTACCGCTGGCGCGAGATCAACCAGTCGCCGTTCAGTCCCTGCACCCAGTTGGAGTACCGGTGCCGCATGTGGTCGGGATGCCACGACATTTCCTCGCCGCGCGCCAGCAACGCGTTGCGCAGTGCCTCGTCGCGTCCGCCGTTGCGGATGTACCACTGGCGGCTGGTCACGATCTCGAGCGGACGGTCGCCCTTTTCGTAGAACTTCACCGGATGGGTGATCGACCGCGGTTCGGACTTCAGGTCGCCCGAGGCGCGCAACAACTCGACGATCGCGGTTTGCGCCTGTTTGGCCGACTTGCCGGCGAGCGACGCGTAGTTCGTCCGCGCTGCGTCGCCCACGATGGCCGCGGGCGGCTCGGGGATGATGCGACCGTCACGACCGATGATCGCCCGTGTCGGCAGGTCGAACTCGCGCCACCACACCACGTCGGTGAGGTCGCCGAACGTGCAGATCATCGCGATACCCGTGCCCTTGTCGGGTTGGGCGAGCGGGTGCGGGTGAACGCCGACCTCCACGTCGAACAGCGGTGACCGCACCGTCCTGCCGAAGAGCGGTGCGTAGCGGGCATCGTCGGGGTGTGCGACGAGACCGACGCAGGCGGGGATCAGTTCGGGTCGTGTGGTCTCGATGACCACGTCGCCGTCGGGACCGTGGAACGACACCGCGTGGTACGCACCGGGTCGCTCGCGATCCTCCAGTTCGGCTTGCGCCACCGCGGTACGGAAGTCGACGTCCCACAGCGTGGGTGCCTCCTGCGTGTACGCCTCACCGCGCGCGAGATTGTCGAGGAACGCTCGCTGTGAGGTGCGTCGCGCGTGTTCGGAGATGGTGGTGTACAACAGCGACCAGTCGACCGAGAGTCCGAGCCGGCGGAACAGGTCCTCGAACACCTTCTCGTCCTGGGCGGTCAGTTCGTCGCACAACTCGATGAAGTTGGGCCTCGACACCGGTACCGCCTTGTGGTCCTTCGGCGGGTCGCCACGGAACGGCGGTTGGAAACCGGCGACGTACGGGAGCGACGGATCGCACGTGACGCCGAAGTAGTTCTGCACGCGGCGCTCGGTGGGCAGACCGTTGTCGTCCCACCCCATCGGATAGAAGACCTGCTTGCCGCGCATGCGCTGGTACCGGGCGATCGTGTCGGTGTGGGTGTAGGAGAACACGTGTCCCATGTGCAGCGAACCGCTGACCGTCGGCGGCGGAGTGTCGATGGCGAATACCCGGTCGCGAGTCGCCGACCGGTCGAAGGCGTAGGTGCGGTCGGTGTCCCAACGTTCGATGAAGCGTGCCTCCACCCCGCCGAGCGACGGTTTCTCGGGAACCCTGCGTGCCGTGGAACCGTTCGACATGCGCTCTCAACGGTAGTGGCGGACGGTGATTCGTAGGCTTGCTGCGTGTTCACGCTGTACGACACCCTGACGCGCGAGGTGAAACCGCTCGCGATGCGCGAGAAGGGGAAGCTCGGCGTGTACCTGTGCGGGCCGACCGTCTACGGGCCGCCGCACCTCGGGCACGGACGCGCAACGATCGTCTACGACATCCTCCGGCGGTACCTCGAGTGGCGCGGTATCGAGGTACGGCTCGTCAGCAACATCACCGACATCGACGACAAGATCATCGACCGCGCCAACCGCGAGGGGCGTGCGTGGGAGGAGATCACCGGGAAGTGCGAGTCGGTGTGGTTCGAGGCGATGGGCCGGCTGGGTGTGAAGCGCCCCACCGACGTTCCGCACGCCACCGAATACGTCGACCGGATGGTGGAGATGATCGGCGCGCTCGTGGAGCGGGGCGCCGCCTATACGACGGGCGACGGCGTGTACCTCTCGGTCGGGAGCGTGCCCGACTACGGTGCCCTCGCCCACCAATCCCTGGACGAGATGCTCGCCGGCGGCGGAGAACGCGACGTGCTCGGAGCCGGCGGGAAGCGTCATCCCGCGGACTTCGCGCTGTGGAAATTCTCCAAGCCCGGAGAACCCTCGTGGCCGTCGCCGTGGGGGGATGGTCGGCCCGGCTGGCACAGCGAGTGCGTGGTGATGAGCCTCGAGTTGTTGGGCGACGGGTTCGACCTGCACTGCGGCGGTGCCGACCTGCGCTTCCCGCACCACGAGAACGAACGCGCGCAGTCGGTGGCGCTCGGCCGCACGTTCGCCCGGCACTGGATGCACAACGGGTTCGTCGTCGACGCCGAGGGCGAGAAGATGTCGAAGAGCCTCGGCAACGTGACGAACCTGCTCGACCTGCTCGACCGGTACGACGCGCGCGCCTACCGGATGCTGCTGTTGCAGACGCACTACCGCTCGCCGGTGAAGGTTGGGCAGGACAACATCGATGCGTCGGTGAAGGCACTCGCCGGACTCGACTCGTTCGCGGCGCGCAGTGCAGGGCTGAGTGGCACGGCCGACGCCGACTCGCTCGCGCGGTTCGTCGAGCTGATGGACGACGACCTCGACACACCGAACGCGATGGCGCACATCTTCGACACCGTGCGCCGCGCCAACACGGCGATCGACTCGGGCGATTCCGGTGCGGCAGGGCTCGTTGCCGCGGTGCACGAGATGTGCGGTGCGGTCGGTCTCGAGCTCGCCGCGACCGCCACGATCGACGACGACGCCCAGGCGAAGGCTGCCGCGCTCGACGCCGCACGGGCCGCGAAGGACTTCACCGCCGCCGATGCGTTGCGCAACGAACTGCAGGACGCCGGCTGGATCGTGGAGACCACGAAGGCCGGAACCTCGCTGCGCCGAGCCTGAGCTACCTACTCCTTGGTAACTTGTCGGGATGCCCGAATTCTCACTCTCCCTCAACGATGACCAACAGCAACTGAAGGACTGGATCCACGATTTTGCCGTCGACGTGATCCGCCCCGCCGCCCACGAGTGGGACGAGCGCGAGGAGTTCCCGTGGCCGATCGTGCAGGAGGCCGCGAAGATCGGTTTGTACGGCCTCGACTTCATCATGAACGCGATGGGGGATGCGAGCGGTCTCACCCTGCCGGTGGCGATCGAGGAGATCTTCTGGGGCGATGCCGGCATCGGCATGGCGATCATGGGCTCGGGTCTCGCCGCCGCGGGTATCGCCGGCAACGGCACAACCGAGCAGGTCATGGAGTGGGTGCCGCAGTGTTACGGCACCGCCGACGACGTGAAGGTCGGTGCGTTCTGCGTGAGCGAACCCGACGCAGGAAGCGACGTGAGCTCCCTGCGCACGCGCGCGGTGTACGACGAGGCGAAGGATGAATGGGTGTTGAACGGCACGAAGGCGTGGATCACCAACGGCGGCATCGCCAACGTGCACGTCGTGGTCGCCGCGGTCGACCCCGAACTGAAGGGTCGCGGCCAGGCATCGTTCGTCGTGCCACCGAACACCAAGGGCTTGAGTCAGGGTCAGAAGTACCTGAAGCACGGCATCAAGGCGTCGCACACGGCCGAGGTGGTGCTCGACGACGTGCGGGTGCCCGGGCGTTGCCTGCTCGGCGGCAAGGAGAAGTTGGATGCGAAGTTGGCCCGTGCCCGCGAGCGCGGCAAGTCGGGCGAGGCACAGCCGGCGATGAAGACCTTCGAGGCGACGCGACCGGCTGTCGGCGCCCAGGCACTCGGTATCGCCCGTGCGGCGTACGAGTACGCACTGGACTACGCAAAGGAGCGCAAGGCGTTCGGCAAGCCGATCGTCATGCACCAGGCCATCGCGTTCAAGCTGGCGAACATGATCACCCGCATCGATGCGTCGCGCCTACTTATATGGCGCGCGGCATGGCTCGCCAAGAACGGCGGGTTCACCAACGGCGAAGGCTCGATGAGCAAGTACTACGCCTCGGAGACCGCGGTACGGGTGACCGAGGAAGCCATCCAGATCCTCGGCGGCTACGGCTACACGCGCGAGTACCCGGTCGAGCGTTGGCATCGCGACGCCAAGATTCACACCATTTTCGAGGGCACCTCAGAAATTCAACAGCTCGTGATTTCTCGTGCAATCTCTGGCTTGCGCATCGAGTAGAAAACGTTTGTTGTCGTGATCATCTGGGAGAAGGCCTCGTGCCCTCTCGGTATAATTTCGCCCATGGCAGTGCAACATTTCGTGAAACGGGTGTCTTTTGTGGCACCGTTCATTGGCATTGTATTGCTGATGTTGACATGGGGATCCGACCCCTCGGTGCTGGTGTCCATCATCTTGGTGGCGGCCCACGTACTTGTTGTGCTGATGTCAGTGGTTCATGCTGAGGCCATCGCGCATCGCGTTGGCGAACCTCTCGGAACTCTTGTGTTGGCGTTGGCCATCACGGTCATCGAAGTATCCCTGATCGTCACCTTGATGGTGGCAGAAGGCGCTAAGGCTGAGACTTTGGCCCGCGACACGGTTTTTGCGGCAATCATGATTGTTTGTAACGGAGTGGTGGGAGTGTGCATCTTTGTTGCGGCACGTCGTGATCACATCGTCCAATTCAGGGAACAAGGGGCCAATGCGCTCTTAGGAACTGTGGCGTTGATCGCCACACTCAGCCTTGTGATCCCAACCTTCACGACAAGCAGTGCGGGGGCAACCTTCACTGGTTCACAGTTAGCGTTTTCGGCCGTGTCATCGGCAGTCGTGTACGGAATGTTCGTATTCGTACAGACTTTTCGTCACCGATGGATGTTCCTTGAGCCCGCCGCTTTGGACGATGAGGCAGACGATCAACATGCCCATATTGTGAAACGCGAAATGGGGGTGGGACGTTCTGAAGGGCTCATCCTTAGGTCGGTTATGTTGCTCATCAGTCTGGTGGGAGTCGTTGGTTTGGCCAAGACCTTGGCACCGCGTATTGAGGAGTCAGTGGTCTGGTTCGGAGCTCCTCAAGCGTTTGTAGGTGTGATTATTGCGTTAATGGTTTTGTTTCCCGAATCAATTGCGGCTGTGAGATCTGCAGCCAAAGGTGAGATGCAGACAAGTTTGAATTTGTCACTAGGTTCGGCGTTAGCAAGCATCGGCCTCACCATTCCTGCAGTAGCCGTTGCGTCCTTGTGGCTTGATGGGCCCATCACGCTCGGTCTCGGCGACAAGGAAATCGTTTTACTGGCTCTTACCGTTATCGTGAGTTCCTTAACTTTCGGTTCTGGACGAGCGACCATTCTTCAGGGTGCTCACCATCTGGCCATTTTCGCCGCATTCATCTTTTTGTCGATTGTTCCGTGAACAATTAATCACACTGGCACCGCGATGCAAAGATTCACACCATTTTCGAGGGCACTTCGGAGATCCAGCAGTTGGTCATCGCCAGGGCGATCTCCGGGATGCGGGTGGAGTAGAAGGCCCCGTAAGTAGAAAGTCGTTGCGATTTAGCGTTTGCGGCGGTAGCGGAAGACATTCGCACGAGAACCCTCGACTTTAGGGTCGCGACGATTGATGTGGGAGCAGAAAGAGCCGACAGGGAGCACGCAGGACGCCAGATGCTGCGGGAACGAGGCGTTTGGACACCCGGGTCGTCTATTTCGCCCCGGATTCTGCGGTGCTGATCCCGGCAACGCGACGCGAGTTGCGTGGCCTGGTGGACGAGCTGCGCCGTTCGGGTGTGGTCACGGTCACGGGTTTTGCGGCCGATGCCGGTGACCCGGGTGATGACGTCGCGCTTGATCTGTCGCAGCGTCGAGCGCAGCGGGTCGCCGAGTTCCTCGCCGCGCGGGGCGTCAGCGTGAGCGTTGAGTCGGCGCAGGGTAAGAAGCTGCCCGTGTCGACGGACCGTGCGTTGAACCGTCGCGTCGAGATCGCTTGGTACGTACCGAGCGCATAGCCGCCACCTGAATCCC
>JBIJCI010000038.1:0-16004 GCA_044344715.1 Ilumatobacteraceae bacterium | reverse complement strand
GTTCTTGCCTCCGGAGGTCACGATGACGTTGGCGCTCCGTCCTGCCGCGAGCGCAGAGGATTCCAGCACCTTCACCTCGCTCGTGGTGGGCGTAGCGGGTGCAACGGGTGTGCGCACGCGCTTCCACTGGCGTACACCGGCTACATCGACGCACTCGAACGTCTTGTTCCCCGCGGTCTGTCTGCGTCCGAGCTTCTTGCATACGTCACCGGCACGGATCTGGGAGCGGGTATTGGCACTGGCCGAGGCCGGGCGACCAGCCAGGAAGGTGACGAAGCCGCCAGCGAGTAGACCGAGCATCGATCGACGGGGGAGTTGGGTCATGACCGCAGGCTAGGGCAGTGCGTTGGACGGTGGAACGTCAGCGGAATTCGGCCGACGAATACTGACCGATTCGATCCGCCCGATGTCGGGTGTCGATCATGCGGATCGTTCCGCTGCGCACCCGCATGACGATGCTCTGCGAGGTGGCGCCATAGGCGTCGTAACGTACGCCGCGCAGAAGGTCGCCGTCGGTGACTCCCGTTGCCGCGAAGAATGCATCCTCGCAGTTGACCAGGTCGTCGGTGGTGAGCACGCGGCCCATGTCGATTCCCACGGCCTTGGCCGCGGCTCGATCCTCCGCACCACGAGACCACAGCAGACCTTGAATCTCGCCGCCCAGGGCCTTGATCGCCGCAGCCGACGTGACACCCTCGGGAGTGCCGCCGATTCCGATGAGTGCGTCGACGCCCGTCTGCGGCCACGCCGCGGCGATGGCGCCGAAGATGTCGCCGTCGGAGATCATCTTGATACGACACCCTGCCGACCTGATCTCTCCGACGAGATCCTCGTGGCGCGGGCGGTCGAGCACCACGATGGTCAATTCGTTGAGCGTCTTGTGCTTGGCCCGGGCGATCGAGTCGAGATTGTGCCGGATGGAACGGGTGATGTCGATTGCCCCCCGTGCATCCGGCCCGACGGCGATCTTGTTCATGTAGACGAACGGTCCCGGATCGAACATCGAACCGCGTTCCGACACGGCGATGACGCTGAGTGCGTTGCCTCGCCCGAGGGACGTCAGCGAGGTGCCGTCGATCGGATCGACCGCAACATCGGTGACCGGCTGGCTGCCGTTGCCGACACGCTCGCCGTTGTAGAGCATCGGCGCCTCGTCCTTCTCGCCCTCGCCGATGACGACGATGCCGTCCATGTTCACCGTGTCGAGCAGGTTCCGCATCGCGTCGACTGCCGCACCGTCGGCCGCATTCTTGTCACCGCGACCCACCCACTTGGACGCGGCCAGTGCCGCCGATTCGGTGACCCGCACCAGCTCCATCGCCAGGTTGCGGTCGGGCTTCTGGGACAGTGGCACCGACCACACGGTAGCCCACCGAATCGCGTACTAGGGTTCGCCACGTGAGCGAGTGGGACCCCAAGGATCCGGATGCACCGACGGTGCGCTACGACTTGGGCGACTGGGCGCTCGACGAGCGGGTGGAACTGGTGGCCCTCCTGGCGGAGGCCGACATTCGTCACGACTGGGACGGAACCGAGCTGCTCGTCCCCGCCGACCGTGAATCGGACGTGGATTCCATCATCGACGAGGTGGAGGACGATGATGATGACGCCGCCCCACGATCGCTGCAGGGGGAACTCGAGGAGTTCGAGATCGATGGTTGGACGTCGGCCGACCGGATGGAATTCGCCGCGTTGCTCGTCGAACGTGGCATCGGGCACCGCTGGGAGGACGACCTCCTCATCGTCGGTGCCGATGACGCCGACGCAGTCGACGACCTCCTCGACGAGTTCGACCGCTGAGTCGTAACCCTCAGTAGCGTTCGTCGGGTGAATTCCGCCGATTCACAGCTGCTCGCCGAGATCGAGATCTTCCACTCGCGCACGCACTCGCCGACACGGCGCCTCTCACTCGGACACCTGGTGCTTCCCGTGGATCCCGCCCCGGGACTCGGTGGACTCCTCCTCGGGGGAATCGTGGCAGCCCATCTACCCGACGTCGACGAGGAGTTCGTCCCCGACATCCACCGCCTGGTTCTCCAGGTTGACCGCGGTGACCGGGTCGTGCAGCCGCGGCTACGGCACCGGTACCAGATCGATCGACAGGGTCTCTCGCGTAGTCGTCATCGACTCGTCGGTGACGGCGAGCTACTGAGTTTCGAATTCGAGACCAACGGGAGCGCCCTGCAACAGGTGCTCGGCGCCGTGTACTCACTCGAGCGCCTCGACGTGCTCACCCGCCATGCACTCACCCCCGTGGTCCACAAGGCAATGCGCTGGCGGGGTCCGATCGGTGCGGACTTCCTTGCGTACCTCGCCGGCACCGCGTCATCGTCGATCATCGCGATGACCGATCCGCGGGCGTGGGCGCTGGAGCTACTTGGGTTTCCGGCCGGTACGGTCAGCCCGTCCAAGCGCGACGTACAGCGCCGATACCGCGAGAGCCTGCGTGATGTGCACCCCGACCACGGCGGCAACGCGGATGAAGCGGGTCAACGTATCGAGCAGCTCGGTGAGGCCCGCCGGGTCCTGCTCACGTCGCTTGCCTGAGGGATCTCCGGTGATCGCCGGCCTGCTGCTGTTCCCCGGCGCCGGCTCGGATGCCGCTCATTCCTCGCTGATGGCAATCGAGCGGGCGGTGCAGTCGTTACCGGTTGCCCGGATCGACTTTCCGTACCGCTTGGCGGGTCGACGGATTCCGGACCGGGCCCCGGTGCTGGTGCGCGCGGTTCGCGAGGCGGTCGACGATGCGTGCCGTCGGTGGTCGTGCGAGCCCGGGCACCTGGTGATCGGCGGACGATCGATGGGTGGACGTATGTGCTCGATGGTGGTGGCGGGATTCGACGGGAACGATCGGGTTGCACAGCCCGCGTTACCCGGGCTGCGGGTCGCCGGGCTGGTGTGTATCGGCTATCCGCTCCATCCTCCGCGTCAGCCGCAGAAGCTGCGGGTCGCACACCTCCCGCACCTCGCCGTCCCGTCGTTGTTCGTCAGCGGCACCCGGGACGAGTTCGCGACCCCCGACGAGCTGCGCCACCATCTCGCGACGCTGTCCGCGCCCGTGCAGGTGCAATTGGTCGAGGGCGGTCGCCACGACCTACGCGGTCGCGACGACGTCGTTGCGGAGGTCGTTGCCGATTGGATTCGGTCGCTGAACTAGGGTTCGCTCCCGATGCGCGGACTCGGAACATTGATCAATACGGGTCTCGTCGTCGTCGGCAGCGGACTCGGTGTGCTGATCGGCGACCGCATCCCCGAGCGGATGCGTACGACGCTCCTGCAAGTAATCGGTCTGGTGACCATCGCCCTTGGTGTCAGTGATGCCATCGGTACCCGCAACATGGTGTTTCCGCTGGTCGGAATGGCGGTCGGTGCGATCATCGGCGAGATGCTTCGGATCGAGGACCGCCTCGAAAGCTTCGGGGCGCTGCTGCAGCGCCGGTTCGATCGCGGCGAGTCGACCGGGGATCGCTCGTTCGTGAAGGGATTCGTCACGGCGTCGGCGCTCTACTGCGTCGGACCGCTCACGGTGCTCGGTGCCATCGAGGACGCCAGTGGTTCGACACCGCAGCTGTACATCATCAAGGGTCTCCTCGACGGCTTCGTTTCGATCATGTTCGCCGCTACGTACGGCATCGGCGTGGCATTCAGCGCCCTGTCGGTGTTCGTCGTGCAGGGCAGTCTGACGCTCGGTGGCACGGGTCTTGATGCGGTGCTCGACGATCGCATGCGAACGGAACTGTTCGCCGCCGGCGGGCTGGCCGTGATCGGCATCGGTCTCAACCTCCTGCAGGTGACGAAGATCCGGCTTGCCAACCTGCTGCCGGGTCTCGTGCTGACGCCGTTGTTGGTGGCGCTGTTCGCAGTCTGAGCCCGGTGTCAGTCCCACATTTCGGGATGCGCACCCTGGTTGGACTGCTGACGGTCGCGCCGAGGAACCGTGATCGGTGCCTCGGCGGCGAACGGCTCGAGTACTCCGGTCAGTCGTCGTGCGTCGTTGACGAGGTGCGCCAGTCGCGATGCCAGGACGTGCAGATTGTCGGGGAGCAGTTCGAGCCCGAGCCGCACGTTGCCGTCGTTGAACCAGCAGCGCGTACCCGAGGCGTTGCGGTTGTGTGCATTGATTTCGTGCAACAACTCGGCGCTCTCATTGGCGCCCTCCACGAGGATGGTGGAGAGTGCGAGCAGGGGTGTGTCGCCGCCTTCGCGACCGTAGAAGTGCAGTGAGACGACCACTCCGTCGAGCCGTACACCGATTGCTCCGTTGCCCGCCACCTGGTATTCGATCTTCTCGCGATCGAGAATCTTGCGTGCCCTGGTGTGCAATTGTGCGGCCGGGAGCCTGACCATGTTCGCCACGATGTAGGACGCGTCGCTCTGCAACACGATGCTGCCCGGTTCCTTCGGGTCGAATGCGATGGTCCACTCGGAGTCGGCATCGATGCAATTGAACAACACGTTGATGAACGCCTTCTCGACGCGTACCTCGCCGTGGCCCTCGGTGGTCGCCGACGTTGCTCCGAGCATCGGGTAGAGCTTTGCCTTGGTCCAATCGCTGCTCACCGTCAGGAGGCCGTCGGCGATGGTGATCGTGAAGTGGTCGGGCGCCTGCCGCTCGTCCTCGTCGTCGAAGCTGGCCGACTCGAACGGGTCGTTGGCCCCGGAGAAGGCAACCCAGACGAGATCGCGACCGGTGAGGGTTGCCGATGCTCGCGAGCGGGTGAGCGCCACGCGATCAACACGCGGGATCGACACGCTGCTACACGACACGGACTGTCGCCCACGAGCCGACTCGGCAGTGACCACGTCGCCCTCGATGGTGTAAGTGACGGGACCGTTTGCCGCGCCCTGTCGTCCGGCGTTCGCCACGACCGTCAACGGGAGGCGGTATGCGCCGGGGAAATCGATCGCGTCGCCTGTGACGAGGATCGAGAGGTTGTCGCCGGACATGAGCCACCGACGACGACCTTCCTCGCAGAAGACGACGACACCGGGTGTGTCGTGGCCCTCCGAGCGCAGCATCCACAGGGTGTCGAAAACGCGGCTCAGCTCGTCAGTGTCCACGAGGCCGAGGTTCACGGTGCGGCTCATTGCTTGCTTCCTTCGTTGCGCGAGGGGATGTGTACCGTCGCGTAACCGACGGGCGTTGCGCGGTGGACGTCGGTGACGTGGCGCATCCAGGAGACATCGTCGGTGGATACGTCGGAGCCGCCACGGACCGTGTTTGCAGTGATCGGGGCGTCGCGATGCGACTCGGCCACGAGGAGGAGCCAGTTGGTGAGTGCCCGTACGTCGCGAGCGTCGATGGTGATGGTGACGCGGTGTTCGTCGTTGTGAACCGAGTCGGCTGCAACGATGTTGCCGAGCCCCGCATCGGATGCCGCACCGAGCAACTGCCGGAAGGCACTCGTGGAAATATGAGGGGTCGGATCGGGTGGGGTCATCAGTGCCTCCTGGCGGGGGTGGGGAATGGGGACGACACCATAGACCATCGGTGTGTGCTGGTCGTGGCACCCGACGGCGGAAAGGAGGTACGACCGCCGGATGCCACGGACGTTCCTACGCACCAAACCGTGGGAACGTGACGCCAGGCGACCTTATTCGGAGGCGTCGGATTTCCCGAGATTGTCGATGCGTAGGAGGAATGGCGTGTTCTCGCGGTGGGGGTTCAGTCGGAACAAGGCGGCCGGCTTGCCGTAGCGGTCGAACGTCGGCCGCGACTCACCGCGTACCGGCTCCAACATCCCCAGTTTCTGAATCTTGCGGGCGAAATTGGTCGGATCGAGCGATCGGAGGAGCCGCGGGGGTCGGGGTGGCTTCAGTCCGCTGCTCTGGCGGAGCAGTCGGGAGAGCAGTTCGGCTTGTCGGGCGAGGTCGAAGGATGTCGATGACGATGATCCGCGTGAAGCCAACCCGTCGGCTCGTCGTGCGGATCTGCCACGATGACGCGTCACCTCGGCGGCCGTACCGTCGGCGAGGACGAGGTCGGGCTCGTCCCTGCGGGCGGCAGGGAGCAGTAGGGCGAGTTGGTTCACGGTGCGCTCCAGGTCGGGGTCCTGGGTTTCGCCGAGGTGCTCGAGTTTGTTCAGGTACCGTCGAACCGCACCCGCATGTTCGGGTCGCTCGGCTTCCTCGGCGGAGTCGAGTGATTCGTGGAAGATCACCTCGTAGACGCGCCGTAGCTCACCCATGGTGAACTCATCGCGACAGAACCGGGTCGCGAGCGGGGTGGTCACGACGAGGCTGCGTAGCAGTCGGACGGCCGCCATGAGGATGTCCTCATGGTCGAACTCCAGCTGGTTGGGGCGTGCCAGGACGTCGACGGCGGGGCGAAACTGCACGCGATGTACATGTCCGATGGCATCGTCGGGATGGCGGACGACGTCGCGGTCGTCCCCGACGACGGCCATGTAGGCCACGGAGATGGTGTGTCCGCTCCGCGGGTCACGGTTGGCATCGCCGAAGGCCCCCACTTGGTGGACGTCGGACGTGGACAGGCTGATGCCTGCCTCACGGTCGAGCACCCGCACGGCTGCCGCCTCCAGGCTTGGATCGGGCGAGTCACCCGTGCCGTAACGTTCTCCGAGCAGGGTGTTCCCCACATGGCCCCCCGGCAGGGCCCAGTGGTGGAGGTGATCGCGCGGCACTTCGACGACGTCCCGGGGGAGCCCCGGGTCGCGACGGCGTGCCAGCTGGGACTGGTCGATCAGGGCCGTGTCACTGCGCCGCTGGACCACCCCGATGTGGAGGAGGTCATTTCGGAGGCTGAATACCACGATGTCGACCGCAACGTGGAAGTCAACCGGCCGTTTCCGGGATCGGGTGGTGGCGTCGGGGGCCGACCAGCGGTAGGGAGTGGGTTGTGGGGTCATTGGAAAGGTGTTTCGTCGGCAATTCGGGGGTCTCTGCCACACGGTAACGCATAATTACCCACAACTGTGAGATGTGTGTACGTAATCACCTCATGGGACGAGCAATTGGTCAAAACGAGTACTCTGTAACACCTGTCGGTCATACTGCTGAGTGTCGCTCGTTCGAGCGTCGCGAGGAGAACGCACCGATGGGCACCACGAACGAATCCACCAACACCACCAACAACAAGGAGACCACCGCAACCACCACCGAATCCCGCAAGACCGTGCGCTGCGCGACGGAGCAGCAATACATCATCGCCGTTCACACACGGCTTCGCCGGGCCCTGTCCCAGCGGGCACGCGCGAACAATCTCGGCATCAATCCCGACGAAGTGGCCAATCGCTGCATCGAGAAACTGCAGTTGCGCCTCGATCACTACATGGGTAAGTACCCGGATCCCGTGTACTGCGCCAATGCGCTGGCCAGGTTGGCGTTCGAGGACTACTGGCGCGACGAAGCAATCCAGTCGTGCCAGGGTGCCCGCAAGACCCGTCGGTGGGAGCGCGGCGACGCCGACCTCTTCCACGACGATTCGGATGGCGGCACCCTCTTCGACAATCAGCCGATGTCCATCCTCGAGCCGGACTCGTTCATCGACACCGACCTCTTCCTCGAGTTCATCTCCGACCTCCGGGTTGAAGTGGGAAGCCGCACGTGGGATGCGTTCATGCTCATCTTCCGCGACGGCAGGACCCAGTCCGACGCTGCGGCGTTGGTCGGGGTCAGTCGCGAGACGCTCAACCGCAACCTGTCGGCGATGCGCACGACGGCCGAGGAACTGCGCAAGTCCCCGAAGTACAAGGGCTGGGTCTGAACATGGATCGTCTCGAGTACCTCCGCCAGCTGGTCACCGAGATGGTGACCGGGTTCGGTGGCGAGATCGCCGAGGGCGACCGATTTTCGTTCGTCTACAACGACCAGAACTTCACGGGGCGCGTGTACGAACGCTTCAACGGCCACCTCGTCGTGGCCTTCGAGGCGGAGGTCTGCACGACCATCCTCACCCGTGCAAAGCAGGAGATGATTAACCGTCTCAACGGACAACTCCCGTTCACCACGTTCAAGGTGTCGAAGACCGACGGAGCAAAGCACACGATCTCCGCGACGCACGCCCTGTCCGTCTCGACGATCGCCGCCGACCAGCTGGTCGAAGCACTCGACAGCATCGCGTACCAGGTGAAGGAGCAACGGATCAATCTCGATAGTTCCAACCGGATCGCCAGGCGGGCCGAAGAGGCGTTGCGCAGGACGTCCGACGAGCGACGCAACGATCGCCAGGTCATGGAGTCGTTCAGCGATGCGCTCAACGAGACGTTCAATGACTCGGTCGACGACGACGTGGACGAGCTCGGCGACGAGTCGACCAGCGCGGCCCGCGCCCGGGCACCCCACGTCCGGTCCTCCACCGGGTCGACGAGCGACATTCTCGTCGACCTGCGGCGGCTCGTCGGTCTCGAACCGGTGAAGCTCGAGGTGGAGCGACTCGTCGCGGCACGCGAGTTCACCAATGCCCGCGTCGCACGCGGGCTGCCGGCAATCGAGCAGTCGCCGCATCTCGTCTTCACCGGCAATCCGGGAACCGGCAAGACGACCGTCGCGCGGATGGTCGCCGACCTCTACAAGGCCCTCGGGATCCTGAAGAAGGGCCACGTGGTGGAGGCCGACTGTTCGAAGTTAATCGCTGCATACATCGGTCAGACACCGATCAAGACCCAGCGCCTCTGCGAACAGGCTCGCGGTGGCGTGCTGTTCATCGACGAGGCGTACGGTCTCACCGGACACCAGCACCAGGGTTACGGTCCCGAGGCGATCGAGACGCTGCTCAAGTTCATGGAGGACAACCGCGGTGACATCGTGGTGATCGTCGCCGGATACCCGCAGGAGATGCAGGGTTTCCTCGACGCCAACCCCGGCTTGCGCAGCCGATTCGACGTGGTCATCGACTTCCCCGACTACTCCACCGACGAGTTGGTGAGCATCTTCGACCTGTACCTCGCGGAGTTCCAACTCGAGCTAACGCCGGAGGCACGGGACAAGGTGGTCGCCTTCACGTCGGGTATGGAGCGTCGTCGCGGCTTCGGAAACGGTCGCGCGATGCGGAACCTCTTCAACGAGGTGGTGCGTCGGCACTCCGTGTGGGCGGGACGCAACGGCACGATTGCCGAACGTGACCTCGTGCTCGTGCCGGCCGACGTGATTCCCGATCCGGGTACACCGGTGAGCGCACCCGAGCCGACCGGACACCGCGGCACGTACCTGTAGCTCACCGGCAAACCCGCACACGACACCGACAACTACCGTTTAGGCGTGCTCATCGCGACGTGGAACGTGAACTCCCTGAAGGCGCGGCTCGAGCGGGTTCAGGCCTGGCTCACCGACGTGCAACCCGACGTCCTGCTCGTGCAGGAGACGAAGATGACCGACAAGGCCTTTCCTGCCCTGACCTTTGCCGAGATGGGCTACGAGTCGGCGCACTTCGGCCAGGGTCAGTGGAACGGCGTGGCAATCCTCTCCAAGATCGGTGTCTCGGACGTCGTCACCAATTTCGCCGTCGGAAGCCCGGATGCGGAGGCCCGCATCATCACCGCCACCTGCGGCGGTATCAAGGTTGTGTCGGTCTACGTACCCAACGGCCGGGCACTCGACCACGAGCACTACCAGTACAAGCTGCGCTGGCTCGATCAGCTGGCTGCGCACGTGTCGGCGATCGCCGCGCCCGCCGACGACCTCGTGGTGGCCGGCGACTACAACATCGCGCCGGCAGACATCGACGTGTGGGACATGAAGGCTCTCGCGGGTTCCACGCACGTGAGCGAGGCGGAACGCGGGCGACTTGCGGCGCTAAATGCCTGGGGCTTGCGCGACATCGTGCGTGAGATGCACCCCGAGCCCGGCATCTACTCGTGGTGGGACTACCGCAACGGGTCGTTCCACAGGGGGTGGGGTATGCGCATCGACCTCGCACTCGTCACCACGAGCGTGGCCGCGAAGACGACATGGTCGGCGATCGACCGCAACGCGCGGAAGGGCGAACAGCCGAGCGATCATGCGCCGGTGCTGATCGAGGTCGCGCAGTGAGCGGACGGTCGCGGTGAGCGGCGACACCGCCGGCGACAACCACTTCGGCGGATTCCACGTGCAGGCCGGACCGCTCAGCGAGGCTGATCGCGCCCGCGTGGAGCTGGCCGACGAGGTGCGGGCGATGATCCGCGAGATCATCTCCACCGACGCCTCACCCGAGGACATCCGCCGTGCCCGCGACCACGTGCACGCTGGCGTCGAGGCACTCCTCGCGAAGGCCCATGGACGGATGCCGGGCGTCAGCGAGGCTGCGCTCATCGAACGGGGTCGAAACTTCCTGGCGCGTAGTCCGGTGATGGGGTCCATGAATCCGATTGCCGCTCCACTCACCATCAACGTCGTTGAAGAGGGAGTCGGAGCACGGGTAGAGGGGCGGGTCACCTTCGCCGGTGCGTACGAGGGCGCGCCCGGGTGCGTGCACGGGGGGTTCATCGCCAGTGCCTTCGACGAGGTGTTGGGCGTCGCCCAATCGGCATCGGGCAACCCGGGCATGACGGCGAATCTCTCGATCGACTACCGATCGCCGACGCCCGTGCACCGCGAGCTGGTCTTCGTCGGATGGTGCGAGCGCATCGACGGTCGCAAGATCTACACGCGCGGCACCCTGCACCACGGTGCGACGTTGTGTGCAGAGGCCAGCGGACTGTTCATCGCGATGCGACCGGAGTTGTTCGCCAAACTGCTGGCGATGCGCGAGGAGGGCTGACCCCGGGCCGGTCGGGGCGTCGAACGATCTACGACGTCAGTGGGCGACGGGTGCCGACGGGGCATGGCCCCCGACGATTGCCACGGATCCGTCGGTCGTCGCCATCGCGACGTCGGCGGGCACCCCGTTTTCTCGGAGGTGCCGGTACTTGGCTCCGCGCAGACCGACCGGGGCTGCAATCGTGAAGCCGGCCAGGTGTCGCTCCTCCTCGCTCTCGCCACCCCACAAGCCGTACTCATGGTTGGTGCGGGCGAACTCGCGGCACGTGTCGCGCACGATGCACTGGTTGCAGAGTGATCTGGCCTTGGCCTCGCGCCGAGCGCGCGCCTGTGGCCGTTCGGCATTGGGGGCAAAGAAGAGGTACATCTTGCCCTTGCAGTTGGCGAACTGGGTCCAGTCGATGTCCCCGAGCGGGCCGTGATGCTCGACGTCGTCCTCATCCGGGCTCGGTGTCGTCGCTTGCGTGTCGAGATGGTTCATCGGCGTCCTCGATTGTTCGTTGGAGGAATGAATCAGTCACCTGCTCCCCACGCTGGGAGCAAGACCCTCGTCCGATCCTGTGGGAGGTGGGCAGATCGGACGAGGGGAGACTGTGCTCGCATTTAACACTAAATGACTCCGCCAGGGCTGTCAAGGGGCGCCAATGTGACACTCGCCGACCCGAGAGGGGGTGGGGGACTAGAGCAGTTCTGCGGCCAGGCTGGCAACCTCGGAGCGCTCGCACGCCGCAAGGGTCACGTGCCCGAACAGCCCCTGACCGGCGAACGCCTGAATCAGCACCGCCAGTGCATTGTTGCTCTCGCCCATGTATGGGGCGTCGATCTGGCTGGTGTCACCGGTGAACACCACCTTGGTGCCCTCGCCGATTCGGGTGAGGATGGTCTTCAGGGTCGTGGGCTCGAGGTTCTGGGCCTCGTCCACGACGACGAACTGCCCCTGCAGTGAGCGGCCGCGAAGGAACGTGACCGACTCGAGGGTTAGCTGACCCCGGTCCGAAAGGTCCTCGATCAGACTGCGGGCATCCCGACTCGAGCGTTCCTCGGTGAGGGCGACGATTGCGTCGTGGATGGCCGACATCCACGGATCGAGCTTCTCCTCGAGACCGCCGGGGAGGAACCCCACGTCGGCCCGACCGACGGGCACGAGTGGCCGGTAGACGGCCAAGCGTTCGTACCGACGGTGCTCCACGACCTGCTCGAGACCGGCAGCAATGGCCATCACGGTCTTGCCCGTGCCGGCACGGCCGTCCAGGGCAATCACCGAGATGTCCGGGTCGAGCAGCAGCTCGAGCGCGAACCGCTGCTCCTTGTTGCGTGGTCGCAGTCCCCATGCTTCGGGAACGTTGGTGTCGAGAAGGTGCAGTGATTCCCCACGAAGCCGGGTGAGGGCCGACTGTGATCCGTGCCGCAGGATGGCGAAGTTGTTGTTGTACAGCTGCTCGGTGCCCGCCACGAGGTCGCGCCCGGCGTTCCCTTGCGCATAAAGCGTGTCGACTGCCGTAGCCGTGGCTTCGAGCGTGACCCAGCCCATCGCCTTGTCCGTTGCCGATCGGGCAACGGGATGGTGTTCGCTGGCCGTCAGCCCGAGGTGTGCCGCCTTGATTCGCAGGGCTGCATCGTTGGAAACGAGGCAGGTCGGGGCGATGCCAGCTTGGCCGAGCGCCGCGCCGATGATCCGATTGTCGGGAACCGCAGGGTCGAGTCCGTGGAACTCCAGCCGTGCCCGATCGACGTTGTTCACCTCGATGTGCAGCGTGCCTGCATCCGGGTCCTCGGTCAATGGCGTGGGTTCGGCCAGCGAACCACCCGCCAACCGCCGGAGTTCCTCGATGTTGCGCAGGGCGGTGCGCGCGGCGCGACCGACGTCGTCCATACGGGTTTTCAAACTGTCGAGCTCCTCCACCACGGTGAGTGGAATCACGACGGCACAGCCCGGGAAAGCGTGCATCGAGACCGGATCGGCGATCAGGACCGACGTGTCGAGCACGATGCGCTGCGGAACGAGTGCGAGTGACGTCGCAGTGCGCCGCTGCGTCTCGATTGCGTCAGTTGCGACGATGCGACGAAGTGGCTGTGCGGACAACGAACTCAAGCATGGTCAGCGGCTTTCGGTGAGTGGTGGATAGTCGTGCCAATTCGCGGTGAATTTTTCGTTCATCCAGAAAATTTTTTTGTGCTCGGACGCCCGTACTGGTGGTGTCCTGCGTCAACGACGCCCGGTACACCGCGGGTCGGCGACACTACGCCGCCCGGAAATCCGACGAAATACCAATCGACACCGAACCTGCCGATATCGGATCAGCAGAGGTTGCCCGAAAATCGTCGGTTTACCCCGTAAACGTTGGGGTTTCGTTTGTATCTCGTTGACGTGAACGCGGGACCCCGCCGGCATGTCCCACGTCGGGTGCCAATTACTCCGACGAAATGAATCATCGCGCAGGTTGTGTCGTCGAGTTTGCGACCGGGACGCACACGGTCCCGGAACGGAGTTTCTTCGCCACGAAATCGGCGGTGATGCTTGCAATTTCCCCACGAATGGAGTGGGATAGTTGCACACGGAACTCCGATTCCGAGAAAGCAAGGAAAGAGCAATGACTAAAGCAGACCTCCTCGCAGCAGTTGCAGCGAAGACCAATGTCTCCTCGGCGGAAGCCGATCGAGTCATCCAGGCGTTCGTTGATCTGGTCGTTGAGTCTGCGTCGAAGGGTGACAAGGTGTCGTGGCCGGGCTTCGGTTCGTTCTCGACCTCCAAGCGCCAGGCGCGTACGGGCCGCAATCCTCGAACAGGGGAGCCGGTCCAGATCGCTGCTTCGACAGCGATGAAGTTCAGCCCGAGCTCAACGCTCAAGGCTGCGCTGAATCCAAACCGGTAACACCAACGCAATACATCAACCAATAAAAGGAGCCAATCATGGCAACGAAGCGCAAGGCCGCCAAGAAGGCGACGACCAAGAAGAAGGCAACCAAGAAGGCTGCCCCGAAGCGTCGCAAGAAGGCCAAGGCCAAGGCCAAGAAATAACGAACTCTCGTCGTTAGACGAAGTTCAATCGGTTCGGAGTACGTAACGACCGGGGGGCGAAAGCCCCCCGGTTCGTTCATTTCTGGGGGAGCCCGGGCTGCGTGATGCCGGTGATGCCCGCGGCACGGAGGTCGTCGAGTGTGTCGATGTCGAGGGCCAGGTCGGGTCGGTTCACGATGCGAACGGTGAGACCGCACCTGCGGGCCTCGGCGAGATGGGCGTCAAAGGAGCCCGGACCGTACCTGAAGACGAAATCGCTCGTACTCGGGACGAGCAGGGCGTTGGTGCCGTCCGCCCGACGATCCGGAACGATCACGACGTCGCCGGACTCGTCGGCAAGCGGCGACAACGGTTCTGCGCGGGGCAGGTCTCCGTGGACGACGAGCACCCGTTCGAACCCCTGGTCACGGGCCGTCCCACGTCCCGCCGTCACCGCTTCGTTGAGGCCCGGTCGATCGGGTGACACCACGCGGGCACCCCGTCCCCGTGCCCAGTCGGCGACTTCGGGGTCGTCGCAGACCACGAACACCGTCAGCGGTCGGGCCGCATCGAGGACCGCTTCGGCACAGCGTTCGGCGAGGGCCCGTCGATCGGTGTCGTTGAGCACCCCGGAGAGGCGGGTTTTCGCCGAGCGAAACGACTTGATCGGCACCACGACGGCCGGATCCGCGGGTGCCTTCATCCGCCTGAAGCCTACGATTCTGTCGTGGGATTGCCGTTCGGGCGGGTTGCGGTGATTGGCGCCGGGTCGTGGGGCACCACCGTTGCGTCGCTCGTCGCCCACAATTCGCCGACCGTGCTGTGGTCGCGCCGCGCCGAACTCGCCGACGAATTGCGACGTACGCGGATCAATGCCCGTTACCTTCCTGGACACCGCCTGCACGAGGAGCTGCAGTTCACCGACGACGTGGTCGATGCGGTGCGCGATGCACCGCTCGTCGTGGTTGCCGTGCCGTCGGCCGGTTTCCGCGACGTCGTGCGATCCTTCGCGCTGCATCTGGAGCCCGATGCAGTGCTGATGAGTCTGACGAAGGGTCTCGAGCGCGGCACGGGTCGACGCATGAGCGAGGTTCTCGCCGACGTGGCACCGGACCATCCCGTGTCCGTGCTTTCCGGGCCGAATCTGGCGGGTGAAATCGCGGCGGGACAACCGGCGGCAAGCGTGGTTGCATGCACCGTTCCATCGGTTGCGGTCCGGCTCCAGGAGGCGTTCACGCGACCGCTCTTCCGCGTGTACACCCACGACGATGTCGTCGGCTGTGAGATCGGCGGAGTGGTGAAGAACGTCATTGCAATCGCGGCCGGCATGGCCCACGGAATGGGCTTCGGAGACAACTCCCGCGCCACGCTCATCACGAGGGGGCTCGTCGAGATGGGTCGCTTGGGCGCGAGGCTCGGGGCCAACCCAGGAACGTTCTCGGGGTTGGCGGGAATGGGCGACGTGATTGCCACGTGCTCGTCGATGAAGAGTCGCAACACCACCGTCGGGGTGCGACTCGGTGCGGGGGAGACGATCGCCGAGATCAACGCCTCGATGAACCACATGGTGGCGGAAGGTGTGAGGAGTGCCGGCGCCATCATGGGACTGGCGCGCAAGTCGGGGGTGGAGATGCCGATCTGTGAGGCGGTGGCCGAAGTGTGCGACGGGCGACTCTCCGCAAGTGATGGGATGCTGCGACTGATGACCCGGTCCCGCAAATCCGAACGTGAGTGACGCCGGACGGGGCGAGGTCGTGACCCCGAGTCACCATCGGATCGGGTTGCATGGCGTGCCGGTCGGACGCGTCGACCGCACCGGCACCGTCGAGCTCGAGGGTCGGCGAGCGAGGATCGGGTGGTGGGTGGCTGCCGACGATCGCTGGCACGACCCTCGCACCGCCCCGAGCATTCGTCAACGGCGGCTCGACGGTGCGCCGGTGGTCGAGACGAAACTTGCCGTGCCCGGCGGAGACGTGATCCAGACCTCCTATTGCGTCGCGGATCACGACGGTCTCCTCGTCGTGCGATACGAGAACACGTCGCCTGCCGCGGTGGCGGTCGCGGTTCCGACTATCGGAGCCGTAACGACGGCGGCGACACCGGGCACTCCGCCGCAGGGGATCGAGCTTCCTGGAACCGTCCGGGCGTTTCCGCTCGCGCACGGCGGCAGTCTTACCTTCGCCTGGTCGCTCGGTCGTGCTCGGTGGCGGCGTCGCAGCCCCATCGATCCCGGGAGACTCGCGCCTGCAGACCAGGTGGTACGGGGCTGGATCAACGCCTGCGAGCGGGCCAGTCGGATTCCCGACGC
>JBIJCI010000024.1:0-25335 GCA_044344715.1 Ilumatobacteraceae bacterium | reverse complement strand
GTCGTATCTCTCCCACGTCGAGTGGCACACGGACGTCGAACCGGTCCACGATGTGCGGCTCAACCTCTCGATCACCACCTTCAACCGCCAGTCCTACGTGGTCCCCACGGTGAAGAAGGTGTTGGGCCTCGTGCAGGGCCTCGACTCGTTGCGCGGTCGGGTGCGAGTGCTGGTCGTGGACAACGCACGAAACGTCGACTTCGGAAAGGTGCCGGAGGGTGACCTCGAGGTGATCCCGAACCACAACCTGGGCGGAGCCGGCGGGTTCGCACGGGGGTTGATGCGGCTACGGGAGGCCGGTTGGGCCACGCACGTGCTGTTCATGGACGACGACATCAACCTGGAGGCGGAGTCGCTGGTACGTACGGTGTCGCTCTTTGCCTACGCCCGCGACGCACGGTTGTGCGTGCACGGAGCGATGCTGAGCGAGGAGCGTCCGTGGATGCAGTTCGAGGCGGGTAGCCGTTACCTCTGGCGTTCGCTGTATCCGCTCCGCGCGCTCGGCCAGGAGGACGACCTCCGCGATCGCAAACTCGTCCTTCGTGATGCGAAGGAACGACGGTTCGCCTACTCCGCATGGTGGTACACGGCGTTCCCGATCACCATCACCCCCGACAACCCGTTGCCGGTGTTCGTACGCGGCGACGACGTGGCCTTCGGGCTCATGCACACCGGACGTCACACGGTCACGCTCAACGGAGTGGCCGTCTGGCACGCCGACTTCCACCTGAAGAACAACCCGTCCAGTCTCTTCTACGAGATGCGCAACTTTGCGATGATCGACACACTGGTCTTCGACAGGCACCGCTGGTGGCACCTCGGTCAACGCTTCCTCGCACTCAGTTTCCGCAACCTGTTCGGCTTCCGGTACTCGAGTGCGGAGTACATGATCCGCGGCATGCGCGCCTACCTGGCCGGACCATCGGCCCTCGCGGACGTCGATCACTCGGCCCTCCACGACGAACTGCGCACCGTCACGGAGGAGAAGCCCGCCCCGTTGTCGCCCGAGCATGCGGCGATCGGTATCTCCCGGCCGCTTCCCAAGCCAGTGCGGCTGGTCGGTTTCCTGCTCGCGCTACCGCTGCTCGGCGGATTCCTCGTTCCCTCGAGGTTGCGGAGTCGGGCCCTGCGCACGGCGCCGATCGACTCCCGCGCGGTCGGGCTCGCCGTGCGCCACGACCGGATCCTCTACCGGCACGATCGTCTGCCCGAAGGGTTCGTGTGCGAGCGCGATCGTGCACGGTTCTTCGCCCTCTGGCGCGACGTGTTCTCGGTGTTGCGCGAACTCTCCCGCAACTACGACACGCTCAAGCGTGAGTACCGTGCGTCGTACCCCGACCTCGTCAGTGATGCGGCATGGCGACGACGATTCGACGGGCTCAGCGCTGCGCCGAGGCGTTGAGAAGCGCCATCCACGTAGCACGATCCACGACCCCGGTCGTCCTCAATCCGACCATCTTCTGGAACCTGCGTAGCTGGCCCTCGGTTCCGCTCCCGAAGACCCCGTCCGGACGGATCTTCACACCGAGCACGTTCGCCAGTGCCTTCTGGATCGATACCACCGAGGACTGTCGCGCTCCGCGGAACAGCCTGAACGTTGCATGGTCGATACCGAGGGCGGCGATCACCTGTTCGTCGGCGATGCCGTCGACCGGTAGTCCGACCGATGCCTCGAACTTCTCCACCGCGCTCGCCGTTCCCTTGCCGTAGCTCCCGTCCGTCGCCAATCGCTGACGCTTCTTCAGGTTGAGTGCCACGTTGAGTGCCGTCTGCAGCACCTTGATCGGCTCGCCACGCTCGCCGACCGTCATCGGCACCGCCATCGGGATGCTGCCTGCCGCACCGATGGCGATCAGTCCGGCGCGACGGAGTTCGTCGAGTTGATTGCGCAGGAACAATGCGAACTCCACTCGACCGGTGGTGGTGAGGTGTACGGCGTCGCTGAACCAACGGGTCTTGTCCGGTCCCGTGCTGTAGGTGTTCCAGTCCAGCACGGAGACGTTTGCGTACTTCTGGGCGGCGCCGGCGAGCGCCGCGTTGGATACGGAGTAGTCGACCGAGGCCCGTCGCGTGGAGAGGTTGACGAACACGATCCGCTGCACGCCCCTGGCGTTCAGGGCGGTCACCACCTGGTCGACGTCCTGGGCGAACGTTGCGGGATCGTCGTTGTAACCGAGCTGGAGCACGGCAACGGTCGGCATCGTTTCGGCCGTGAGCGTGTTGATGATGGACGGCGCATCCGGCAGTCCGGTGGTCGGTGCGATGCACGCCGAACCGACGAGGCACCGGTTGGGGAGTGCCTGGTAGTCGACCTGTGTGTACGCGGGAGCGACGATGCCGTTGAATTCGGAGGTGATGCTGGCGCCGACGGAGTCACCGATGAGCAGGATCCGCCCGACGGGTGCCGCGTCGAATCCGGCGGGGAACACCGGCACGACCCCGTACCAGGGTGCGGGAAGGTCGAACGTCGTGCGGAACGACCAGCCGGACACCTTGACGGAACCCGACGTGCCGGTGATCGTGACCTCGGTGGTGTAGCCGTTCCAGTCGCCACCCAGACCGTCGTGCGACGTGGTGATCGACGTGAGCGTTCCGATCTGTGTGTAGCGCTGCTGGACCTGTGCCGCACTCACGGTGCGGGTCCAGGACATGAGCGACGAGTTGGCCGCAAGGTCACCCGGATCGGCCTGTGCGGGGAATACTCCACCCGCCGTTCTGCCACCGTTGCTCGACGAGAACTCCGTGCGAACGACCGAGCCGTTGCGGGCCCTGATCACGACCCCGGCGGTTTCCGCGATGGCCAGGTCGGTGCGCGGATCCTCGAGGCCGTAGGGCTGCTCGCTCACGCCTTCGCGCAACGCCGAGCCGCCGTACACCTGGCAGTCCTGGGTGTCGCACGTATTGGCGAGACCCGTGTAGCGGTTCTCGGTCGCCGCGTAGCTCCTGGCGGCCACCGCCTGGGAGCGCAGTGCGTTCATCCCCGCTCCGGCGGCGAGATCGCCCCAGGCGGCCGGAGACTCGCGCGGCACCACGCCGCGCAGGTAGTTCTCCATGTTCACGACGTTGATCGTGCGTTGTTCGCCCCGCGAGTTGTTGAGCGCACGGATGGTCCCCCGGTAGTAGCGAACGCGGTGGGCGCGTTCCGACTTCGGCTCGCACAACCCGATCACCTGCGTCGGAGCCGCCGCAGGATCGTCGCCCACCTGCGTGGTGAACGAGGCCTGGTTCGGCACGTCGCCGATGAGTTCGAATCCGACCGACGCCGGGTCCTGACCGGGGAGCGTGCAGCGCCGGGTCGTCGAGCCCCACACCCGGTAGACCCTGTCGCTCACCTCGCGGGCCACGAGCGACGTCCAGGTTCGACCGGGAACCGGGTCCTCGAGGAACAACGCATTCTGCACGTCGGCGACGACACCCGTCTGGTACGAACCCATCGCGCTGAGCCATACGCGAATGACGTCGTTCGGATTGTCCATCGGCGCGACGACGTTGCCGGTCGGGCCGCCGTAGTAGAAGTCGAGGATCTGCTGCCACGACCAGCCGTGCACGGTTGCCCATCCGAGCGATCCGAACTGGCTCAAGCCCCGTCCGTGGCCGTATCCGCGGCCGTAGATGACGTAGCTGGCCGGCAGCCGACCGTCTTCTGCATGCGCCGGTTCGGCCACCGGCGACGCGACGACGACGGTCAGCGTGACGAGACAAACGCCGATCAGGCGTCGAAGTTGGGGGGAACGCATGGTGAAGTGGATCTCTCCTTCGCCCGCTTCACGGCAGTCTACGGAAACCCCGGCGCGGGTGCGGGGAATGCCGCCCGACCGTGGTCACACGTACCTCGTGCACTGGTGCGGAAGGGTCAATCGCGCAACGGTTCGACGCTCGGCAATACGTCGCGTTGCTGGATCACGACGCCACCCAGCACGAGCACGATGCCGAGCATGTCCGCTTTCGACGGTGTCTGATCCAGGAAGAGGAATCCGAACACCGTTGCGGTGACGGGAAGCAGGGCGAGGAGCACGGAGAACCGCCGGACGGGAATCCGTCGGAACGTGTACTGGTCGATTCCGTACGCGACGGCGTTGGAGAACAACCCGACGAGGAAGCAGAGTCCGATCAGGGATACGTCGCTCCAGGCCGGACCACTCTGTGCGACTCCGAAGGGCGTGAGGACGACGGCGCCGAACACGAGACCAACACCGAGTCCGGCGACGCCGCGGTCGTACCGCGCGACGCGCGCGCCGACCACGATGTACGCCGCCCAGCACGAAGCAGCGAGGAAGATGAACAGCAGCCCGAGCGGTTCGTTGTCGATCTCGATACCCGACAGCACGACGACGCCGAGGGCGGCGAGCAACAGGGCGGCGGCGTTGCGCTTCGTCCGCGTGGTGAGTGCGGCGACGGTGATCGGGCCGATGAATTCGATCGCCACGCCCTTACCGAGATCCAGGCGGTCGATCGCCAGGTAGAAGGTGAGGTTCATGAAGGCGGTAGCCACGCCGAACAGTGCCGCTGCCTTCAACTGCGGCCGGGTGAATCGGCCGTTACGGCGCAGGTCTCCGGCTGAGAACAGCAGGAGCCAGAACGCGGCTCCGATCACCCGGAACCACGCCGACGGCGCGGGTGCCAGTTGCTCGAAGAGTCGTACGGCGATGACGGCGCCGACGTACTGACTGATTCCCGAGAGAACGAACAGCGCCTCGGGCGGCGCGGTCTCGAGCGGGTTGCGTCGTTGGTTCAGTCGAACAAATCCGGATCGGTGCGGCAGATCTCCTGCCACAGCGGCTGGAAGTTCAACCATCCGGCCATCGGGTGCGCGGTGAGATCGCGCGTGTACGTGGCCATCTCGTGCGCGATCAGTTTCGGTGTACCGACGGTCTCGGCCATGATCTGCGCCATGCAGGTTCGCTCCATCGAGAGGAACCAGTAGGCGGCCGCATCGACCGTCGGGGCGACCGTGAAGAGACCGTGGTTCTGGTGGATGGCCGCCTTGCCGGTGGGGAACTTCGATGCAATCTCACGTCCGGCCTCCGGCTCGAAGACGACGGCACCGCCTTGTTCGGTGATCACCACGTGGTCGTCGTAGAAATAGCAACTGTCCTGGGTGATCGGATCGAGCTTGCGTCCGAGCGACGCCCATGCCTTGCCGTACACGGTGTGCGCGTGCGCCGCGGAGATGACGTCGGGTCGGGCCTGGTGGATTGCTGCGTGGATGCAGAACGCCGCACGGTTGACGGGATTGTTGCCGTAGACGACGTCACCCTCATGGTTGACGAGGATGAGGTCGGACACCCGCATGAGACGGAAACTCCGGGCGAACGGGTTCACCCAGAAGTGGTCGGGGAACTCGGGGTCGCGCACCGTGATGTGCCCGGCGACGCCTTCGCCGAACCCGAGACGGCCGAAGATTCGCAGTGCGCCGGCGAGCTTCTGTTTGCGTTCGAGGCGCTCCTCCTCGATCGATTGCTTGGGTTGGGGACCGATGTCGACGAGGTCCTTCGGGGTGAGGGGCACACCGTCGATGAACTTCGTGGTGCCCGTGTGCTCGGTGATGGCCATGTCTCAAGGTTACGCAGGGCGATCGGGCGGGGGGAGTCTCGTAGCCTTGGATTGCCATGGCGGATAAGCGCACCGACTCGGGTATCGAGGTGGCGTCCCTCTACGACGAATCCTCATTGCAGGGATTCGCTCCGGCGGCACAACTCGGGGCCCCCGGATCCGCTCCGTACACCCGCGGCATCTACCCGACGATGCATCGCGACCGGCTCTGGACCATGCGGCAGTACGCCGGTTTCGGAACCGCCGCCGATACCAACGCGCGATTCAAGTTCCTGCTCGGGGCGGGCCAGACGGGACTGTCGTGCGCCTTCGACCTGCCGACGCAGATGGGGTATGACAGCGACCATGCACGCGCCGCCGGCGAGGTCGGAAAGGTGGGAGTGGCGATCGACTCCATCGACGACATGCGAACGCTGCTCGCCGACCTGCCGCTCGACAAGGTCACCACGTCGATGACGATCAACTCGACCGCGGCCATCCTGTTGCTCCTTTACGAGTTGGTGGCCGAGGAGCGCGGCGTCGCCTCGGATGCGATCAGCGGCACCATTCAGAACGACCTCCTGAAGGAGTACATCGCCCGCGGAACGTACGTGTACCCACCGCGTCCATCGATGCGGATCATCACCGACATCTTCGCCTACTGCACCGCGAACGTGCCGAAGTGGAACACGATCTCGATCTCCGGCTACCACATCCGCGAGGCCGGCAGCACCGCGGTGCAGGAACTCGCCTTCACCCTCGCCAATGCGATCGCCTACGTGCAGGCCGCCGTCGACGCCGGACTCGACGTCGACGCGTTCGCCCCGCGGCTCTCGTTCTTCTGGAACGGTCACAACAACTTCTTCGAGGAGGTGGCCAAGTTCCGCGCCAGTCGCCGCATGTGGTACCGGATCATGACCGAGCGCTTCGGTGCGAGGAACCCGGCCAGCCACCTCATGCGCTTCCACACCCAAACCGGTGGCGCCACGCTCACTGCGCAGCAGCCACTCAACAACGTGGTTCGTGTGGCGGTGCAGAGCATCGCTGCGGTGATGGGTGGCACGCAGAGCCTGCACACCAATGGTTACGACGAGGCACTCGGCCTGCCGACCGAGGAAGCCGCCCGGATCGCCCTGCGCACACAGCAAATCATCGGCCACGAGAGCGGCATCACCGACACACCCGATCCGCTGGCTGGCTCGTACTACGTCGAGTCGCTCACCAACGAGGTCGAGCGACTCGCGTGGGAGTACATCAAACGCATCGACGACATGGGCGGTGCGGTCAACGCCATCGAAGCGGGCTTCCAGATGGAGGAGATCGACGAGGCCGCGTATTCGTACACCACGTCGATCGATGACGGCACGCGTACGATCGTCGGGGTCAACAAGTTCGTCGTCGACGAGAAGACGGACATGCCCGTGCTCAAGGTGGATGCAGAGCGCGAGCGGAACCAGGTGGACCGCTTGAAGGCGTTCAAGGCTGCGCGTGACGGATCCCTCGTGGCCGCCCGACTCGACGACGTTCGGGCTGCCGCGCGCGGCAGCGACAACCTGCTCCACCCGATGAAGTCGGCGCTGAGGGCAAACGCAACGCTCGGTGAGGTCAGCGACGCGCTCCGCGACGTGTTCGGCGTGTACCGTCCGGGCTGATCAGCCGAGTCGGTTGATGCGGGGCGCGGGTCGCACGAAACCCTGCGGAACGTCGGTGGGCCAGCCGAGGTAGACCATCGCGACGATCGTCGTGTCGCTCGGGAACCCGCAGAATCCGGCCACCGCATCGTTGGCGCCCTTCGGGCAGGACGACCAGAAGCTCGCCAACCCGAGCGCGGTGGCACCGAGCAGCAACGTTTGGACGGCGGCCGAAACCGCGTCCCGATTCTCTGCGGTTCGTAGCTCCGAGTCACCGACCTCGGAGCCGACCACGAGCACGACCGGTGTGCGGGCGAACTTGCCGCGCGTCTTGGCCACCCGCGGTTCGGCCTCGCCCTGGGTGGCCATCACCTCGGCACACGCCTCGCCGAGACGCAATCGGGCGTCGCCGCGCACCTCGGCGAAGATCCACGGCCAGGTCAGCTTGTGGTTCGGCGCCCAGGTGGAGAGTTCGCAGAGTTGCTGCACGACATCCGCTGCGACGTCGCGCGTGCGATCGATCATGAGGTTCGTACGCCGGGCACGCACCAGTGCCGAGAAGTCGTCGAATGTCATTGGTTCTTGTGCAGGGCGGCATTGAGACCACCCCAGCTGCCCGTGCGCACGACGGCTTCGACCGTTCCGGTCGTGGAATTGCGCCGGAACAGCACGTTCGAAACACCGGACATCTCCCGGGCCTTCACCGTGCTGCCGTCGGGCAGACGAACGAGCGTGCCGGCCGTGACGTAGAGACCCGCCTCGATGACGGAGTCGTCGCCGAGACTGATTCCGAGTCCGCTGTTGGCGCCGAGGAGGCACCGCTCACCGACGGTGATCATCTCCTTGCCACCCCCCGAGAGCGTGCCCTGGATCGACGCACCACCACCGATATCGCTGCCGTCTCCGACGACGACCCCGGCAGAGATGCGACCCTCGACCATCGAGGTGCCGAGGGTGCCGGCGTTGAAGTTGCAGAACCCCTCGTGCATCACCGTGGTGCCCTCGGCGAGATGTGCGCCGAGGCGAACACGACTGGCATCGGCGATACGAACGCCCGAAGGCACGACGTAGTCGGTCATGCGCGGGAACTTGTCCACGCCGTTCACCGTGAGGTGTTCTCCCTTGCGGCGTAGCGCGTCACGGACCTCGTCGAGCACGTCGAGCGCGACGGGGCCGATGCTGGTCCATGCGACGTTGGGGAGCAGGCCGAACACGCCGTCGAGGTTCAACGTTCGTGGCTTCGCCAGGCGGTGCGAGAGCAGGTGCAGTCGCAGGTACACGTCGGCGGTGTCGCGTGGCGCCGTCGCGGTATCCGTCTCGACGATGATCGGCACGATCTCGACACCACGTCGGGCGTCGACCGTCGCCGGGGGAGCCGACTCCCGTTCGCTCGTCGGGCACTCGTTGCCCCAACCGATCCGCCGGTAGTGCGCGTCGAGAACGACGCCGCTGGAGGAAATGGTGGCGGTTCCCACGCCCCAGGCGCGCGACGTTGTGGGAGTCACTCCATCACCTCCGGACGCAGCGTGGGGAAGAGGATCACCTCGCGGATCGTCGTGACGCCGGCGAGCAGCATCGTGAGCCGGTCGATGCCGATACCGAGTCCGCCCGTCGGGGGCATGGCGAACTCGAGGGCCCGGATGTAGTCCTCGTCGACCGTGCCGGCGGCGGCATCCCCTGCCTCCTTGGCGCGCTGTTCCGCCTCGAGCCGACTGCGTTGTTCGACCGGATCGTTGAGCTCGCTGTAACCGTTCGCCAGTTCCCTGGCCTGGATGAACAACTCGAACCGTTCGGTGAGGTGGGGATCGTTGCGATCGAGGCGGGCGAGCGGTGAGATTTCGACGGGATGACCGGTCACGAACGTGGGGGCCATGAGTTCGGATTCGGCCAATTCGGCGAAGATCTCCTCGATGATGCGCCCCGAGCCCCAGTGCTTCTCCCACTTCACGCCGTGCGCATCGGCGACACCGCGCACGTCGGCAACCGGATGTGACGGATGGAGTTCGCGCCCGACCTTCGCAGCCGCCAGGTCGATCATCCGCTTCCGCGGCCACGGGACGGTGAGGTCGATCGGCGAACCGTTGATCTCGATGGTGGTGGTTCCGAGGGCCTCGCGCGCCGCGTTGACGATGACGGCCTGGGTGAGGTCCATGATGTCGGTGTAGTCGGCGAAGGCCTCGTACGACTCCAGCATCGTGAATTCGGGGTTGTGCCGCGTGGAGATGCCCTCGTTGCGGAAGACGCGACCGATCTCGAACACCCGCTCCATGCCACCAACAATCAGCCGCTTCAGGTGCAATTCGAGGGCGATGCGCAGGTACAGCTGCATGTCGAGTGCGTTATGGTGCGTGACGAACGGCCGGGCGTGGGCGCCACCCGCCTCGACGTGCAGCATCGGCGTCTCCACCTCGACGTATCCGCGGTCGTGGAACGTGCGACGGACGCTGGAGATGATCGCGTGTCGGACCTCGAAGGTTCGTCGGGCGTCGGCATTGACGATGAGATCGGCGTATCGCTGGCGGAACCGAGTGTCGACGTCGGCCAATCCGTGCCATTTGTCGGGCATCGGACGGAGCGCCTTCGCCAACAGTTGCATCCCGGTCGTCTTGACGGAGAGCTCGCCCTTTCGTGTGGTCATTACCGTGCCCTGCGCACCCACCCAGTCGCCCATGTCGAAGGCGTTGATCTCGTCGAACGTGGCGTCTCCCACCACCGACTTGCTGACGAAGAGTTGGATGTCGTCACTGCGGTCGCGGATCGTGATGAAGATCAACTTCCCCTGGTCGCGCTTCAGCATGATGCGTCCGGCGACGGCGACCGATTCGGTCGTCTCGATCCCGGCCGCGAGGGAACCGTGCGTCGCGCGGATTTCGCCGAGCGTGTGCGACCGGTCGAAACGATACGGGTACGGGTTGACTCCCTGGTCGCGGAGCCGATCGATCTCGGCGATACGACGCTCCCGGTATGCGGCGAGGTTGGTGCCCGCCTCCTCGGCGGTGGTGGTTTCGTCGGTCATGCGATGACGACGAGCACGTCGCCCGAGCCGACCTTGTCGCCGGGCTTCACGTTCACCGCCTTGACGGTGCCGGCCTTCTCCGACTGCAACTGGTTCTCCATCTTCATCGCCTCGAGCACGACGACGGGGTCGCCCGACTTCACGTCCTGTCCCACGTCGACGAGCACCTTCACGATGGTGCCCTGCATCGGTGCGACGACGTCCCCGGTTCCCGACGCGCCACCCGATGCCGCGGCCGCCCGCGCTGCACGACGGGCCACGGGTGCAGTGCCGCCCGACTCCGGCACCCAGGCCTTCACTTCGAACCGCTTTCCGTTCACCTCGACGGTGGTCGTCTTCTCCACGAGACCCGCCGACGGCGGTTCCACCGGCGAGACCTGCGAAGCGATACCGCTCAGGTCGAGTCGCTCCTCGACCCATTTCGTGCTGTGCGTGACCGCCGCGAAGTCCGGGTGTCGCAGGATCGCGAGGTCGGCGGGAATGGTGGTGTGGACGCCCTCGACCTTCATCTCCTCGAGTGCACGTATGGTTCGCGCGATCGCGGTCGGGCGGTCCTTGCCCCACACGATGAGCTTTCCGATGAGATTGTCGTAGTACTGGCTGACGGTGTCGCCGGCTTCGTAGCCACCGTCGAACCGGACACCGAATCCGTCGGCCACCTTCAGTGCACCGATCGTGCCGGGTGAGGGAAGGAACTTGCCGCCGGCGGGATTCTCGGCGTTGATCCGAATTTCGATCGAGTGGCCGCGGCGCAGCTCGTTCACATCGTCCTGCGTCAACGGCAGCTTGTCACCGTCGGCGACACGAATCTGCCATTCGACGAGGTCGATGCCGGTGATCATCTCGGTGACGGGATGCTCGACTTGGAGACGGGTGTTCATCTCGAGGAAGAAGAAGTCGCCGTCCTGGTAGATGAACTCGACGGTTCCCGCGTTGTAGTAGCCGACGGCACGCGCCGCCTTGACCGCGGCCTCGCCCATGGCCTCCTCGACCCCCGCAGGAAGGGCGGGCGCCGGAGCCTCCTCGATCAGTTTCTGGTGACGTCGCTGTGCCGAGCAATCGCGCGTCGAGACCCAGACCACGTTGCCGTGCTTGTCGCCGATGAGCTGCACCTCGATGTGTCGCGGCCAGGTGAGGTAACGCTCGACGTAGATCTCGTCGCGCCCGAAGAAGGCCTTCGACTCGCGCTGCGCGGAGTCCATCGCCTCCTGCACCGAAGCCGCGTCCTTCACCACCTTCATGCCGCGTCCACCACCGCCGAAGGCCGCCTTGATCGCAACCGGCCAGCCGTACTCTTCGCCGAACGCGGTGATCTCCGCCGCAGTGGTGACGAACTCCGTCGTGCCCGGCACGATCGGCGCCCCACCGCGGAGCGCGGCCTTGCGCGACGACACCTTGTCGCCCATCTCCACGATGGCGGCGGGTGGCGGCCCGATGAAGGCGACCCCGAGGTCGGTGATCGCCCGTGCGAAGTCGGCGTTCTCGGAGAAGAAGCCGTAGCCGGGGTGCACGGCGTCGGCACCGCTCTCGCGGATCGCATCGAGGATCGCCCCGGTATTCAGGTAACTCTGGGCCGCCGTCTCGCCACCCAACGCGTAGGCCTCGTCCGCCAGGCGCACGTGCAGGGCGTTGCGGTCGAGTTCGGAATACACCGCCACGGTGGCGATACCCATTTCCCGCGCGGTACGGATGACGCGAACCGCGATTTCTCCGCGGTTGGCGATGAGGATCTTCTTCGGCACGAACACCTATCTTGTTGGGGCAATGACGCCTACGAATCCTAGTTCGGAGCCGATTTGGGCGACCGGGTGGACGGTTCGTCACGTGGTCGAAACCGGATCGACGAACGATGACCTGGTGGCCGCGGCACTCACCGGTGCGGCCGACCGGACGGTCATCGTCGCCGACCATCAGACGGCGGGCAAGGGCCGCCTGGACCGAAGGTGGGAGGCAACGCCGGGCAGCAATCTCCTCGTCTCGATGCTGTTCCGGTACGTGAACGAGGACCCGACACGCTTTGCCCGCATCGTCGCCCTCGCGGCTCGTCGTGCCTGCGAACGTCTCGCGAGCGTCGAGGCGTCACTCAAGTGGCCGAACGATCTCGTGGTAGGCGACCGAAAACTGGCGGGGTTGCTCGCCGTCGGAGTGCCGAACGAACGCTTCGTCGTCGTCGGGATCGGCGTGAACGTTGCATGGGCTCCCGAAGGGGCCGTCTCGCTCCGCGGCGCGAGCCGGCAGGAGCCCCCGACGATCCCGGGTCCGCTCACACTCTTGGCGGCGATGCTGACGGAGATCGATGCGCGCCGGAACCGGTCCGACGACGAACTACGCACGGAGCACCGGTCGGTGCTCGCCACCCTCGGAACCCGGGTGCGCGTCGAGTTGCGCGCCGGAGACTCGATCGTCGGTATCGCCGACGACGTGGACGACCAGTCGCGCCTCGTGGTCGTGGACGACTCTGGAGTCGTGCACGTCGTCGACGTCGGAGACGTAGTGCACCTCCGAGCGAAGTAGCCGCACTACCGTCGTACGGGCGATGGGTGCCGAGTCGACGACGCGGAGTCGCAGCGAGCGGCTGCGAGTGTGGTTGGCTGCTTCGTTGGTGTTCTCCGCACTCGGAATCGCGGGATTCGCCGGCATCCATCGTGCGCTCGATGCGCGCCTCGCCGAGGTTCGGCGCGAGCCGTCGCTGGAGTCGGTTCTCGCGGATGGCGACGACCGATTCGTCAACTTCCTCCTCGTCGGGTCCGACTCGCGTGCCGGCGCGCAGCCCGGGGACGCGGACTACGAGAACGTCGGTGGTGAGGGCGACGTCTCGGGACGCCGGAGTGACACGCTGATCGTGGTCAACGTGGAGAAGTCGTCGGGCATCATCTCCCTGCTCTCGGTACCGCGCGATCTCTGGGTGAACATCGGCGATTCGGAGAACACCGAACGGATCAACGTCGCCTACCGCGAGGGGGCGCCGGTCGTCGTGCGGACCATCACGCGCAATCTCGGAGTCCCGATCCACCACTACCTGGAGATCGACTTCCAGGGCTTCAAGGATCTGGTCGATGCCGTGGGCGGGGTAACGGTGTGCGTCGAGAATCCGAGTCGCGACCGCAACACCGGGCTCTATATCCGGCGCGGCTGCAGGAACCTGAACGGTGTCCAGTCGCTCGCGTACGCACGCAGCCGCTACTTCGAGGAGAAGGTGGACGGCCAGTGGCGTATGGACGGCACTGCGGACCTAGGTCGCGGCAAGCGCCAGCGACTCTTCATCGCGTTGCTGCTGAAGACGGCCATCGAACGCACGCTCGGGGATCCGTTCCGCGCGGGCACGATCATGGACGGTGCGACCTCTGCACTGCTCGTCGACGAACGACTCGACCTTCTCGACTTCGCCGGACTCATGCGCCCGGCGGCAACCGGCAGGCTGCGGCGGTACTCGCTCGACACCTTCGGCGACACGGTGCGCGGTAACTCCGTCCTACGACTCGCCGACTCGTCGGCGCCCGTGCTGGCGTTCTACGCCGGTGACGGGCCGGCGCCGGTTCCGCCCGAGTGACGACGCCGTACGGCCGACGCACCACGACGGATGAATTCCCGGACACCTTCGACATCGGTCGGCTCGCAGATGTGGTTGCCCTGGGCGTGGTCGCATCCGAGTAGTCGAAGTCGCTGCAGCTGCTCGGCCGATTGCACCCATTCCGCAACCACCGACATGTCGAGCGAGTGGGCGAGTTGCACGATCGACCGGACGATCGGGTCGTCTGCCGCGTCACGTCCGACGTTGCGCACGAACGTGCCGTCGAGTTTGAGTTCCGACGCGCGGAAGTCCCGTAGGTGGGCGAGCGACGAGTAGCCGGTGCCGAAATCATCGATCGACAAACGAACGTCGAGTCGTCCCAGTGCATTGAGACTCCTGGCAATCGCCGGGTTTCCTGAGAGTGCGGTCGTCTCGGTGAACTCGAGCACGAGCTGGCGGACGTCGAGGCCCGCGATCGAGAGGGCGCCCGTCGTTCGTTCGACGAATCCGGCATCGCTCAACTGGCGCGGGGACACGTTGACGTGCATGGTGACCGAGCGCTCGACGGTTCCATCGTCGAGCAACTCGCGCAGGGCCCGCGCGGCGGTGGCGATCACCCAATCGCCGATCGGTCCGATGGCGCCGGTCTCCTCGGCAACGTCGATGAACGCCGGCGGAGTCAGCGTGCCGCGTTCCGGGTGCCTCCAGCGCAACAACGCCTCGATGGCGACGACACGACCGGTGTGCATCGACACGATCGGTTGGTAGGAGAGCGCCAACTCCGCTCGCGCGAGTGCCCGCTCCAGTTGGGAGGCAAGGACGAGGCGGTCGCGGGCCCGTGTTCGCATCTCCTCGCTGTACAGCTCGCAGCGTCCCTTGCCGCGTTGCTTCGCCCGGTACATCGCAGTGTCGGCGTTCACCAGCAGCGTGAGCGCGGCATCGGAAGGTGATTGCTCCTCCAGGAGTGCCGGGGTTGCGATGGCGATCCCCACGCTCGCCCCCGAGGTGACCTCCACCCCCTGCACGACGTGCTGGCCCGTGATGCTCGCCCGCAGTCGCTCGGCGACCTCCATGGCCAGCGACTCGTCGCCGACTCCTTCGGCGAGCACCGCGAACTCGTCCCCGCTCAGGCGCGCGACGACATCGGAGGGTCTCGTGGCGTTCACGAGGCGCTTGCCGACGCTCACGATCAACTGGTCGCCGAACCGGTGTCCGACCGTGTCGTTCACGGTCTTCAGGCCGTCGAAGTCGAGGAACATCACGGTGACGCCGCGACGCAGCGTGCGGCTCCGGTCCAGGGCCTCGGCGACGCGCCGAAGGAAAAGGGTTCGATTCGGGAGTCCGGTCAACTCGTCGTGCGTCGCCTGTCGCTGCAGTTCCGTCTGCATTCGTTTGTCGGCGGTGACGTCACGCGCGATGACCGAGAAGTGGTCGACGGTCGAATCGACGCGACGAACGACGTGCAACGTCACGGCGAGCGTGCGCATGAGACCATCGGGACTGCGGTGCCCCAGCTCGCCCGACCAGGAGCTCCGCGCCGAGCCGAGCAACACCTCGCGCGGAACCTGGTTGCGTACGGCATCGAAGAACGTCGCCCCGGCATCGGCATCCGTGTCCGTCGCATCGGTGATGCCGAGCAGCTCCGCAGCACCGCGGTTCGCGAAGCGCAACGATGCGTTCGCGTCGTAGACGACGATCGCGTCGCTGGCTGCATCGAGGGCCCCGACGAGTTGGTCGTTCAGGCCATCGGTCCGCACGAGCGACGTCACGTCGTTGGCTACGGCGACGTAGCTCGTCGTGCGACCGTCCGCATCGCGAACCGGGTGCGCCACCAGTGCGACGACCACGTCATTGCCGGAGGTGTCGGTGATTCGAAAGTGGCCGACGAACGACGTGTCCGACGCGCGGGCCGCAATCCACTGTCGTTCCAGCTCGGTGCGTCGCGCAGGAACGGTGTGGGACCAGGCGGCAACGCCCACGGTGAGCGGTGCACCACCCAACGCGAGCGAACGGAAGGCGTCGTTGGCGTCGGTCAGGCGTCCCTCGAGGTCGATGTCGCACAGGGCGATCGGGAGGGATGCGAGGTCGCGGTTGATGCCCCAAGTCTCACACGTTCGTTACCGGCGAGAAGGGAACGTGCGTGCCGACGAACGGGTCGTCGTGGCAGCTCAGGGTGCCTGGACGAAGAACGTGCTCTCCACGAGGTCGAACGTCCGACGTTCGACGGCAGTGAGCAGGGTGTCGGCATCGACGGTGCCGTCGGTGCTGGTGACCTCGGTCGGGTCGATCACACCGTCCAACGCGAACAGTGTCAGAACGTACTGACGACGCTCACCGGTCGACGGACAGGGCGGACGGTACCCGGGATTGCCGTCACTATTCGTGGCGACGATCACGTCCGGTGGTAGGACGCCGGCGCCGATCGCCACCGTTCCGCCGGCGATGTTGGCCATCACCCACAGGACGTCTTCCGGGGACGCAGTGTCGGTGAGCAACACGGCAAGGGTCACCGTTCCCGATGGTTGCGCGACGATCTCGATCGGTGGCGAGACCGCGTCGCCGTAGCACGTGTACGCGAGGTCGATGTCGGTCCCGTCGGTCCATGCTCCGCGGACGGCGAACGTTTCCTCGGCGGCGACGACCGTTTGTGTCGGTGCGACCGCGACCGATTCGTTCTGCGTGGGGGATGCGGGCGCGAGCGTCCGTCCGTCGGTGGAGCACGAGACGAGTGCCACGACGAGGAGCCACGGAAGCATCGGTCGACTCGAGCGGAACGTCATCGGGTACGAGCGTAGAACGTCGTCCGCAGTAGCCTGCGTCCACGAATGACCGAGCGGCTGAGCATCCTCACCGTGCACGCGCATCCCGACGACGAAGCGTCGAAGGGTGCGCCAACGATGGCCAAGTACTCGAGGGAGGGCGTGCACACGGTCCTGGTGTGCTGCACCGGCGGGGAAGAGGGCGACCTCAACAATCCGTCGCTGAGGGAGCCGGGCCAACCCTTCCACGATGTCGAGGGTGAGGCCGCGAAGAAACTGCTCGCCGAGTTGCGACCCCGTGAACTTGCGGCGTCGGCGGAGATCATCGGCTTCTCCCGCGTGGAGATGCTCGGATACCGCGACTCGGGGATGCCCGATTCGCCCACCAACTCCCACCCCGATTCGTTCCATTCGGCGGACATCGACGAAGCCACCGGGCGACTGGTGCGGATCATCCGCGAGCATCGTCCGCAGGTGATCGTGACGTACGGCGACGACCAGCGCGGATACCCACACCCCGACCATCTGAAGGTTCACGATGTGAGCGTGCTCGCGTTCGATCGCGCCGGGGACGACGAGTGGTATCCCGGGCACGGCGCGGCGTGGCAGCCGCTGAAGCTCTACTACTCCGTCTGGTCGCGGGCCCGATTGACGAAGGTGCACGAGGCGTTGCTGCGACTGCGGGGTTCGTCCCCCTACGACGAGCGTTGGTTCGAGCGTCCGGACCAGGATCACCGGATCACGACCCGGTTGCACATCGGCGAGTACCTCTGGGCGCGATCGGGATCGCTGCGTGCCCACAAGACCCAGGTTGACGAGAAGGAACCGTTCTGGTTCGGGCTCAGCGATGCCGAACTGGCGGAGGTGTATCCGTACGAGGATTGGGTGCTCGCCCGCTCCCTCGTGCCGAATGCGAACCAATCCGGCGGATTGGAGGACGACATGTTCGCCGGAATCCGCCCCCGGGTCGGTCGCTGAGGGTGCCACCAACGATGCCCGCGATCCGATGACATCCGTTCAGTACCGCATCGTGTTCGGGAAGAAGGACGAGGTGGTCGATGGCCCCGATGATGCCGAACTCGTCGTAACCGTGGCGGCCACGGACGTCGGCGGTGACCCGACGAGCCTCTACATGCAGGGCAAGCTGAAGGCCGCCGGCAGCAGCGGTCGCCTGTTTGCGTTGTTGCGTTCCGGGGACCTCAGCCGTGCAATCGTGCGGCTCGCATCGCGTCCCTGACGCTGCGGTAGCCGATCATCACGGCTCCGGCATCGCGCAGAGCGGTACGCAGGTCGTTGCTCGTTGCAAGTTCGAGATCGTCGATCCACCCGGAGCTGACCGAACCCAACGCCTGCACTTCGGGGGAGTCGATCACCGGCTGCACATGGATCTCGGTGACCCCGGGCTGTAGTCGCTCGATCGCCGACATGACTCGTTGACGGCTGCCGGACGACCAATCGTGGTCGAAGTGGTCGGGGAAGAGGACCCCGGCGTCGCGCGCCAAACCGCGAAAATCGAAACCGGCATCCGATGCGGATACGGATGACGGAAGCCGGACCGGCAACCGGTAGTCGACCGCCAGCTGCAGGTACACGTCGAAGAACTCGGGTCGCAGCGTGATCGAGGTGAGGTGCGGTGCGAGGTGGGTGACGTCGACACCCCACAGGAGCGCACGATCGACTTGGGCGCGGCATTCGCGCAACACCTCCTCGGAATCCGCGTGCTCCCACAGGTCGTCGAGTGTCGCCGGAAAACCACCGTCTCCCGACTGGAGCGTCGGCGCATAGGTGAGCGGACCCCACCGGTACTCGGGATGCTCGGACACCAGCGTCAGGTGGACTCCGATGTCGTCCGCCGGTTGCAGGTTGGCGACCGCGTGACGCGACCAGGGAGCGGGCACCATGAGCGAGGCGCAGGTGGCCATTCCGGAATGGAGCGCGGTGAGCACGCCGACGTTCGATGCGTGGAACGCTCCGAGGTCGTCGCAGCTGAGGATGACGAGCCGGGCATCCTCGGGGTGGCCGAGCAGCGCGTTCAGCGTCGGCAGTGCACGGGTTGCCACGCGTGATGACGCTACTTACAGACCCTCCAGAGACCACGCAGGTTGCGTTCGGCGTCGACCGCGGCGTCCACGAACAGGCGTCGATAGCGAACGTTGGGCTCGATCGAGAGTGGCCTGGCGAATCCCCGCGTCACCAACTCCAGGTTGATGAACCGCTCGCCGTCGGGGGTCGCCGCGAAGAGGTAAAGCAGCAGTCGGTCGTAGGAGTCGCGTGCTTCGACGTCGCGTTCGATCCGAAGTTCCGTGCCCGCCGGGATGAGTCGGGTCAGGAAGTCGGATGCCTGCGGCCCGAAGCACTGCACACCCTTGGTCGGATGCTTCGTCTCGGGGGTATCGACACCGATCAGTCGCACCGACTCCTGGTGTCCGTCGATGCGGAGCCGGACGGTGTCGCCGTCGACGACCTCGATGACCGTCGCCCGCTCGGCGGTGTGGTTCTGCTCGGTGGTGTCGCCATCGACGGTTGAACATGATGCGACGACGAGGAGCAGGAGCGCGCCGGAGGGAGCGGCCTTGCGCATGTCGAATCTCACCATCGGATGTGTGGACCACCCGCGGAACTACCGTGGTTCCCATGGTGACCAACGAACCGAATCATTTCGGATTGGGCCGGGTCGGTGTGTGGACCTTCGCGCTCGACCTGCAGCCGATGGCTCGGGCACAAGAAGCGGCCCGTGAACTCGAGGAACTCGGCTACGGATGCATCTGGGTGCCCGAGGCGGTCGGTCGCGAACCGTTCGCCTCGTGCGCGCTGCTGCTCTCCGCGACGAAGCGGATCGGGCTGGCCACCGGCATCGCCTCCATGTACGCACGGTCTGCGATCACCATGCAGGCAGGATGGCGCACGCTCACCGAGGCGTTCGGTGAGCGCTTCACGCTCGGCGTCGGGGCCAGCCACGAACACATGGCCACCAAACTGCACAAGGGGAGTTACGACAAGCCCTACTCCGCGATGGTGACGTACCTGGATCAGATGGACAAGGGCATCTTCGCGGCTGCGCCGCCGAGTTCCGCCCCGCGACGGGTGCTCGCCGCCCTCGGACCGAAGATGCTGGCATTGTCGGCCGAGCGCGGCCTCGGCGCCCATCCGTACTTCGTTCCCCCCGAGCACACGAAGATCGCCCGCGACGTGCTCGGGAGCGGACCCCTGCTCGCCCCGGAACAGGCGGTGCTGTTCGAGACCGACCCGACGAAGGCAAGGGAGATCGCCCGCAAGTTCATGGCCACCTACATCCGACTGCCGAACTATGCGAACAACCTGCGACGACTCGGGTACACCGACGACGACATCGGCGATGCGACGAAGCCGCCGAGCGACCGCATGGTCGACGCAATCGTCGCATGGGGGACCATCGATGACGCCGTGGCCCGTGTGAAGGCCCACTTCGATGCCGGGGCATCGCACGTCAGCATCCAGGTGTTGGACGCCGATCCGATGGCGCTACCGATGCCCCAGTGGCGTGACCTCGCCGCCGCGACGAAGGGTCTCTGAGAAGAACTCAGACGCCGAAGATTCGGCGCTGAAGTTTGCGCATTCCGCCCAGCCATCGGTCGTGTTCCACGGCCTTCACCTTCATGTACTCGGCGACCTCGGGATGGGGCAGGATGAAGAAGCGTTCCTCGAGCAGTGCGTCATGGACGAAGTCGGCGACGGCCGCAGGTTCGAGTACCGCACCGACGGCGCGCACCACGTTGCTCTCGTTCGTCGCGGAGTCAGGCCGGTCGGCGCCGCGCAGCATCGCGGTGTTCACACCTTGCGGGCACAGACAGCTCACCCGGATGCCGCGTGATCCGTAGGTGATCGACAGCCACTCGGCGAATGCGACGGCGGCATGCTTGGTGACGGAGTAGGGCGCGGAGCCGATTTGGGCGAGCACCCCCGCCGCGCTCGCGGTGGAAGCGAAGTAACCGCTGCCGGTGGCGAGCCACTCGGGAATCAGGTACTTCGCTGCCCAGCGATGTGCATGGACGTTGACGTCGAAGGACGTCGACCACTCCTCCTCGGTCGCGGTGAGGTCGCCGCCCATCGCCACTCCGGCATTCGCAAAGAAGAGATCGATCCGTCCGGCCAGTCGGCGAGCCTCCGCCACGAGATGTGCGTTCCCGGACTCGAGGGAGACATCCGCGATGACGGCGAACGCCGATCCGGGTCGCCGGGCGTCCAAACGGGCGGCGATACGTTCCACGTCGGTGCCCGCACGGTCGCTCAGGACGACGGTCGCGCCTGCGTCGTGAAATCGTTCACCAAGTGCAGAACCGATACCGCCGGCCGCGCCGGTGACCACTGCAACGGCGCCGGCGAACTGCACGTCACGATGCTAGGACGAGCGTGCGTATCCGACGAAGTGGGAAACGCCGCGAGTAGCCTCTCGCAGCAAGACGAGAGAAGGTAACGAGATGACCGAAACGATCCAGCGCAGCACACCGCACGATGCCGTCGTGCTCGCCGAGGCGATCGAGGTCATCGACAAGGCACTCGCCGAGATCGGCCAGCGCCAGCTGGTTACCACCACCGAGGTGGCCGACCTGCTCCTCGACGTGCGTCAGTTGCTCAGCGAGAAAGCCGACGCCACCAGCGCACCCGCGAAGTAGCCGTCGGCGCCGCCACGTCGGCGCCAGGTGCCGCGAGCACCAGTTTGTTCAGTGATCGCTCCAATTGGTCGCGGAGCAGTTCCGGATGTTCGACCGCGGCAGTGTCGATGTTGACCCCGATGTCGATCGATCCGTTGTAGGACAGCAGTGTGGCGTTGAATGCAACGCCCCCCAGCGGTCCGACCGGGTAGTTCTCGGTGATCAGAGAGCCGGCGATGAAGAGCGGAATGCCTCCGCTGCGCACGTTCGACGTGGCGAAGTCGACCGACTGACTCTGCGCCCTGGTGAGTCGTGTGAGCACCGACGTCGGAAGGTTGGAGGAGAGCATCGCCAGTGAGTCGAGTGACGTGCTTCGGGCTCCCTCGCGCGCCTGGTTCAGCGCCTCGTGGACGGCCGCGAATCGCTCCGCGACGGGCATCTCGCCGGTTGGCACCAGCAGCTTGGCCAGCGAGAAGGCGTTGCTGCCGGATGCTTCGGTGCGCGTGCTGATGGCAATCGACGTACGCAGGGATTCGACCGGCGATCCGAGCTCACGATGGTAGGCACCGGCGGCATCGGCGGCCGCGGTGACGAACGCCGTGTTGAGTTTCCCCCCGAAGCCGCGACTGGCCGCGAGGAGGTCGCGATAGGGAATACGAACCGTCTCGAGCCGGCGCTGCAGCGAACGTCGCTTCCAGAGCGGCGAGCGTGCTGCGTCGACCTCGCCCATCTGGGTGATCAAACCGCGCAGCGACTCGTTGGCCTGGCCCGCAAGACCCGCCAGCTGCGTCGGATCGGCGAGAACGTTGCGTGCCTGCTTCAGCAGACCGATCGGAACGCGCAGGGCGTCGCTGACGGAGGACCGGAGCACGTCGGCGGAATCATCGGCGCCGAGTGGTGGTTCGGAGACCGGGGGTATGGGGAGGGGCGGCGGCAGCGGGGGATTGCGTTCGAGGTCGATGAACTGGAGTGAGAGCAGGACGCCACCTTGTCCGTCGGCGACGGTGTGGTGCAGCTTCACGATCAGCGCCCCGCGACCACCGACGAGTCCGTCGACCACGGTGAACTGCCAGAGCGGACGGGTGCGGTCGAACGGATCGTTCACGATCAGCGATGCGAGGTCGAGCAACTGTCGGAGGGTTCCCGGCTCGGGCAGGCACACGCGTCGCACGTGGAAGTCGATGTTGAACTCCGGGTCGTCGACCCATCTGGGGGCACCGAGTGCGGCCGGTGTCGGGCGCACCCGCTGCCGGAGTCTCGGCACCGCCATCGTCGCGCGATCGAGTCGCTCCTTGAAGAGTGCGAAGTTGAGCGGCTTGTCGACCACGGTCACGTTGCCGAAGGTCGAGGCGAGGAAGGGATCCTTCTCCAGTCGCCACATCAGCCCCTCGGCATCGCTCATGCGCGCGTCGAACCGCGGCAGCTGGGCCTGCGAGTCGGGGGCGATGGGATCGGTGGTCACTGAATCGTCGAGGTGAACTGCAGGGCAATGGTGCCGAGCAGAGCGCCGACGATGGAGCCTACGACGATGTCGCTGACGTGGTGGATTCGAACGACCACCCGACTGAGCGCGATGATGACGGCAAGGACGAGGAAGGTGATGATCCAGCCGGCTCCGACCCATCCGCTCAGTACGAACGCCGCAAAGAAGGCCGAGGACGCGTGACCACTGGGGAAGCTGCTCGTGAGGGGTCGGCGAACCGTGAAGCGGTCGTCGCCGGCTGCGGTCGGCCGGGTGCGACGGAACATCCGCTTGACTCCCTGGTTGAGCAGCAGGCTCTCGGCGCCCATCAGGAGGGCGAGTACGACCGCTTGCGTCCACGAGAGTGCTCCATTGACGGCACCGACCACCCCGACGACGTGCCAGATCGCGCCGAAGTCACCTACGGCACTGGACGTATTGAAGAGGTAGACGAGCGGACGGGAGTTGCGCAGTGGCTCGAACACGCCGTCGAGTCGTTCGTCGATCTCGTCGACCCGGGAGACGAACGACGTCATGACGCCTCGGGGAGCCCGACCTGGCGTCGTCGGAGCTGCAGCTTGACGGCTGCCTCTTCCTTGGCCCGCCCGACCTCGCCGCCGTGGGCGGGACACCACGACTTGTAGTCGCACCAGTCGCACAGCTTGGTGACGTTGGTGGCGAACTCACCCGTTGCCTTGCCGGTCTCGATGGCGCCGTACACGCGTCGTGCGGTGTCGCGAACCTCGTCGAGGGATGACGTGGTGACCGCCTGGGACACGACGCGCGCGGCACGGGTGAACTCGTCCTTGCCCCCGCCCAGGTAGTAGATGCGCACCGAGTGCGGAGTCTCGGAGAGCTGCGTCTCGCACATCAACGCGTAGTACGTGAGTTGACGTAGGTAGTCGGTGGAGAAATGGCGTGGCTTCGGGGCACCCGTCTTGTAGTCACTGACGACGAGGCCCTGGTCGTCGCGTTCGAGGCGGTCGATGAAGCCGGCCACGTCGAACTCGCCGAGCGGCGCACTGACCCACTTCTCCAGTTCGACCACGTTGGCCTCGTGCGGCCGTTCGATGCGGTAGTAGGCCCGTACGCACTCGCGCCCCGACTCCCAGAACGCTGCCTCGCCGGTGTCATCGAGTGCCAGCAGGCGGAAGTCGTCGCGCCCACGGAACTCCTGCTGGGCGGCATCGAAGTCGTTCCGCGCGGCCTCGAGCGTACGTTCCGATTTGTCCCGTCCGAGGAGCAACTCGAGTACGCGGTGCACGAACGAGCCCCGGACCATCGCCTCGCTCGGAAGGCTCGGCACCGATTCGACGTACTGGAACCGATACTTCATCGGGCAACCGATGAAGGTGTTGATCCTGGAGGGTGAGAGTCGCGGACGTTTCGACTGCGGAGCGGGCATGCAATCGCCAGCGTAGGCGCGCGGTGTGTCAGGCCCCGGTGATGCCGCGCGCCACCTGGTCGACGAACGCAGCGAACCGTGCCGGGTCTTCCAGTGGACCGAAGTGTCCTCGGTCTTCCCACTCGACGAACGACGAGCGGGGAAGTCGGTCGTGTATCCGCGGAGCGATGGCGGCCGGCGAGTTCGGGGCGAACGCCCCGGCCATCACGATCGTCGGTACGTCGAGATCGGGGAGTCGGGACCAGGTGTCGTGCTGGGCACCCATCTCATAGGTTCGCGCCTCGAACTCGGGGTCGCACCTGATGTACACGCCGTCGTCGCGCCGTGCAAATCCGTGCCGGACGTACGCCTCGAGCGCGGCGGAATCCAACGAGGAGAGTGGCGGCTTGGCGGAGAAGTTGGCGATTGCCTCGTCGAACGTTCCGAACGTGCGACGCCGCCTGCGGGTCACCTCGGCCAGTGGATTCGTCCGCCCGGCGGCCTGACGTACCTCGGGAGGAAAGATGATCGGCTCGAACAGCACGAGTACTGCGAAACGTCGTGGTTCGCGCAGGGCCGCCATCACGAGTCCGGCGCCGCCCATGGAGTGACCGACACCGATGACGGGAGCTCCGTCGAATCGTTCCGACGAATCGCGGGCGACGGCGAGTGCGTCCTCACCAAACCCGTCCCACTCGAGGACCCAATCGGGCGGTGCCGCCGTGGACCCGTAGCCGCGGTAGTCGAAGGTAATCCGCGGGTACGACGGGAGTCGCTCGGCGATCGGTGCGAAGACCCTCCCGTGGAATCCGGTGGCGTGCGAGAAGAGAATGGGTGGACGTGCAGCGTTCGATGGAGCGTCGCCTTGGCCGGGCTCGTCGTACACCACGACTTCGACGCCGTTCGTCGACGGAACCGTGCGGGTCGACCGATCGAACATCGGAACCAACCTAACTATGCTCACCCCCATGCTCACGTCCGACGCCGCTGCGGATGTTCGAGGACATGCGTGACCTGAGTGCGTTGCTGCCCGGCGACGGCGACCCCTTCCGTCGCTCGGTACGCGCCTGGCTCACCGCAAACCCGCGGCCAACCAACGACGAGCTCGCCCGATCCGGGTACGTCGCCCCTCATTGGCCGCGTCCATGGGGGATCGATGCCTCGCCGCTCGAGCAGCTGATCGTCGACGACGAGCTTCGTCGTGGTGGTGTCAAGCGTCCGTACAACCCGATCGGCATCGGTTGGGCCGGTCCGACGATCCTCTCGGCAGGCACCGAGCGGCAGAAGGACGAGCATCTCTTCGGCATGTTGAGCGGCGAGGTGTTCTGGTGCCAGTTGTTCTCCGAACCAGGGAGCGGCAGCGACCTCGCCAGCCTCCGCACGCGGGCCGAGCGCGACGGTGACGAGTG
>JBIJCI010000001.1:0-130225 GCA_044344715.1 Ilumatobacteraceae bacterium | reverse complement strand
GAGTGGGTGGTGAACGGACAGAAGATATGGACGTCGGGGGCCCAGATTGCGAGGTTCGGGATCCTGCTCGCGCGGACCGATCCCGCTGCGGACAAGCACCACGGCATCACCTACTTCATCTGCCCGATGGACCTCCCGGGCATCGAGGTTCGTCCGATCAGGGAGATGACGGGTGGTTCGACCTTCAACGAGGTCTTCCTCACCGACGTTCGGATTCCGCACACGAACGTGGTCGGCGAGGCGAACGACGGATGGCGGCTCGCGCGAGTGACGTTGGGCAATGAGCGGGTGTCGTTGTCGTCCGGCGGCGCACTGTGGGGGATGGGACCGACCGCCATGGACATCATTGATGCGTGCCGGACCCATCGCCGCGGGGGTGGAACCCTGGATCCGCTCGTGCGTGACACCATTGCGCGCCTGTACACGGAGCACTCGATCCTCGAGTTGGTGCGGATGCGGACACTCGCCCAACGGCTCGCCGGGCGCGAACCCGGGCCGGAGGCGAGTGTGCGCAAGGTCCTCGCCGATGAACACGGCCAACGGGTGATGGAAACGGGTCGGAGCCTCGTTGGTGCGATGGGAATGCTGACTACCACCAAGGCCGCCGCTCAACCACCCGAATTCGCGTCGTTTGCCGACGCTGGGTGGACGCACGGGTACCTCTTTGCGCGGGCCCTCACGATCGGGGGAGGTACGGGTGAGGTACAGCGCAACATCCTCGCCGAACGCGTGCTGGGGTTGCCCCGCGACCCGGCACCTACTACCTTGTCTGCGCATGGCAACCAAGCGTCGTAAATCCGTGAAGAAGAAGCCCGCCACGAAGAAGGCGGCCAAGAAGTCCCCGAAGAAGCAGGCAGCAAAGAAGAAGGTGGCGAAGAAGAAGCCAGCCTCGAAGAAGAAGTCTGTGGCCAAGAAGAAGCCCGCGGCCAAGAAGAAGCCAGCCTCGAAGAAGAAGCCCGCGGCCAAGAAGAAGCCCGCGGCCAAGAAGAAGCCCGCGGCCAAGAAGAAGCCCGCGGCCAAGAAGAAGCCCGCGGCCACGGGCATCGCAACGATTGCCGGCATCATTCGTACGCACGCCAAGAACCTTTCCGGCAAGGTCTCGCTCGTCCAGGGCGACCGTGTCCAGACCTGGCAGGAGCTCTACAAGCGCTCGTCGCAGGTGGCTCAGGCACTCAAGGCGGCCGGCGTCGGTAACCAGGATCGCGTTGCGTTCCTCGACAAGAACTCGATCGAGCATTTCGAGGTGTTCTACGGCTGTTCGTTGCTCAACGCAGTCAGCGTCGACGTCAACTTCCGTCTCGCTCCACCGGAGGTTGCCTACATCGTCAACGACGCACGGGCCAAGGTGTTCGTCGTCGGCCCGGATTTCGTGCCGGTACTCGACGCCATTGCGGGCGATCTCCCGCACACGAAGAAGATCGTGGTCATCGGCGGACACCCGCAGCACGAGTCGTACGAGTCGTGGGTCTCGCGATACCCGTCGGCCGACCCCGGCGTCGACTCCAAGCCGTCCGACGTGGCGTTCCAGTTGTACTCGAGCGGCACCACGGGCCGACCCAAGGGCGTCATGCTCACCAACGACAACTTCCTCGGCATCCTGCCGAGCGCCCGCGACCTGTGGGGCATGGACGAGCATTCGGTCAACCTCATCGCGATGCCGCTCTTCCACATCGGTGGTAGCGGTTGGGCGACGGCGGGTCAGTACAACGGCTGCAAGTCGATCATCCTGCGCGAGACCGTCGACGTCGGCGGCATCGTCAAGCTCATCGGTCAACATCGCATCACCCATGCGTTCATGGTCCCAGCACTACTCGCGTTCACGCTGATGGTGCCCGACATCGACAAGGCCGACTTCTCCAGCCTGAAGTTGATCGCCTACGGCGCGTCGCCGATCTCCGAACAAGTACTTTCCCAGTCGCTGAAGACGTTCAAGTGCGACTTCGTGCAGGTGTACGGTCTCACCGAGACGACCGGTGTGGTCACCATGCTCATGCACGAGGACCACGACATCGAGGGACCGAAGAAGCACCTCCTGCGGTCGTGCGGCAAGCCGTCGATGGGTGTCGAATTGAGGATCGTCGACGAGAAGGACAGGGAGTTGCCCGCCGGCGAGGTCGGTGAGATCATCATCCGTTCGAAGCAGGTAATGAAGGGCTACTGGAACATGCCCGAAGAAACCGCGAAGGCGATCCGCAAGGGCTGGTTCTACACCGGCGACGCCGGCTACAAGGACAAGGAAGGGTACGTCTACATCCACGACCGCGTGAAGGACATGATCGTGTCCGGCGGCGAGAACGTGTACCCGGCCGAGGTGGAGAATGCGCTCATGAAGCATCCCGCCGTCGGTGACGTCGCGGTCATCGGCATTCCCGACGATCGTTGGGGCGAGGTTCCGCTCGCCATCGTGGTGCGCAAGCCCGGCGTCGACGTCAAGGAGGACGACATCGTCGCCTTCGGCCGTACGCAGCTCGCCGGCTTCAAGACGCCGAAGAAGGTGGTCTGGGCCGACGTCCTGCCCCGCAACCCGAGCGGCAAGATCCTGAAGAAGGACCTCCGCGCTCCGTACTGGGAAGGTCGCACCCGACAGGTCAACTGATCGGCCGGCCTTCGCGTTGGCTAGGTTCTCATCACCATGAAAATCAGCATGATGATGAGTTACGCCGGTGGTTTCGTCGAGGGCGCCCGTCGCGTCGTGGAACTGGAGAAGGCGGGTCTCGACGTCGTCTGGATTCCCGAGGCGTACAGCTTCGACGCCATCTCCCAGGTCGGATACCTCGCCGCGATCACATCGCGAGTGGAGATCGGCACCGGCATCATCAACGTGTACTCGCGCACCGCGTCGCTGACGGCGATGACGGCCGCCGGCTGCGACTACGTATCGAACGGTCGTTTCATCCTCGGTCTCGGTGCGTCGGGTCCGCAGGTGATCGAGGGCTTCCACGGGGTGCCCTACGAGAAGCCGATGCAACGCATCAAGGAGTACATCGACGTCTGCCGCGAGGTGTGGAAGCGCGAGAAGGCGCTCGCGTACGCGGGGCAGACGGTGCAGGTTCCACTGCCGGCCGGAAGCGGCACCGGGCTCGGCAAGCCGCTCAAGCTGATCAACCATCCGGTCCGCTCGAACATCCCCGTGTGGTGGGCCTCCCTGAAGGGCCTGAGCGTGGAGGCGACCGCGGAGTTGGCCGACGGCTGGCTGCCGGTGTTCTTCGTACCGGACAAGTTCGAGAAGGTGTGGGGTAAGGCCCTGCAGAAGGGCAGGGCGAAGCGGGCGAGCACCCTGAAGCCGCTCGAGATCTCCGCCGGCGGACTGCTCGCCATCGACGAATCGTTGATCGGCGACGCGAAGGACGGGGTGCTCGATCTGGCGCGACCCAACGTTGCGTTGTACGTGGGTGGCATGGGTGCGCGCGGGAAGAACTTCTACAACGACATCTGCCGCGAGTACGGCTACGAACGCGAGGCTGCGGAGATCCAGGATCTCTACCTCTCCGGCAAGAAGGACGAGGCTGCCCGGGCCGTGCCGCGCGAGATGCTGGAGCTCACCAACCTCGTCGGCCCAGCGGGTTACGTGAAGGAGCGAGTGGCCGCGTTCCGGTCCGCGGGTGTGACGATGCTGTCGGTCAGTCCCGTCGGGAACGATGCACCCGGCGCGTTGTCGAAACTGCGCTCGCTGATCGACGCCTAGGCGGACGTCGCCGACCGCAAGCGTGACGTCAGGCTGAGGTACACGAGCGAACTGGCTGCGGCGATCGCGCCGAACACCGCCACCGTGCCGCGGGCCCCGATCTGTTCGGAGACGATGCCGGCGGCCACGCTGCTCAGCGCGAGCGTCAGCGTGATGAGCGCGAAGTCACCGGCCAGCAATCGGCCGCGCATGTCGTCGGGCGCCCGCACCTGCAGTCCGTACGTGGAGAGCGTCCATTGCGCCCCTCCGCCGAGGTGCGCGAACATCACGCATGCACCGGCCACGATCAGCATCGGTGCCGCTGCCGCGGCGAGGTACCCGACGGAGAAGATCATCCCCGACACACCGCACACGAGCAGGACCCTTCGCAGTTCGCCCTTTGCAAATCGCGCCCCGATGATCGGGCCGATACCCGAGCCAACCCCCCGTGCACCGAGCAGCATGCCACGACCCGCGTCACCGGCTGAGAACGCATCGGCTGCGTACACGGCCAGTTGGCTCACGACCCCGGCGCCGATGGCGAAGGTCATCTTCGAGGCCAGCAGGGCCATGATCATCGAGTCACGACGTGCGAGTTGGATCGCCTCCCGCATGTCGGCGATCGGCCGGACGGGTGCACGGTGTGCACCCCGGTCTTCCTGCATCGGGCGTCTCACCATGGCGATCAGCCCCGCAGCAACGACGAACGTGGCGATGTCGGCGATGAACGCTGCCTGACGACCGAACACCTCGGCGAACACGCCTCCGAGACCGGCGCCGACGGCGAGCATGACCCCCCAACTCGAGCCGAAGAGCGCATTTGCGCTGCGCAGCTCCTCGGGTGAACGTGCGAGATTCGGCACGGCGGCTTCCACCGCCGGTCGTACGAAGGCGGCGAAGGCGGCGATGAGTCCCTGCGAGAGGAACGCCAGCCAGATCCGCGACTCGCCGATGAAGAGGAGCCCGCACGCCGAGAGTGCCTGTGCTATCGACACGAGGATGAGCACCGTGCGACGGTCGTAGCGATCGGCCACCGGTCCGCCGATGGGTGACGCGAGGAACGAGGGCAACGAGAACGCAACCAGCAACAGCGACACGAGTAGTGCCGAGTCGGTGACGTCCTGCACCAGACCGGCGAGTGCGACGAACGTGAACCAGTCACCCATGAACGAGAGGTTCTGGGCGATGAAGAGCAATCGAAGGTCGCGGTTCGAGCGCAGCACGTTGGCCATCACGACACCCTGCGCTTGCCGATGGTCAGCGGGCGGGGAGCTTGCCGATGCGACTCAACACGCCCTCGGCCTCGCGGACGATGCGGCGCACGAGCTCCCCGGCAGGAACGAGCTCGTTGATGGCACCGACTCCCTGGCCGGCCGGGTAGAACTCGCGCGTCGGATCCACGTCGGTGCCCGTCGGATATCCGAGGTGGTTGACGCCCGCCTGCATCGAGGCAACCGCTTGTTGCGGGAACGGCTTGAGGTCACCGGGGTTCTTCTCGTAGTGACGCGTCCAGTCGTTGGCAACGACACGGCAGGTTTTGCCGGTGTAGGCACGGGAGATCGTGGTGCCGTCCTCACCCGTCGCGATGAGCGTGTCCTTGTAGCCGTTGACGGCCCTCGCCTCGGGCGTGGCGATGAATCGGGTGCCGATCCACACCCCGTCGGCGCCGAGTGCGAGTGCGGCCGCGAGACCCCGGCCGTCGTACAGTCCGCCCGCGGCGACGACCGGCACCTTCTCGCCGACGGCGTCGACGACCTGTGGTACGAGGGCCATCGTCGCGACCGTGCCCGTATGGCCACCCGCCTCGGTTCCCTGCGCGACGACGAAGTCGCAACCGCTCGCAACCGCAGCGACGGCGTGCTTCACCTTGCCGCACATCGAACCGACGAGCACGTTGTTCTTGTGCAGCAGGTCGATCACTTCGCGGGGCACACCGAGTCCGGCCACGAAGATCGTGGCTCCACCCTCGATCACCGCGCGGATCCCGGAGTCGACCTGGTTGGGGAGTGCGGTGAGGAGATCGACGCCGAAGGGCTTCTTGGTCCGCTCGCGCACCAACCGCATCTCCTCGGGTAGTTCGTGATCGCGCATCGTCGAGGCGCCGAGCGTGCCGATACCGCCCGCCTCGCTCACCGCAGCGACGAGTTCGTGGTACGACACACCGCCCATTCCGGCGAGCATCACCGGGAACTCGACGCCGAGCATCTCGGTGAGACGTGTACGCATGCCGGCGAGATTACCTGGCGTATGCACCGGGCGACGACAGGAAGCCGCGGTGCCAACGACGGGGCGTGAACGCAGCGGCACGAGGCTCGTCCTCGAACATCCACCGGACGAACTTGTCCCTCCGCCAGTCGCCGCCGTCGATCACGCGCAGGGCCGCCCGGGCGAGTGCCTCGTTGCCGAGGATCCGCCCGAGCGCGCTCGACATTCGGTGGTCGGCGAAGAAGTGCCGACGCATGGAGCGGTCGTAGGAGCGTCCCGGATTCGGGCGTGACGCAGCCTCGCCGGCCAACATGCCCGACAACAGTGCCTGACCGATGCCCTCGCCGGTCAGAACGTCGGTTGCGCAGGCCGCATCACCGACGAAGAGGACGCTGCCGTGGTGCAGTGTCGAACCGGTTACCCGTGCCGGGATCGGCCAGGCACTCAACCTGTCGTCGATCACCGCGTCGGTGCCGAGTGCCGAGCGAACGTGATCACGGGCCAGCACGTCGGCCCATAGCGACTTCATGTCGCCGACCTTCTGCGAGGCACCGCGCAGGATGCCGAATCCGAGGTTGGCTCGCGAACCGGCGAGCGGGAACGACCACGCGTAGCCGGGGAGGAGTTCGGGTTCGAACCACACGAACAACCGCTCACGTGCCGGGCCGGTCACGTTGGTGGCGTACTGCCGCAGCGCATGCCACTCGCCGAGGTACGCGGCGCGGGCGGGCTGCACGGCCCTTCGAACCGCCGACCACATGCCGTCGGCGGCGACCACCACCCTCGCGTCGATGGAACCGTTGCTCGTGGCGACGCGGTGGAGGTCGGCACGTCGTTCGATGCCACCGAAGGACGTGCCCTCGGAGACCTCGATTCCCTCGCGTCGCGCCAGATCCACCAGCGCTGCATCGAGATCGAACCGTGTTGCGATCGCGGCAAACTGTCCGCCGTCGGGCAGTTGCAGGTTCACCTCGCGACCCGACGGGGACCGCAGCGTCACGTCGCGGCAGGTCGTCCAACTGGCAACCGAATCGGGGCGTAGCCCGAGGCGCTCGAGAAGCCGCAGCGCCCCGGTGGTCAAGCCGTCGCCGCAGCATTTGTCGCGGGGAAACTCCGCCTTGTCGATGACACGCACCCCGAGACCGGCACGGTGCGCAGTGATTGCTGCGGCGATACCCGCCGGTCCTGCTCCCACCACGAGCACGTCGCTGCGATCGATCACGCGGGCAAAGGCTAGATTGCGTCAGCGTCAATCATCCGGCGAAGGCCCGGAAAGGAGTCACGGTCATGGCGAAGTTGTGCGAGGGACGGGTAGTGGTGGTCACGGGTGCGGGTCGGGGTATCGGTCGCGAGCATGCGCTGAGCCTGGCGCGGCACGGCGCGCACGTGGTGGTCAACGACCTCGGTGCGGGCGTCGACGGAAGCGGAGGCGACGTCTCGCCGGCCAACCAGGTCGTCGCCGAGATCGAGGCGATGGGTGGCAAGGCGATCTCCAACGGCGACGACATCTCGTCGTTCGAGGGTGCGGAGAGATTGATCAAGGCGGCCGTCGAGACGTTCGGAGACCTGCACGGCGTGGTGAACAACGCCGGCATCCTGCGCGATCGCATGATGGCGAACATGAGCGAGGCCGAGTGGGACGCCGTCATCAAGGTGCACCTGAAGGGCACGTTCGCACCGTCGCACTTCGCAGCCGCCTACTGGCGTGACCAGTCGAAGGCAGGGAAGCCGGTCGACGGTCGCATCATCAATACGACGTCGGTGTCGGGCATCTACGGAAACATCGGACAGGCCAACTACGGTGCGGCGAAGGCCGGCATCGCGGCGTTCAGCGTGATCACGGCGCTCGAGTTGGCCCGCTACGGCGTCACGGTCAACGCGGTCGCTCCGGTTGCCCTCACCCGGATGACCGAGAACCTGCAGCCGACGCCCCCCACCGACGAGGAGCGCGAGGCGCAGTCACCGCGCTGGATCGCACCGATCGTCACCTGGTTGGCATCGGCGGAAAGCAGGGGGGTCACGGGTCGCGTGTTCGAGGCGAGCGGACGCACCTTCGCCATCGCCGAGGGTTGGGTACGCGGACCGTCGCACTCGCCGGTCGACGACCCGACACGTCTCGGTCCGATCGTCGAGGAGTTGCTCGGCGCGGCCCGACCCAACTCGGGGATGGACGGTCGTCCCGGCAGTTGGCCGCAACCACAGAACAAGTAGGCGGCTCGGCGGCCGCGCCCGTGGGTGACTAGCGCAACCTCTTCGCGAGCATCGCCACCACGAGGCCGGGCTTCGATTCCTGCTCACCCACCTGTTCGAAGCCGAGCCGCGCGTGGAAGCGCAGTGACCCGTCGTTGCGCGGCCGCAGGTTCACCTCGCAGGTGAACAGGGACGTCCTCCCATCCTCGAGGATGCGGCGCTCGACCTCGCGATAGAGCGCCTCACCCAGTCGTTGCGAGCGGTACGGCGCATCGACGACCACGCGATCGAGGTAGACGAAGTCGGGATACCGTGCGCTGAACCACGCATAGTTGACGCCGAGGTCACGTTCGATGCCGCTCGCGAAGGTGACGCAGAAGCCCTTGCACACGTCCCCGCCGACCACGAGCGCGTGATTGGCCACCAGTAGGTCGGACTGCAGTTCCTCGCGCTCGAGCCTGGACACGGCCGGATCGTTCTCGTTGTTCATACGCAGCACGGCGTCGAAGTCGGTGTCGCGGAGGTTCCGTACGTCGTTCAGAACAGCCTCAGTTCGTCGACCCGGCGTCCACGAAGTTCGTCGTAATCGACCTCCTTCCAGGCGAGCCCGCGGGTCTCGGCGAGCGTGCGTGCCTGCGGCTTGATCGACTGTGCGACGAACACGCCGCGCAGGACTCCGAGCGACGAGTCGGCACGCAGGTACTCGAGGTACCTGCCCAATTGTTCGACGCCGTCGATCTCGCCTCGACGCTTCACCTCGACGGCGACGGTGGTGCCGTCAGCCGCCCGACAGAGGAGGTCGACCGGTCCGATCGCCGTCGGATACTCGCGCGAGATCAGCACGAGGCCCTCCTCGATCGACGTCGGATCCGCGGCGAGCAACTCCTGGAGGTGGGCCTCGACCCCGTCCTTCGACAGGCCGGGGTCGTCACCGAGCTCGTGGCTCGTGTCGCTGAGCACTTCGAGCAGCGTAATCGTGAGCATCTCGTCCTTCGGGTTGGTGATCTCCCAGCGGTCGGGAAATTCCTTCACGACGTTGGGGGCGTTCATCCAGTTGAGCGGCTTGTAGGCACCGCCATCGGCGTGTATCGCAACGCAGCCGTCCGACTTGACCATGATCAATCGCACCGCCTCGGGCAGCGACGCCTCCAGACGTCCGACGTAGTTCACGGTGCAGCGGGCCACCACGAGACGCATCGTTCAATACTGACAAAGATCCGGTTCAGCGTGCGACGTGGTCGCGCATGCGCTTCTGGATGAGTTCGCGGCGTTTCTGCAGGTCGCGGTAGGTCATGCGGCTCACGTCGTTGGTCACGCCGAGTCCGGCCTTCACGCTGTCGAGGTTGATCTCGACCTGCGTATGGTCGATGCCGAGTTCGCGACCGAGGCGCTCGCCGTGCCGTTGGGCGAAGAGCATCGAGATCTGTGCGATCTCGCCGAGCAGGTCGAGGTCGGGGGCTAGCCGGGCGATTGCGCCGTCGAGGAACACCATGTTCTTCACGTACAGCATCAGTTCCTTGGGCATCCGGGCGCCGTAGGCGAGGAGTGCCTTCACCACCCGCTGGACCTCCTTCACGAGTTCCTCTCCGGAGAGCGTCGTCGGATCGATCGTCGGCTGGTCGAGGCGGAGGTCCTTGATCACCGCGTCGAGGTCGGTGTCGTGTGGCAGTGCACCGAGGTCTCGCAGTGCGGCAATCTGCCCCTTCACATCGTTGGTGGTGGCCGAGAGCATGAGCCGCAGGAAGGCGAGCCGCCGGGGCCCGGTGAGACGACCGACGATGCCGAAGTCGAGCAAGGCGGTGCGACCGTCACGCATGACGAAGAGATTGCCCCCGTGCAGGTCGCCGTGGAACACGCCGTACAACAACGCACCCTCCATGAACGCGACCATGCCGGTGCGGATGACGGCTTCGGTGTCGATGCCGGCATCCTTCATTCCGGCCACGTCGTCGAACTTGAAGCCGGCGAGTCGCTCCATCACGATGATGCGCCGGGTGACGAGTTCGGGGTGGGGTCGGGGAATCACGTAGCCGTCCTGCTTGAGGTCGGCGAGGATGCTCGCGATGTCGAGCATGTTCGACGCCTCGAGTCGGAAGTCGAGCTCCTCGACGATCGTCTCGGCAAACAACTCGACGAGTGCGGGCGGGTTGGCGAGCGCGGCAACCTTGATCCGACCGACGAGGAACGGTGCAAGCCAAGCCATGACCTTGAGGTCCTTGCGCACGAGCGTGCCCACCTGCGGGCGCTGCACCTTCACCACCACCGACTCACCGGTGCGCAGGACCGCGGCGTGCACCTGGGCGATCGACGCCGCGGCAATCGGAGTGGTCTCGAAGGAGGAGAACACGTCCTCGATTCGTGCGCCGAGATCGCGCTCCACCACCTCCCGTACGTCGGTGAACGGCTCGGCGGGCACCTGGTCGCGGCACCGCTTGAACTCCTCGACGAGCTCCGCGGGGAAGAGTCCCTCGCCGCTGGAGATGATCTGGGCGAGTTTGATGTACGTCGAGCCGAGACGCTCGACTGCTCGGCGCATTCGCAGCGAGAGATCGGCCCGCGACGCTTCGACCGACGCGTATGCGTTCCGTCGTCGACGCCACCACCACGGCGCGAGCGCAACCGCGAAGCGGAACACCACGACGACGAGGCGCGCAATCGGTGGCACGCGGGGCGCGGTCATCAGCGAGGGAAGTTCCTCGCGCGCCTGCACACGGATGCCGTCGACGAGCCCTCGCCAACGGATCGCCTGCTTGTCGAGCACCCACGGTGGCGCATCGCTGAACGCACCCCACGAACGATCGGATTCCACCGCACGATTGCCCATCGTCGGCGGAGTGGTCGGCACCGTGTTTTCCACCCCCGCAGTCTGCCGATGCAATCCGCTTCGCGGCGCCCCGAGTCGCCTATGAGGCTGTGAAGTTGCGCACTGCCCGCAGGATGTCATCGGCGAGGTGCGGTTGGCATACCAGCAGGTCGGGCAGCCATGTGTCCCGATCGTTGTAGACGAGCGGGCTGCCATCGATACGACTGGTGTGCAGCCCGGCAGCCCTGGCAACGGCAATCGGTGCGGCGGAGTCCCATTGGTACTGACCACCCGAATGCAGGTACACATCGACGTTCCCGAGCACGACGGCCATGGTCTTGGCCCCGGCCGAACCGAGTCGCACACCGTCGAAACCGAGCTCGGTGGCAACGGCGGCGGCTACCGCCGGCGTCCGTGACCGGGACACCACCATGAGCGGAGTACGGTCGGCCCGCGGCGGTGTTGCCGGCGCCGGGGTGGTCGACAACACGAGGTCGAGGGCGGGTAGCCCCACCGCGGCAGCAGTGAGCTCCCCGTTCGCGCCGGCGCTTCGTTCCCAGAGTGCGATGTGCACTGCCCAGTCGTCACGGTCGACCTCGCCGAACTCGGCGGTGCCGTCGAGCGGATCGATGATCCACACCCGTTCGGCAGCGAGGCGCCGCGGATCATCGGCGCCCTCTTCCGAGAGCACCGCATCATCGGGTCGTACCCGGTGCAGGGTGTCGACGATGAAACGATGGGCGAGTGCGTCGCCGGCGTCCATCATGTACCAGGGCGAGGCATCCTCGCGCGCCATCCGGTCGCGAAGTTCCTTGAGCCGCTCGCCGGCCTCGCGGGCCAGTCGAATCGAGAGCTCGGCATCGTCGAGCGACGCCGGAATCTGCATCGCGTGTCGGTCGGTCATCGTTCCTGGCACTCCACCGCGGCGGTCAGTGCGTCCGCCGTCCGAGTTCGATCGCGCGACGCACGAGATCGCGCAGGGCCGCTTCGTCGACTCCCGCCCCGGTGAGTCGTCGTATCCCGTGCTCGAGGATTTCGGCGTCCGCCTCGTCGAACTCGACGAGGCGTCGTTGGGCCGTGACCGTGCTCACCGCCAACAGAACGATGGCCGCGACCGCACCGACGAGGCCCGCCGTCAACACGATGCCGATCCGGTTGTCGGCGATCGAGGCGACGATCATGGTGACGATGCCGCCGACGAAGCAGAGGATGCAGACCGCACGGATTACACGAACCGCCGTGGAGTTGCTCATTTGCGGATGAGCGGCTTGTAGCGCAGGCGCCTCGGCTGTTCGGCATCGACGCCGAGTTCCTTGCGGCGCCACGCCTCGTAGTCCTGGAAGTTGCCCTCGAACCAACGCACCTGGCTGTTGCCCTCGAAGGCCAGGACATGCGTGGCGATGCGGTCGAGGAACCAGCGGTCGTGGCTGATCACCACCGCGCATCCGGGGAAGGACTCGAGTGCGGTTTCGAGCGCACGAAGTGTGTCGACGTCGAGGTCGTTCGTCGGCTCGTCGAGTAGCAGCACGTTGCCGCCGCTCTTCAGCAGCTTTGCCAGGTGCACGCGGTTGCGCTCGCCGCCGGAAAGTTCGCCGACCTTCTTCTGTTGATCGCTGCCCTTGAAGTTGAAGCTGGCAACGTATGCGCGCCCGTGGATTTCGCGCCCGCCCACCTTCAAGGTGTCGGCTCCGCCCGTGATCTCCTCGTACACCGAGTGGTCCGGGTTGAGCGAGTCGCGACTCTGGTCCACGTAACTGAGCTGGACGGTGTCGCCGACGGTGACGTTGCCCGAGTCGGGTTTCTCCTGACCGGTGAGCATGCGGAAGAGCGTGGTCTTGCCCGCGCCGTTGGCGCCGATGATGCCGACGATGCCGGCCGGCGGCAGGGAGAAACTCAGGTCCTCGATGAGGAGACGATCGCCGTAGCCCTTCGACAGGTTCTCCACCTTGATGACGGTGTCGCCCAGGCGCTTGCCGGCGGGAATGGAGATCTCCAACTTGTCGGGACCGCGCTCGGCTGCTTGAGCCTCGGCATGCAGCTTCTCGTACGCCGCGAGACGAGCCTTGCCCTTGGCCTGGCGGGCCTTCGGCGCCATGCGGACCCATTCGAGCTCGCGCTGCAGGGTGCGCCGTCGAACGTCGTTCGACTTCTCCTCCTGGGCGAGACGCTCCTGCTTCTGTTCGAGCCAGCTCGAGTAGTTGCCCTGGAACGGGATTCCGCGACCGCGGTCGAGTTCGAGGATCCACTTGGCGACGTTGTCCAGGAAGTATCGGTCGTGCGTGATGGCGATGACGGTGCCCGCGTACTCCTGCAGGAACCGCTCGAGCCAATCGACGCTCTCGGCATCGAGATGGTTGGTGGGTTCGTCGAGCAGGAGCAAGTCGGGACGCGAGAGCAACAGTCGGCACAGGGCCACCCTGCGGCGCTCGCCGCCGGACAATTTGGTGACGTCCGCATCGTTCGGCGGGCAGCGCAGCGCATCCATGGCGATCTCCACGTTGCGTTCGAGACTCCATGCGTCGGTTGCGGCGATCCTGGCCTCGAGTTCGGCCTGGCGTGCACCGACCTTCTCGAAGTCCGCGTCGGGTTCTCCCCACATCGCCGTGACCTTCTCGTACTCGGCGAGGAGATCACGGATCGGCGCGACGCCGTCCATCACATTGCCGAGTACGTCCTTGGCGGCATCGAGTTGCGGCTCTTGCGCGAGGAGCCCGACGCTGAATCCCGGCGTCAGACGTGCCTCACCCGTGTATCCGTCGTCGAGGCCGGCCATGATGCGCAGCAGGCTCGACTTGCCGCTTCCGTTCGACCCCAGCACGCCGATCTTGGCCCCCGGGTAGAAGGAGAGCGAGATGTCGGCCAACACCTGCCGGTCGGGCGGGTAGAAGCGCCCCAACTTGTAACAGGTATAGATGAATTCCGCGGTCACCGCCGTACAACCTACTTTCCGCTACGTTCTATGGGCGAGCGATGTTCGTCGCTCGGTGCCAACACCACCAATCGGAGGTCCAACGATGGAACTGTTCTCTGGCGATTACTTCCTCAACTTCTTCGTGCGCTACCTGCACGTGCTCGTCGGTATCGCATGGATCGGCCTGCTCTACTACTTCAACCTGGTGCAGGTTCCTGCCCTCGCTTCGTACGGTGACGAGGCCAAGGCCCGCAACATCACGATCGACAAGTTGGCTCGCCGCGCGCTGTGGTGGTTCCGCTGGGCGGCGATTGCCACGCTCGGCACCGGCATCCTCATCACCGGCCAGCCCACGTACTACGACAACTTCCTCAACTGGGACGGCGCGAACTCGATGAACGCCAAGAACGCAGCCATCACCGTCGGCATGCTCTACGGGCTCACCATGGCGGCGAACGTCTGGATGATCATTTGGAAGAACCAGAAGGTCGTGCTGGCCAACGCTGTGAACGTGTTGGGTGGAGGCGAGGCCAACCCCGATGCCCCTGCGGCCGGACGGCGCGCCCTCCTCGCGTCGCGCCAGAACCTGATCTTCTCCGTCTCGATGCTGTGGTTCATGGTCGGCACCGCCCACTTCTACGGCGAGAGCTTCGGCAACGCCACGAGCTCCAGTGCCCTCACGTACGTGATCATCGCGGTCGTGATCGGCGCGCTCCTGCAGTTGAACGCCCTCGGCAAGTTGGGCGGATCCGCCGCCGGCAACAAGCTCCTCTGGCCCTACGAGTCGCACAAGAACGCGCTGATTACGAGCGGCGTCCTGTGGCTCGTGCTGTGGCTGCTGTCGGAGTTCATGTTCGCCTGAGCGTGAGCTCGACGGGCAACACCTTGACAACGCCACCCGTCGGGATGGCGTCGTTCGGATAAGTACGATGGGGGCGTGAGTTCGCCCACGAACACGCCCCCCGGTGCGGCATCTGGCGACGATTTCGGTACCAACTCCTGGCTCGTCGAGGAGATGTACGAGCGGTACCGCGACAATCCGTCCTCGGTCGGCGCGGAGTGGCGCGACTTCTTCAGTGACTTCACGCCGAGCAGCATCCCGCCGGCCCGTGCAGCCCGGGTGACGGCTGACGTGCCGCAGCCGACGCGCGGTGCCGCGACCAACGGCAACGGCGCAGCGCGTGGTGTCGACGACACGCTTCAGACGCGGCGTCCGGCCGGAATCACCCCCACTCCGGAGGCGCCCGCTCCACAGCCGGCCGTGTTGACGCCGCCGGGCGATCCCGAACCGATCCGCGGTGTCGGTGCGGCCATCGCGGCGAACATGGATCGCAGCCTCACCGTCCCCACCGCCACCAGTGTCCGGCAGATGCCGGCCAAACTGCTCGAGGTCAACCGTCGGGTGATCAACGGCTACCGGTCGCGTACGGGTCAGTCCAAGGTGAGTTTCACGCACATCATCGGCTACGCGGTCGTTCGGGCGATCGTCGACGCCGTTCCGAACATGAAGAACGTGTTCGTTGCCGATGCCGACGGGAAACCGCAGTTGCAGCGTCACACCAACGTCAACGTCGGCCTCGCCGTCGACGTCGACAAGGGCTCTGGTCAGCGCACGCTCGTGGTGCCGGTGCTGAAGGGTGCCGACACCCTCGACTTCATGGGCTTCGTCCGCGCGTACGACGAGATCATCCGCAAGGTGCGAACCAACAAGCTCACCGTCGACGACTTCCAGGGCGCCAACGTGAGCCTGACCAACCCCGGCACGATCGGCACCAACCAGAGCGTGCCGCGGTTGATGGTCGGCCAGGGCGTCATCGTCGGTGTCGGCTCCATCGACTACCCGGCGGAATTCCAGGGCAGTGACGAGCGGACTCTCGTGCAGCTCGGAGTGTCGAAGGTGGTCACCATCACGAGCACCTACGACCACCGCATCATCCAGGGCGCCGAGAGCGGCCTCTTCCTCAAGTACGTCAACGAGCTGTTGCTCGGCGAGCACGGCTTCTACGAGCACCTCTTCCGCAGCGTCGGCGTGCCGTACGAGGCGGTGAAATGGCGCACCGACACCAACGATCTCGAGGGTGTCGACATGCAGGCGCACAAGCAGATGCAGGTTGCCACGCTCATCCGCGTGCACCGGGTGCGCGGACACCTGATCGCCGACCTCGATCCGCTCCGCTGGAAGCAGCCGCGCATGCCGCGCGAACTCGACCCGATCACCTACGGACTCACCATCTGGGACCTCGACCGCCAGTTCGCGACCGGCGGTGTCGGCGGCGTACAACGGTCCACGCTCGGCGAGCTGCTGGGCGTCCTGCGCGATGCGTACTGCCGAACGATCGGCATCGAGTACATGCACATCCAGCACACCGACGAGCAACGTTGGGTGCAGGAGCGCGTCGAGGGATCCGGTGCCAACGACTTCGAGCCCGACCCGATGGTGATCCTCGAGCGCCTCAATGCCGCCGAGGCCTTCGAGCGGTTCCTCGCCACCAAGTACGTCGGCACGAAGCGATTCGGGTTGGAGGGAGCCGAGTCGGCAATCCCGATTCTCGACATGATCCTCAACCTCTCCGCCGACCACGGACTCGACGGTGCGGTAATCGGTATGGCGCACCGGGGCCGGCTGAACGTGCTGGCCAACGTGGTGGGCAAGAGTCTCGAACATCTCTTCGGGGAGTTCGAGGGCCACGTGGATCCGCACGCAGTGCAGGGTTCCGGCGACGTCAAGTACCACCTCGGCGCGAACGGCAAGTTCCAGGCGCGAAGCGGGTCGTTGCTCCCGGTCGAGCTGGCATCGAACCCCAGCCACCTCGAAACCGTCGATCCGATCGTGCTCGGAACCGTCCGCGCGATGCAGGACCAGATCGAACCGGCCGGCGCCTACAGCGTGCTTCCGCTGCTCGTACACGGCGACGCGGCGTTCGCCGGCCAGGGCGTCGTTGCGGAGTGTCTCGCGATGAGCGACACGAGCGGTTACCGCGTCGGTGGCACCATCCATCTCATCATCAACAACCAGATCGGCTTCACCACCTCGCCGGAGTACGCGCGCTCGTCGCAGTACTGCAGCGACATCGCGAAGTCGGTCGGTGCACCGATCTTCCACGTGAACGGCGACGATCCCGAGGCGTGCGTTCGGGTGGCCAAGATGGCCTTCGAGTACCGGCAGACCTTCCACAAGGACGTCGTGATCGACATGGTGTGCTACCGCCGCCACGGACACAACGAGGGCGACGATCCGAGTTACACCCAGCCACTCATGTACAAGGCGATCGCCGAGCGGGGCAGCGTGCGCAAGCTGTACCTCGAGGCGCTGGTGAAGCGAGGTGTTGTCACCGTCGAGGAAGCCGAGAAGGTACTGGCCGACTACCAGGCCAAGTTGCAGTCGGCTCTCGACGAGACGCGGGCCCACGCCCGCGAAGTCACCAAGGTTCCGCCGCCACCCAAACCCGTCGGCGTGCTACCTCACGTACCGACGGGTGTCGATCGTGCGGTGCTCGACCGGGTGTTCGCCGGGCTCAACACGTACCCTGACGGATTCACGGTTCACCCGAAGCTCCTGCGTCAGTTCGAGGGTCGCGCGGAGTCGTACGAACGGGACGGCGAGGTCGACTGGGCCACGGCCGAGGCCCTTGCGTTCGGTTCGCTGGTGCTCGAGGGCACACCCGTTCGTCTCGCCGGAGAGGATTGCCGACGCGGCACGTTCAGCCAGCGCCACGCCGTGCTCGTCGACAACGTCAACGAGGCGAAGTATGCGCCGATCGCCAACCTCGGTTCCGCGACGGGTCGTTTCTGGGTGTACGACTCGCTGCTCTCCGAGTACGCGGCACTCGGCTTCGAGTACGGCTATTCGCACGCCAACCCCGCCGCTCTCGTGATGTGGGAGGCCCAGTTCGGCGACTTCGTCAACGGTGCCCAGATCATCATCGACCAGTACCTCGTTGCCGCGGAGGACAAGTGGGGTCAGCACAACGGACTCGTATTGTTGCTGCCGCACGGTATGGAGGGTCAGGGACCCGAGCACTCGTCGGCTCGACTCGAGCGTTTCCTGCAGTTGTGCGCCGAGGACAACATCCAGGTCGCATACCCCACCACTGCCCGGCAGTACTTCCACCTCCTGCGTCGACAGGTGCGCCGCGATGTGCGCAAGCCGCTCGTCGTGATGACGCCCAAGCAGCCGCTGCGCATGAAGGAGAGTCGCTCACCCGTCGGCGAACTGACCACCGGGTCGTACGAGGAGGTGCTCGACGATCCGTTCGTCACCGATCCGGCGGCTGTGCGCCGCGTGGTGTTGTGCTCCGGCAAGGTGGCGTGGGATGCGATGAACGAGCGAACGAAGCGGGCGGCCCCCGTGGCCGTCGTGCGTATCGAGCAGCTGTACCCGTTCCCCGAGGCCCGGATCAGCGAGGTGCTGGCCCGCTATCCGAATGCAAGGGAAGTGCTCTGGCTGCAGGAAGAGCCGGAGAACATGGGCGCCTGGAACTTCGTCGAACATCGAATCTGGCGTCTGAAGGATCGCGGATACGACCTGCGACATGCGGCCCGTGTGGAATCCGGCAGTCCTGCCACCGGCTCGAAGGCCGTGCACGACCAGGAGCTCGCCGACTTGATGAACGCGACCTTCGCCGCGTGGTAACCGCCCGGAGCGGGGTCGCGGCATGGTGACGACCAAGGCCAAGGTTGCCGCCCGATCGACCCCCGCACGGGTGGTGGTGGACGGCAGCAACCTCGCGACGGAGGGTCGGGGAAGTCCGAGCCTGAAGCAGCTCAACGAGGCCGTCCTGGCATTCATGAAGGAGTTCCCGAAGGCCCAGGTGACGGTCGTCGTGGACGCGAGTTTCGGGCACCGAATCGACAAGAAGGAAGCAGCCGAATTCGCCGACGCGATCGCCAACGGCGAGCTCGTGACGCCGCCGGCCGGTGCCGTCGGGCGCGGGGACGGATTCGTACTGATGATCGCCGACAAGGTGAAGGCAACGGTGCTGTCCAACGACAGCTACCAGGAGTTCCACGACCACTATCGCTGGCTCTTCGACGAGGGTCGGCTGATGGGCGGAAAGCCGGTACCGCACGTCGGTTGGGTGTTCGTGGATCGCCTGCCCGTGCGACCGAAATCCGACTCGGTGCCGCGGCGCGGAGTGCCGAACAAGACGGCACCGATTCCCCGCCCGACCAGGTCGCACGCTCGCGCGGCGTCGCGGAGCGAAGCCTCCGCCAAGCCCACCTCATCACCGCGGACGTCGTCGGTTCCGTCGGCGGTGAACTCGCCGGAGCAGTACGAGTCGTTCGCGGCGAAGCATCCGATCGGCACCAAGGTGAAGGGAGTCGTCGCCACGTTCGCCTCGCACGGTGTCTACGTGCGCCTCGGTGACGTTACGGGTTACCTGCCCTTGCGGCTCATGAAGTCCCCGGCCCCGCGCACGCCGCGCGAGTACGTCAAGATCGGCGAGCAACTCTCGCTCTCGGTGAGCGGATTCAACCCGACCCGCCGCAGCATCGAGGTGAGCGTGCTGCCGGTCGAGAAGCCGGCACCCACTCGTCAGGCACGCGCGACCAGACCTGCGGCGCGCCAAACTGCGGCAAAGTCGCGTGCCGCCAGGGTGCTCAGGCGGCGCCGTCGCGCGGATTGAGCTCCTCGAGTTCGCGGTGCGCGGTCTCCGGGAAGAACCCGAGCACGATCACCGACACGGCGAGCGGGGCAATCACGAGCGTGCCCATCACGCGCGCGTAACTCCAGCCGGAATCGAGCAGCGTTCCCGCCACGATCAGTCCGATGCTGCCGCCGATGAGATTGCCCGCGGTGACGGTTGATGCGCCGAGACCGCGACGCATCGTGGGGAACATCTCGCCCCGGTAGACACCGAGCGCGGGGAAGGCGATACCGAGGCAGATTCCACCGAGGATCTCGCTGACCCACATGGTGACGCCGTGCACCGCGAACGATGTCGCGACGAGCAGGGAACCCGATGCGAGCATCAGCGCGCCGATGACGCGGCGCCCCCGCACGTCGGCGAGCCGACCACCGAGCAGGATCCCGAGACCGGAGGGCAGTGCGGTCACGACGGTGAACAGACTCACCGTCAGTGCGTCGAAGTTCCGCTCGTCGCGGAGGTAGTTGACGAGGTACACGCTGGCGGCTCCGACGAAGATGCTCGTCAGGAATCCGGCGGCGATCTGCACGATGAGACGCCCGGGCACGATGGTCGACGATTCGGCCGGCATCCCGGACGTACCGAGGTTCGTGAACCGTGACGTCTCGCGCAGGTGACGGGTGAGAACGTAGGCGACCGGCAGCCACACCAGCGAGAGCGCATAGAGGATTCGCCAGCCGGATGGCGATACATCGGCCAGTGGTAGGGCGATCACCGCGGCACCTGCACCGGCACTGCTGGCGATTCCCACGTATCCGATCGATCTCGCCCTCAGCTCACGGGACATCTCCTCGGTGAGCATCACGAGGATCATGACGTTCATGACCAAGGCGAGCGGACGCGCAGCCGCCTGCGACGCAACGAGCCAGCCGTAGCTCGGGGCGAGCGCACCGAGTGCGGCGAGCACGGGCGAAGCCCATGCCGTGGTGACGAGCACCCGTCGCCGGCCGGCGCGGTCGGCAATCAGTGCAATCGGCGGAACGATGAGCACGCCCCAGCGCACGACGGCGGCCCCGAAGCCGATATCGGCATCGCTCCGACCGAAGTCGTCGGCGGCGAAGGAGACCGTCTGGGTGAAGAGCGTGTTGACGAATGCAAAGGGCAGCGACGCCAATCCCAGCAGGGCGAGCGTGCGGCGTTCACCGACCGTTGCCACGGCGCGAGCATACTGAGAGTGGTGAAAGTCGAGTCCCCGCGCATCATCGTGCGCCGCAGCGGCCCCCTCTCGGGTTCGGTCCAGGTGCCGGGCGCCAAGAACTCCGTGCTCAAGCTGATGGCCGCCACCCTGCTGGCGGAAGGTGACTACGTACTGACGAACGTTCCCGCGATCACCGACGTGCACAAGATGGCCGACACGCTCGCGGCACTCGGCGTTGCGTCCGAGTGGTTGGGGCCGCACGAGCTGAGCCTCTCCAACAAGGGGAACATCACACCGGAGGTTCCGTTCGAGAAGTTCGACAAGATGCGGGCCAGCCTCAACGTGCTCGGCCCGCTCCTTACGCACTACGGGTCGGCACGCATCAACTGGCCGGGAGGCGACGACTTCGGTGGTCGTCCGATCAACCTCCACGTGTCGGGCCTGCAGAAGATGGGTGCGACGGTCGAGGAGGGCCTCTACGACATCTACGCGCACGCCGAACGCCTGAAGGGAACCGACATCGAGCTCGACATTCCGAGCGTCGGTGCCACCGAGAACCTCCTCACCGCGGCGATCTATGCGCGCGGAGTCACCGTCATCGACAATGCCGCCCGCGAACCCGAAGTGCAGGATCTTTGCAACATGCTGGTTGCGATGGGTGCCGACATCGAGGGCATCGGCACGTCACGGTTGGTCATCCACGGGTGCGAGCGTGGAACGCTGAAGGGAACACGACACACCGTCGTGCCGGATCGTGTGCAGGCGGCAACGTACATGGCGGCGGTGGCGGTGGCCGGGGGTGACGTCCTGGTTCGTTCGGCGCGCACCGAGCACATGGAGGAACTACTCAACTGTTACGCCCGGATGGGCGTGGCAGTCACGCCGCAACGGGACGGCATCCGTGTCACGTCGCACGAACGTCTCCGGGCGATTGACTTCGTCACCGAGCCGTATCCCGGTATCGCCACCGACTACAAGCCGCTCCTCGTCGCGATGCTCTGCGTCAGTCGCGGTGAGGGATCGGTCACCGAGACGCTCTTCCCGGGACGATTCCGTTACATCGAGGAGTTCCGCAAACTCGGTGCCTCGATCGCCATCTACGGCAACAAAGCCACGGTCAAGGGGCTGTACGAACTGATCGGCAACGACGTCTCGGTCCCCGACATCCGCGCGGGTGCTGCGCTGGTGGTGGCAGGTCTCGTATCGAACGGGAAGACCGTCGTGCGTGAAATTCACCACATTGACCGTGGCTACGATGACCTCGTCGGGAAGCTCAGTGGTCTTGGTGCCGACGTGACTCGCGTTTGACCCGCGACGTCGCCCGCCACAACAGCAGGATGATGACCGCAATCGGTCCCGCGACGAGCAGGATCTCGTCCCAGCCACCCTGGTGCGCGATCACGCTCCTATCGTAGGAGGGGTTCGCGGGGCGGATGCTCCGGAAGCTACGAGGTGGAGAGTGACGATTCGCAGTCAGGTCGAGGAGACGATCGAGGTCATTCGTCCGGCGTTGCAGGCCGACGGTGGTGACATCGTGCTGCAGGACGTCGACGAAACCACCGGAATCGTCAAGGTCACGCTGGTCGGTGCCTGCGGAACGTGTCCCGCCAGCGACCAGACCCTCAAGGCGGGTATCGAGCGGATCATGCGCGATCGTGTCGACGGTGTGACCGAAGTCGTCGCAGTCTGACGGCGATGGTCCCGCGCTCGGACGACCCGAAGCAGTTGTTCGATGCTGCGTGCGCGGGCGATCGCGGCTCGCTCGCACGGTTGCTCTCGCTCGTCGAGCGCGGTGGTGCCGGCGCTCGAGAGGTGGCGCGCCTCGTCAGTCCGAAGGTGGGTCCGGCGTACGTCGTCGGTATCACCGGGGCACCGGGCGCGGGAAAGAGCACGCTCACTTCGGCGCTGATTGGTGTGCTGCGCGCGCGCGGAGCCCGGGTCGGTGTACTCGCGATCGATCCGTCGTCGCCGTACACGGGTGGGGCGATCCTCGGCGACCGTGTGCGGATGCAGGATCACGCGCACGACGACGGGGTGTACATTCGCTCGATGGCCACACGTGGTCACCTCGGCGGGTTGGCACTTGCCACGAGCGAGGCGATCAGGGTGCTCGATGCCACCGGCCACGACTGGGTACTGGTCGAGACCGTGGGTGTCGGACAGGTCGAGGTCGAGGTCGCCGGAAAGGCCGACACCACGATCGTCGTCGTCAATCCCGGGTGGGGCGACGCCGTGCAGGCGAACAAGGCCGGCCTCCTGGAGATTGCCGACGTGTTCGCGATCAACAAGGCCGACCGCGAAGGTGTCGAGGCGACCCGGCGCGATCTTGCGGCGATGCTCGAACTGACCATGTTCGAAGCGGACGAGTGGCGTCCCAGCGTGACCAGTACCGTCGCCACCACCGGGCAGGGCGTCGAAGAGTTGCTCGGGGCGGTGCTGGCTCACCGCGCCGCGAACGAGGCGAGCGGCGAGCTCGTACGACGCAGGGAAATCCGTCGTCGGGAGGAACTGCGGGAGATCGTCGAACGACGTCTCGAGGCTCGGGCGCGCGAGGTGTGTAGTGGTGACTCCTGGAACGAGCTCGAGCGCCGGGTGATGCGCGGCGACATCGACCCGTGGTCCGCAGCCGACGAGATGCTGCGCGGCATCTCCGCATGACCGCCGGAGAGTCGTCCGTCGAGCGACGACGGGTGATCAACGCCAGTCTGACGCTCGGCGCGGCGGTAGGGGTGACCGCGCTGTCGTTCGGGCTTGCTGCGGTGTCGGCGGGCGCCAGCGTGTGGCAGGCGTGTGCGCTCTCCCTGTTCACCTTCACGGGCGCCTCCCAGTTCTCGGCGATGAGCGTGATCGGGGCGGGGGGTTCGCTCGGCGCCGCATTCGGCGGCGCGGCCCTCCTTGCCGTGCGCAACTTCGTCTACGGGTTGGCCCTCGCCGGGCGGGTCGCGACCGACTCCGAGGGTCGACGTTTGTCGTTGCCCCGGCGGTTGCTCGCGGCACAGTTCGTGATCGACGAAACGACGGCAATGACGCTCGGGCAGTCGGATGCACGGCTCTCGCGGACCGCGTTCTGGGTGACCGCCGTCTCGCTCTTCGTCACATGGAACCTCGGAACGCTCGTCGGTGCGCTCGCCGGCTCGGTGCTCGACACCAAGGCCCTCGGATTCGATGCCGCATTCCCGGCCGCCTTCCTGGCGATGCTCCCGGCCCATCTCCGCACCCCGCGCGGGCGGAGTGCGGCGATCACCGGTGCAGTCGTGTGCCTGGTGCTGACGCCGTTCGTTCCGGTCGGAATCGCCGTGCTCGTTGCAGTGGTCGGCGTGGTGTTCGGGATACGGCCGTGAACGTTTCGTCGCTCGAATTGTGGATCCTGATTGCCGCGCTCTCGCTGCTGGCCTACCTGCTGAAGATGTTCGGTTTCGTCGTGGTGGGTGGCAGGGTGATGCCGCCGATGGTCGAGCGCTGCCTCGCGCTCATTCCTGCAAGCTTGCTCGCCGCCCTCGTCGTGAAGGACACGTTCACCACGGCTCGCGACGTGGTCGTCGACGCACGCGTCGCCGGATTCGTCGTCGCCGTACTGTGCGTGTGGCGCAGGGCCCCGTTCATCGTGGTGGTCGTCGCGGCGATGGCGGCGACTGCACTCGTGCGGTCGGTGGCCTAACTCCGCGCCTCGCACAACGCGGCGAGCCGGCGGAGATTGCCGCGCCAGATCGCACCGAGCACCAATCTCCCGCCGATGACGGCCCCGATCGGACCGCCGAGCCACCAGGGGAACGTGAGGGTCTCCTCCCATACGAAGCGGGTGCTCGTCGGTGTCAACGGCTCCAACGTGAACTCGCCGATACCGGTAACGAGACCGACGTGCTCGACGCCCATCGCACGGTTCGGCTCCCAGCGTGTGATCCGCATCTCGTCGGTGAGGCGAATCGGCCCCACCTTGGTGCGGCACAGGAAGGACGTCCCCACTCCACGGTGTTGTTCGGACACGAACTCGATCGACTCCGCATCCGCCATCCAGTCGATGTGCCGTTCCACGGGTTCGACCACGCTCCACACGTGTTCGACCGGTGCGGCGATGTCACGCGAGACCCTGATCCTCGTCACGGTCGTTCAGCGTACGAGACGGTAGATGCTCACGTGACGGCCGGAATCCGCATCGAAATCGTGCCGCTGCCACGAGCCGAATCTGCGGTCCAGCCGGAGTCCCGCCGAGACGCACATCTCGTCGATCCTCCGCGGCGGGGAGTAGACGACACGGAAGGGCCGGGCAACGGAACGTCCGTCGTCGTGGCGGCTCTCGATGACACCGTCCAACGAGCCGGTGCGCGCATCGAACCGGGTGGAGGTGTGCAGCGTCCAAGGTCCGCGACGTTCGACGACCGTTCCGTCCGCGGCGGCGTGTTCGTCGATCACGCACGCGTCCACGACGATCGCACCCGCGGCATCCAGGCGTTCGGCGGCGTTCGCGAGGCAACGTCGTTGGCGCTCGACCCCGTCCAGGTTGAAGAGGGTGTTGTACGACAGGATGACGAGATCGAACGTCTCGTTGGGTAGGTCGTCGACCATGTCACCGTGCACGAGGGTGACGAGCCCGCGGCCGTCCTTCGATTCGAGCAGTCCGAGCATTTCGCCTGACTCGTCCACGCCGACGACCCGGGTCGTTCCGAGCGGCGCGAGTCGCGCGGCGAGCGGCAGGGCGATGCGGCCGGTGCCGACCCCGAGTTCGAGCACGCGTCGCGGATGCAGCTCGCACAACAACGACACCACGTCGTCGATGTCGTCGCTCGCGCCGTACCACTCGTCGTAGACGTCGGCGAATGCCGCACCGTAGGACATCCCGGTCGTCATCACCTCCAGTTGAGCAGGCTCGGTGGATCGATCGTCAGAACTAGCCTCCTAGCCGATGGCGAAGTCACCGATGCCGACGTATCTCGATCATGCCGCCACGGCGCCGATGCGTCCCGAGGCCATCGAGGCGCAGCGGCCGTTCCTCGACCAGCAGTTCGCCAACCCCTCCGGCAGCCACCGCTTCTCCCGCGCCGCCCGACAGGCGGTCGACGAGGCCCGCGACGACGTGGCCGAGGTTCTCGGCTGCACCCCCGGAGAGGTCGTGTTCACGAGCGGCGGTACCGAGGCGGACAACGCCGCGATCTTCGGCGCGGTGAGGCGACACGGGGGAGTGGCCGTGTGCAGCGCGGCGGAACATCACGCCGTCCTGCATTGTGTGGAACATCTCGGGGGAGAAATCGTCGCTGTCGACGGACGGGGAGTGATCGATGCGTCCGAACTGAGATCGACGCTGGAGCGGGTACGCGAAGGAGGGTCGCGTGTCGGGGTCGTCTCGGTCATGGCCGTCAACAACGAGGTCGGAAGCGTCACCCCCATGCGCAGTGTGGCGAGGGTGGTACGCGACACGGCACCGGATGCGATTCTCCATAGTGACGCAGTCCAGGCAGCGTGTTGGCTCGACCTCCGGGAGCTCGTCACGGTTGCCGACGTGGTGTCGTTGTCCGCCCACAAGTTCGGTGGCCCGAAGGGGGTGGGTGTGATGGTGCAGCGCAAGGGCGTCACCCTCGAACCGCTGATCATGGGCGGTGGACAGGAACGCGACCGTCGTAGCGGCACGACCAACGTGGCCGGGATCGTGGCGACCGCGGCCGCATTGCGCGTGACGGTCTCGCAGCGTGACTCGGAGCGTCGACGTGTCGGCGAATTGAAGGGCCGCCTCGTGTCCACGATCAAGGCGCGGCTCGATGACGTGCTCGAGACGGTCGCGCCGGACGATGCCGTTCCCGGCATCGCGCACCTGTGCATCGGTGGCGTCGAGAGCGAAGCGATGTTGTTCCTCCTCGACGAATCCGGTGTGTGTGCATCCGCCGCATCTGCCTGCGCGAGTGGAGCAATGGAGCCCTCCCACGTGTTGCGGGCGATGGGTACCGATGCGCATCATGCGCGCGGTGCATTGCGACTGAGCCTCGGGCACACGACGACCGATACCGACATCGACGTTGCAATCGACGCCATCGTGCGCAGCGCAACCCGGTTGCGCGCCGGCAAGCAATAGCCTCCTTCCTCGTGAAGGTGCTGGTGGCCATGTCGGGTGGCGTCGACTCGTCGGTGGCTGCCGCAGAATTACGGCGCGAAGGCCACGACGTCGTGGGGGTGACGATGCGCCTGTGGGGTGGTGAGAGCGACACGGGGTGTTGCTCCGTCAGCGACGTCGACGATGCGCGACGCGTCGCCCAGCAGCTGCGTATCGACCACCTCGTCTTCAATTTCTCCGACGACTTCCACGCATCGGTGGTCGACCCGTACGTCGACGCTCACCGGGTCGGCGTGACGCCGAACCCGTGCATCGAGTGCAATCGGCATCTCAAGTTCGACCGTCTCTCCCGTCGGGCCCGACTACTCGGATTCGACGCGGTCGCAACCGGCCATCACGCCCGGGTCGAACGTCAACCGAGCGGAGTGTGGCGTGTGGCAAGGGGGGCGGATTCGGCCAAGGACCAGAGCTACGTGGTGCACATGCTCGACCAGCGGGAGCTCGCCTACACCTTGTTCCCGGTCGGTCACATGACGAAAGCGGCGGTACGGCAACGGGCGATCGAACTCGGATTGCGCACCGCAACCAAGCCCGACAGTCAGGACGTGTGTTTCATCAGCAAGACCGGGGGCCGCGAGGCGTTCCTCGGTCACCGTATTCCCTTCCGTCGTGCCCGCGTGGTGGACGAGCGTGGAGAGGAGCTCGGTGCGGTCGATGCCGCGGAACTCGTGACGATCGGGCAGCGACGCGGTCTCAACCTGCCCGGCGGGTCACCGAAGCAGTTCGTGCTCGATGTCGACCTCGGCTCGGGGACGATCGTGGTCGGTGACGAAGCCGGGCTGGCCCGCGACACGATCACCGCAACTCGGGTGCTGTGGAGTCACGAGCAGCCTCCGATCGGAACGACCGTCAGGGTGCAGACGAGTGCCCATGGAACCGCGCACGAGGCCGTGCTGGAGGACGCCGGTGCCGGGTCGTTCGTTGCACGCTGGCGCCAACCGCAACGACGCACGGCGCCCGGCCAGAGCGCGGTGCTCTACGACTCCGAGGATCGGGTCGTGCTCGGCGGTGGCACCACCGTCTGATCGGCGAGCACGTCGTGCGGCCTCGATGGTGACACGAGCAGCGCGGTGATGTGCAGTCGATCGAGCGTTCCGCTCATCCTCGCCCCGAAGTCGGAGAGCGAGACGTCGTGCGGATGTGCGAGCACCAGTTCCAGTGGCGCACCCCACGTGGTTCCGGTGGCATCGAACGCCTCGCTGTTGCGAGTGGTCGTGCCGAGCCGTCGGATGTCGTGCGTGCGAACCATGAAGGTGTCGCGCAGCAGTAGCGGATCGTGGACGGCGATTCCGGCGGGAACGAACACCAACCAGCGCCTCGCGAGCACGAGCGACCTGTGCATCGAGAAGGCCAGGAGCAACACGAACACCGTGCAAGCGCAGGCGGCTACTACCGCTGAGTCGGCGAGCGTGACGACGCCGGCGATCGCAGTGGTGGCCAACCAGAGCAGTGCGACGGGCAGAATCACGGCGACCGGTGGGCGCAGGAGGTGCCGGCGTTCGTGACCGTAGGCGGCAGCCTGCGCGTGGATACCTCCGTACGTCGCTGAGTACGCGACGATCAACGCGACCGCCTGGAGTACGGCGCCGGCGACGAGACCCCACCCGGCGTCCCCGGTGAGCGACCGTGAAACGCCGTGTGCGACGACCATCGGACCGACGAAGCGGATGGTCGTCAACGAGAGCGGATGGTGAACCAGCGATGCGAGGGCGACCATGCCCCACGCCGACCACACGAGCCACGGCGCAATGGCGGTGGAGTCCCCCGTGGCGAGTGCATGCGGGATCAGGGCACTCGCGAGCCAGGAGAGACGTACGACGAACCGCACGGGGGAAGCCTACGAAGACGGTCGCCTCCGAACGGTAATCTTCACCACCGTGGCGCGATCGAAGGAAGTTGCAGCGCGTGCCGCCGAGCTGCGCGAGCTCATCGGATACCACAACGATCGCTACTTCGGCTCCGACGACCCGGAGATTTCCGACGCGGAGTTCGACGACCTTGTCCGGGAGTTGCGCACGATCGAAGAGGAGCATCCCGAACTCCGGCCGGAGAGGTCGATCCTCGACGTGCCGGGATCCGCCGTCAGCACCACGTTCTCCCCGGTAACGCACAGCGTGCCGATGACGAGTCTCGACAATGCGATGGACGTCGGGGAGTTGCGCGCGTGGGGAGACCGCGTGGTGAAGGGTCTCGGGGGAGCACCGGCACGATTCGTCTGCGAGTTGAAGATCGACGGTCTGGCCCTCAGTCTGCGGTACGAGGACGGCAGGTTCGTCCAGGCGGCGACGCGCGGCGACGGCAAGGTCGGGGAGGACGTGACGGCCAACGTCCGAACCATCACCGAGATTCCCGTCCGACTCGAGGTTGCCGAGGTTCCCTCGGTGCTCGAGGTTCGCGGCGAGGTGTACATGTCGAAGTCGGCGTTCGAGAAGCTGCGCGCCGAGAAGCAGCGGGAGAACGAGGACCGCCTTGCCGCCGGGAAGAAGCCCCAACCGGTTCCCGCCAACCCCCGCAACGCCGGTGCGGGCAGTCTCCGCCAGAAGGACCCCACGGTTACCGCGTCTCGTTCGCTCTCCTTCTGGTCGTACCAGCTCGGCGAAGCGGTTGGAGTTCCCTCGTTCGATTCGCACCATGCGACGCTCGGGTACCTGGACCACTGCGGGTTCCCGGTCAATCCCGAGGTTCGGACCGTCGATTCACTCGCCGCGGTGGAGGAGTTCTGTGCGCACTGGCAGGAACGGCGCAACGAGCTGCCGTACATCATCGACGGCGTCGTGGTGAAGGTGGATGATCTCGCCCAGCGCGAACGGTTGGGATTCACCTCGAAGGCTCCCCGCTGGGCGATCGCGGTGAAGTTCCCACCGGAGGAGCGCACCACGTTGCTGCGCGACATCATGGTGTCGATCGGTCGGACGGGGCGCGCAACCCCGTTCGCCGTGCTCGAGCCCGTCGTCGTGGCGGGCAGCACCGTGTCGCTCTCCACATTGCACAATCGGGAGCAGGTCCAGCGCAAGGACGTGCGACCGGGCGACACCGTCGTCGTGCGCAAGGCCGGTGACGTCATCCCCGAGGTGGTCGGGCCGGTCCTGTCGCGACGTCCGAAGGGCTCGAAGCCGTGGAAGTTCCCGACCACGTGTCCGTGCGAACTGCGCTCGACGCTCGTGCAGATGGAGGGTGAAGCCGATACGCGGTGCGTCGAACCCGACTGCCCGAACCAACGTGACCAGCGGATCATCCACTTCACGTCGCGCGGCGGGATGGACATCGAGGGCTTCGGTGAGAAGACGGTCTTCAGGTTGAGCGACGCCGAAATCGTCGAGGATGCCGGCGACATTTACGCGCTCACCCCCGAGGTGCTCCTCGGGCAGGGTTTCGGGGAACTGCAGTCGGCCAACCTGATCAAGGCGATCGATGCGTCGCGGGAGAGGCCGCTCGAGAAACTGCTCGTGGCCCTCGGCATCAAGCACCTCGGACCGGCGGCGGCCGAATCGCTGGCCCGACGGTTCGGATCACTCGATGCAATCGCTGCAGCCGGCGCCGAGGATCTGGCCGCCATCGACGGCGTCGGTGACGTCATCGCCCAATCGGTCGCTTCATGGTTCGCCAACGAACGCCACGCGAGGCTGGTCGACAAGCTGCGTCGGGGGGGTGTGAGATTCGACAATGTCATCGTCGTCGACCTTCCGCCAACGCTGCACGGCAAGACCATCGTGGTCACCGGGACCCTCGAGCGGTTCGGTCGCGAGGAGGCTCAACGCGTGATCAAGGACCGCGGCGGCAAGAGCGCGAGCAGTGTCAGCGCCAGGACGTTCGCCCTCGTCGTCGGCAGTGAGCCGGGTTCGGCGAAGGTGAAGAAGGCAACCGAACTCGGTGTACCGCAGATCGACGAACGGGCCTTCGAGCGACTGCTGGAGACCGGCGAACTTCCCGGGGACTGATCCCGGCTCGCAACCGAACGCCGGAGCCTCAGTCGGTGGTGAAGTTCCACCGGTAGGTGCGTGCCTTGCCGGGACCATCGAGGATCTTCCAGTAGCGAACGCTCGCCACGTGGTCACCCTGCGAGAACTCCTCGATCGGGGCGCCCGGCTGCGGCTGGAAGCTGATGACGTTGTTGCCCGGGTCGAACACCGCCGTCGGCGGAAGTTCGACTTGTGCACCCGGGGCTGGTTGTGCCCCGCCGGTCGAAAGTTCGTCGAGTCGTGTCACCGGAAGTTCGACTCCGTCGATGGAGAGCGTGGCCTCGTAGCCGGTGGCGAAGTCGACGATCACCTGTGCCTGACGAAGTACCCGATCACCGTCGGCCGGCGACATTCGCTCGATCGCCGCCGGGAACGACCGCGCCTCGTCGCCGGTGATGCCGCTCATGAATCCGAGGACGATGAGCACGAGGCCCAGCGCGATGCCCGAGCTCACCAACAGTCGCGAGCGGTCGATACGAGCTGACACGCCCCCATTCTCGCTGCTGTCCGCTCGGTCGCGCACCCGGGGCTTGCGCTGTGACCGACGCACCTGGGGCACGACTAGGTTGGGGCGGTCAATGAACGGTCGTGATGGGTTGATCGGTGCCGTTGTGTCGGACAGGTACCGGCTCGACGCCCCGCGAAAGGGTGGGGCCGACTCCACGAGCGTGTTCGACGCCTCCGACCTGCGGGGCGGGGGCGGCGTGGTCGTTCGCCTGGTGCGTGCCGACTCCCTCGTTGGCCCCTCGCCCGACGGGTCGATGGGGGCCCCCGACGATGCGGCAGCGATCGACCCTGCCGTCGAGTCGTTCAAGCGCGGAATCCTCGGGGTTGCCGGGATCTCCCACCCGGTGCTCGTCTCGCCGCTCGACTGGGGCGAAACGACACTTGCTGATACGAGGTATGCATTCGTCGTCACGGAGCGCATCGACGGTGTATCACTGCGCGAACTCCTCGACCGGGGCAGGCGCCTCAGTGCCTCGCAAGCGGTCGTTATCGCACTCGACGTGTGCAGGGCCCTGCATCACCTGCACAAGATCGGTCTCGTGCACGGTGACGTGCGGCCGGCGAACGTCTTCGTCACCCAGGATTCGCGGGCCCGACTCGCCGGTCTCGGCACCAAGCGTCTCGGCGGGCAGGCACCGATGAGCAACGAACAGGCCCGTTATGCCGCCCCCGAACTCGCGGAGGATCCCGTGCCGACTGCGGCGAGCGACGTCTACGCACTCGCCCTCACGGTGCTCGAGACCATCACCGGCGAGGTTCCGTTTGCCGCCGATTCGACCGCAGTGACCCTTGCCAATCGTTCCGAGCGTCTGTTGCCGGTGTCGGGGGACATCGGTCCGGTCGCCGTCCCGATCGAGAAGGCCGGGCGACCCCATGCAGGGGACCGTTCGTCGGCGCTCGAGTTCGGTCAGTCGCTCACCCAACTCGCCGCCAAGATGGCACCACCCAAGCCGATCGAGGCGTTGTCGGGCGAGTCGTTCCGCGATTCGATCACCCGCACGCTCGAGATCGTGGCCGTCGTACCACCCGCCCGTCCGGTCGAGCCGCCCGCGGTGGTCGAGCCGTCGACTCCGGCCGTCGACGTCGCCGTGTCGCCGCCCGAGTCCGGGCGAAGGCGTTACCGATGGCTGATCACAGCGGCCATCGTCGTTGCGGTCTCGGTGTCGGCCGTTCTCGTTTGGCAGGCATTGAGCACCGCCTCGCACGAGGTGCCCGAGTTGACCGGCGTGCCGGAAGGGGAGGCGCGGAACCAGTTGGCGGTGTTCAAGTGGTCGATCCTGATCCGTGCCGAGCGCTCGGATGATGTGGACCTCGGTGAGGTCATTCGAACGGAGCCTCCCGCCGGGTCGACGCTGGCGGAGGGTGCCGAGCTCACGCTCGTCGTTTCCGAGGGCGCCACGCTCGCGGTGCTGCCCGATGTCGTCGGGCTCACTCGAGAGGATGCCGTCGCGGCGTTGACGACCCAGGGACTGCAGCCCGTGGAGACGGCGGTCGACAGCGACACGGTTCCGGCCGGTTCGGTCGTGTCGTGGATGGTCACCGAGCAACCGGACCTCGGGGCAGGCAGCGAGGTGTTGAAGGGCACGCAAGTCAACATCGTCGTATCGTCCGGGCCGTCGTTGCGTTCGGTACCGGAGTTGATCGGTCTGTCCGAGGAGGCCGCGCTCGCCCTCCTCGCCGAGACACAGTTCGTCGGTCAGCGCGGTGACGACGATAGGGGTACCAGTGCGACTGCCGGCACGGTGGTGACGCAGGCCCCTGCCGCCGGAGAGCAGCTGATGCGCGGGTCGACCATCGTGTACTCGCTCGCCTCCGGAACCCCGTGAGCCATCTTCAGCGATGACCACCGGCGTCGACGAAGTCGGCATCGTCCCACTGCGGGAGCGGATGCGCTCCGCGCTGGTGGAGAGGGCCGGGGTCTCGCGCCGGCGGGCCACGATGTCGGTGCTCCTCGGGGGCGCATTCACGGTGAGCTTCACCATCACCCTGCTCGTCGTGGTACTGGATACGGTTGCGTCGGATCTCGGGTCCACCGTCGGAGTCGTCAGCTGGTCGATCACGGCACCGATGCTCGTGTTCGCGGTGGTTGGTCCCGCCTTCGGGGCCCTCGGGGACTTGTTCGGGCACAAGCGCGTGTTCGTGTTCGGGCTGCTCGGGGCGGGCATCTTCGCCGGTCTTGCTGCGCTGGCTCCGAGCGCGCCCGTGCTCATCGCACTGCGAACGCTCTCGGCTGCGTGCGGCTCGGCGACCGGCCCGTCGGCGATGGCCTACACCAACAGACTGTTCGAGCCGCACGAGCGCGTTCGGCCGCTTGGCATCTGGAGCTTCGTCACCGCCGGCGCACCGGTGCTCGGGGTGGTCGCCGGTGTGCCGCTCGTGTCCGCGGTCGGTTGGCGCGTGATTTTCCTCGCCCAGGCACCGTTGTGCATCGTCGGCGCGATCGTCGCTTGGTGGTTGCTGCGCGACACCGACCGCAAGCCAGGCGTCAGGTTCGATGCTTCCGGTGCGCTCACCCTCGGGTCCGGCGCGGCACTCGTGCTCTTCGGCATCAACCGAGTCGGGGCGTGGGGCGTGGCATCACCCTGGGTCGCCGTCTCGCTGGTCGGGGGAGTCGCGGTGCTGTACTCGTTCGTGCGCATCGAACGACGCGCCGACGCACCGATCGTTCCACCGCACTGGTTCCGAACCCGCAACATTGCGTTCCCCGTGCTCAGTCAATCGCTCGCCAACTTCGGCTACATGGGTGCGTTCTTGATCGTCCCGCAGATGTTGCAGGACGGTGTCGGGTTGACGCTCGCCACCGTCGGATGGCTGATCATCGCCCGGCCGCTCACGTTCGCGATCGTGGCGCCGCTCGGCGCGCGCGTGACCATGCGTGTCGGTGAGAGGTTCGCCGGGATGTTCGGCTCGATGACGGTGTTCCTGTCGATGGTCGTACTCTCGACCATCCGCGACGGGACCCCGTTGTGGCTGATCGCCTTTGGCCTGGCGCTATCTGGGCTGGGCCTCGGCGTGGCATCACCGGCCATGTCGGCGCTGCTTGCGAATGCGGTCGACGACGGTCAGCTCGGGGCGGCGAGCGCCATGCAGCAGCTGGTCACGCAGATGGGGGCACTGCTGGGTGCCACCGTGATGATCAGCGTTCAGGAGGCATCGATCGAGCAGGGCATCCTGCCCAGCTACGCCAACGCGCTCGTCGTCGGTGCTTCGCTGTGCGTCGTTGCCGGGCTGCTGGCCTCGGAAGTGCGGTCGACCGATCGCTCCGGGGTCCCCGTCACTCGGTGATGGCCCGGATTTCCTCGGCGACCACGAGCGACATATCGGTCTGTGGCATTGCGGTCTGCATCGCCATGAGCTTCAGCATGTCGCCCTCCACCTTCACCCTCCCGGTGAGGAACGCCTCCATCGCCTTCTGCGAATTCTGTTCGACGAAGATCATCCGCGCCGTGGCATAGTCGGTGGTGAGGGTTGCGTCGACCTTCTCCAGGTGACCCAGTTCCATCACGATTTCACCGGACGACGTGTCCATGTGGCTCTTCACCGTTCCGTCTCCGAACGGAACGTCGGTGACGACCTGGTTGAACCGGACGACGACGGAGACCCGCGGTGCGTGCTCGCGGTACTTCTCCCGAATCGCTCGTGCGGCATCCATCCACTCCTGCGAGAGAAACGGGTGTGGCATGGGCGGGTCCTTCGCTGGTGCGTGTCGGCTGACGAAAAGTAAACCGGGATTCGTAGAAACGTCACGATAACGGTGTCGGCGTGAGTCACGAATCTCCGCCTCGGACCCGATTCGCGTCACGAGGGTTGGCGCACGGCTACGTCAGCCGCCACGATGGAGGGATGGCGCGCGTCCTGGTCACCGAGGAGATTGCCGATGCCGGGCTCGAGCGGTTGCGGGTGGCGGGCCACGACGTGGACGTCCGACTCGGTCTGAACGGTGATGCGTTGATCGAGGCCTTGCGCGGCGCCCGGGCGCTGATCATCCGAAGTGCCACCATGGTCGACGCCGGGGTGCTCGGCGCAACGAGCGGTCTCGTCGTCGTGGGCCGGGCCGGTGTCGGCCTCGACAACGTCGACGTCGAGGCCGCAACCCGGGCCGGTGTCATGGTGGTGAATGCTCCGGAGAGCAACATCGTTTCCGCCGCCGAGCACACCATCGCGCTGTTGCTCGCCGTCGCCCGGAACGTACCGCAGGCGCATGCGGCACTCGTCAGCGGCCGGTGGGAGAGGAGTCGCTGGGAGGGCGTGGAACTCGCCGGCAAGACCCTCGGTGTCGTCGGGCTCGGTCGCATCGGCAAACTCGTGGCGCATCGTGCACTCGGTCTCGGCATGAAGATCGTCGCTTTCGACCCGTACATCTCCGCGGAGCGCGGACGCCAACTGAACGTCGACATGCTGCCGCTCGATCACCTCGTTGCGGTGAGCGACTTCCTCACCGTGCACCTGCCGAGGAACAAGGAGACCCTCGGTCTCATCAATCGCGACCTGTTCCTCAAGGCGAAGCCGGAATTGCGGGTCGTCAACGTGGCGCGGGGTGGCATCATCTCCGAGGGTGACCTGCTCGATGCCCTGCGCGGGGGACTGATCGCCGGCGCGGCGCTCGACGTGTTCGAGCAGGAGCCGTTCACCGACTCGCCGCTCTTCTCGCTCCCGAACGTCGTCGTCACACCGCATCTCGGTGCGAGCACCCGCGAGGCACAGGACAAGGCCGGCGAGGTCATCGCCGACATGGTGCAGCTCGCCCTGGCCGGTGACTTCGTACCGTTTGCGGTGAACGTCGATGCGTCCGAAGCGAACGAAACGTTGAAGCCGTTCATCCCGCTCGCCGAGCGCCTCGGTGTGCTGTTTGCCGACATCGTCGGGACGGGTGCGAAGGAATTGCACGTCGAGGCGAGCGGCGAAATCGGTGCCTACGACACGCGGATCATCACGCTCGCCGCCCTGAAGGGTTTCCTCGGCAGGAGTAGCGACGGGGGAGTCACGTTCGTGAATGCGCCCACGACCGCGGCAGCGCGAGGGCTCGTCGTTCACGAGCAGCGTCGTGACGAGGTCGAGCACCAGGACTACGTCAACCTCGTCACGCTGCGTTCGGGCAACCACAACATCTCGGGCACGCTCGCAGGGCGTCGCCGCGAGGCCCGTATCGTCCTCATCGACGACCACCTGAGCGACGTCCCGCCGGCGCGGTACATGCTCATCGCCCAGAACGACGACCGCCCCGGCGTCATCGGCCGTGTCGGAACAGTGCTCGGCGACGCCGGCGTCAACATCGACAACATGGACGTGGGCAAGACGGTGCGGGCAGGCAGCGCGATGATGGTGATCGCCACCGCCACGCCCACTCCGGCTGCCGTGATCGAGCGGCTACGTCAGGTTCCGGGCATCGTCGAGGTCATCGCCATCGGCGGCTGAACGGGCGGCTGATCGTCCCGTCGCCCGCTACGGGCGCGCTGCGTTCAAGGAGTCGCGCAGCGAAACGGTCGCGGCACGCGCAGCCTCGGCGTAGTCGCCGTCCGACGAGGCGTAGATGATCGCCCGTGAACTGTTCACGAGCAGGCCCGTGCCGTCGGCGGTGCAACCGTTCCTCACCACGGTGTCCGCGTCCCCTCCCTGGGCGCCCACGCCCGGCACGAGGAGCGGGATGTCGCCGACGATCGCCCGAACGTGCCGGAGCTCTTCCGGCTGGGTTGCCCCGACGACCAGCCCCACGTTGGCGCGTGCGGCCCAATCAACGGCTGCCGTCCGGGCCACGATCTCGTAGAGCCTCGGGTTGGATGGCGCCGAGGTCTCATCGATGGTGCGCCTCGTCTGCAGTTCGGCCGAACCGGGATTCGACGTCCGGCACAATACGAAGGTCGCCCGGTCGCGGCGGGCGAAGAACGGCTCGAGCGAGTCGGTGCCGAGCCACGGATTCACCGTCACTGCGTGCGCGCCGTAGCGGTCGAACGCCTCACGGGCGTACATCTCCGCCGTGTCGCCGATGTCGCCGCGTTTCGCATCGAGGATCAGCACCGCCTGCGGGTGTTCGTTGCGTACGTGCTCGCAGACCCGTTCGAGTGCGGCCTCCGCGGCGTGGGCGGCGAAGTAGGCAATCTGCGGCTTGAACGCGCAGACCACGTCTCCCGTCGCATCGATGATCGAGCGGCAGAACGTCTCGATCGAGCCGGCGTCACGTCCGAGGCCGGAAGGGAATCGGCTCGGATCAGGGTCGAGTCCTACGCAGACCAGCGACCCCGAGGTCCTCCACGCGGAACGTAAGCGCTCGGTGAACTGCACGCGGTCAGTCTTCGAGCAGGATGGCACCCGTCGGACACAGGTCGGCTGCTTCCTGCACCGCGTCGTACAGCTCGGGCCTGGGTTGCGGCATCAGGACGTGCAGGTAGCCGTCGTTGCGCAGCTCGAACACCTCCGGGGCGACCTGGACGCACGCCCCGGTGGAGGCGCAAACATCGAAGTTCACTGTGACTTTCACGACAACCTCCGTGCCGAACGCTAGTTCACCGGAACGGACCGCCTAACCTCGTTGAGCCCCCGCATGCTGAAACGTCTCGGTTCCTTCGCTCACACACGGCGTCGCGTCGTGGTATCCCTCTGGGCGGTCGTCATCGTTCTGTTCGGTGCCGGTGTCGGGGTGCTCGGCAACGAGTTCTCCACCCAGTTCAACCTTCCGGACGTCGAGAGCGCACAGGGGTTCGACCTGCTCGCCGATCGTTTCGGTGGCGAGGAGAGCGGTCGCTCCGGCACCGTCGTCGTTCGCTCCGACGGGGGATTCTCCGCGCAACAGCAGGATTCGCTGAACACCTACTTCGCCGAACTCGATGCGCGCGACGACATGCGCGTGGTGAGTCCGTTCTCCCCCGAGGGTTCCCGTCAGGTCTCACCCGCTGGTGACATCGCATTTGCCGTCGTCAATCTCGCCGCGAACCTCGACTCCGCCGAGCAATTCGAGGCCATCTTCGCGGAGATGAAGGCGGTCGAGCCCGTCGTCTCCGGGGTGCAGATCGAGTACGGCGGCGAGGTCTTCGCCGCATTCGAGGCCCCCACATCCGAGGTGCTCGGTCTCGCCTTCGCAATCGTGATCCTCATCTTCGCCTTCGGATCGGTGCTGGCGATGGGACTCCCCATCGGCACGGCATTCGGTGGAATCGGGGCCGGCGTCCTGCTCGTCACCCTGCTCTCGAACATCGTCACGATGCCCGACGTGGCGACGACGCTCGGTGTCATGATCGGACTCGGCGTCGGAATCGACTACGCGCTCTTCATCGTTACGCGGTACCGCGAAGCCCGCCAGCGCGACCGAACCTGCGCCGATGCGACCATCGAGGCGATCGATACGGCCGGTCGGGCGGTGCTGTTTGCCGGCACCACCGTCGTCATCTCGCTCCTGGGGATGCTCATCATGGGTGTGTCGTTCATGAACGGACTGGCGATCGGCGCGGCCATCACCGTTGCCTTCACGATGCTCGCTTCGGTCACGCTGCTGCCGGCCTTGCTCGGTTTCGTCGGTGAGCGGGTGGAAATCTCCCGCTGGCGTGGCGTGATGGCCGCCGGTCTCGTCGCCGTGGCACTCGTGGGCTACGGCATCAAGCAGTCGGCGCTCTTCCTCGCTGCTCCGCTCGCGGTTCTCGTCCTCATCCTCGGGAGTTTCGTACCGCTACTGCGCCGACCGCTACCGGCCCGGCGCATCAAGCCGATGCCGGAGACCGTTCCGTACCGCTGGAGTCGTTGGGTGCAACGTCGTCCGTGGTTGTCGCTCGTGCTCGGGGCCGGAATCCTCTGTCTGCTCACGGTGCCGGTGCTCGACCTACGACTGGGATTCGCCGACGAGGGCAACTACCCGACCGACACGACCACCAAGCGCGCCTACGACCTCCTCGCCGAGGGGTTCGGCCCCGGCTTCAACGGGCCGTTGACATTGGCCGCGGCCATCGACTCATCGGCCGAGCTCGAAGCGGCGGGCCGCGTCAGCGAAGCACTCGCCGCAGCCCCGGGCGTCGTAGGCGTGACACCGGCGATCCCCAACGACCCGGTCGCACCCACGGCGATGCTGTGGACGTTGTATCCCGCCGATGCGCCGCAGTCCGAGGAGGCCGGGGAACTCGTGCAGCGCCTGCGCTCCGAGGTGCTTCCCGCGGCCGTCGGGGACTCCGGCTTGGAGGTGAAGGTCACCGGCAACGTCGCCGTCAACCTCGACTTCAGCGATTACCTGGCCGATCGCCTGCCGATCTTCTTCACGGTGGTGCTGGCCCTTTCGTTCCTGCTCCTCATGGCGGTGTTCCGCTCGTTGCTCGTGCCGTTGAAGGCGGTGCTCATGAACCTGCTCTCGATCGGCTCCGCCTACGGCGCCGTCGTCGCGGTCTTCCAGTGGGGCTGGGGTGCCTCGTTGATCGGGCTCGGCGGTAGTGCACCGATCGATCCATGGTTGCCGGTCATGATGTTCGCCATCGTGTTCGGCCTATCGATGGACTACGAGGTCTTCCTGCTCTCCCGGGTGAAGGAGGAGTACGACCGCACCGGTGACAACGAGGTGGCCGTCGCCGACGGGCTCGCCAAGACGGCCCGCGTCATCACCGCCGCCGCCGCAATCATGGTGTTCGTCTTCGGCAGCTTCGTGCTCGATCCCACGCGCAGCATCAAGATGTTCGGCTTCGGTCTCGCCGTGGCGGTGTTCCTCGATGCCACCGTGGTGCGCATGCTGCTCGTCCCCGCCACCATGGAGCTGCTCGGCGACCGCAACTGGTGGTTGCCACGCTGGCTCGACAAGGTACTGCCGAAGATCGACGTGGAAGGCGGATCGTCGGCTAGCGACGCTGCTGGCGCTCGAACGCACTGAGCACCGCCCGCAGCGACGCGGTGATCGTGCTCGGGTGCACACCGACACCCCAGCACACGTCGCCGTTCCCGTTGGCGCTCTCGATGTAGGCGACGGCGGTCGCTTCCGAGCCCTGGCTCAGTGCGTGCTCCACGTAATCCTTGACGTCGAACTTCGCGCCGAACTCGTTGCGCAGAGCGTGCACGAACGCATCGATCGGCCCGTTGCCGTCGCCACTCAGCGTGATGCGTTTGCCGTCGACGTCGAGCTGCGCGGTCACGCTGGTGGTGCCGTCGCTGGAGCTGCGCATCTCGTGACTGGACAATGAGTAGCGCGGCTCAACCGCCAGGTACTCGGCCTCGAATGCATTCCACATGACGTCGGGTGCAATCTCGGTCCCGGAGTCCTCGGTGATGTGCTGGATCGTGCGCGAGAACTCGATCTGCAGGCGCCGTGGGAGCTCGAAGCCGTGCTCCGTCTTCATCACGTAGGCCACCCCGCCCTTGCCCGACTGGCTGTTCACGCGGATCACGGCCTCGTAGGTGCGTCCCACGTGCTTCGGGTCGAGCGGCAGGTACGGAACCTCCCACTGCTGGTAGTCCTTCGGCAGGGCTTCGAGCCCCTTCTTGATGGCGTCCTGGTGGCTTCCCGAGAACGCCGTGTAGACGAGGTCGCCGGCATACGGCTGGCGCTCGGGCACCGGCAGGCGGTTGCAGTACTCGGCGTCGCGTCGAAGTGCGTCGATGTCGCTCATGTCCAGCATCGGGTCGACGCCGTTCACGAAGAGGTTCATCGCCAGGGTGACGACGTCGACGTTGCCGGTGCGCTCGCCGTTTCCGAAGAGCGTCCCCTCCACACGGTCGGCTCCGGCCATCACGCCGAATTCGGCGGCGGCAACCGCGCATCCACGGTCGTTGTGCGGATGCAGCGAGAGCACGATGCTCTCGCGCTGCTTGATCGTGCGACCGAACCACTCGATGACGTCGCCGTAGACGTTCGGCGAGTAGCACTCCACCGTGGCGGGCAGGTTGAGGATCAGCGGATTCTCCGGTGTCGGCTTGATCACGTCCATCACGGCTTCGCAGATTTCGACGGCGAACTCCGGCTCGGCGAGCGTGAAACTCTCGGGTGAGTACTCGTAGCGCACCCGCGTCCCGGCAAGTTCTGGTTCGAGCGACCTGCACAGCGTGGCTGCGTCGACGGCGATCCTGACGATGCCCTCCTTCGGCAGGCCGAACACGACCCGGCGCTGCAGCGGGTTCACGGAGTTGTAGAAGTGGACGATCGCCCGTCTCGCACCGCGCAGGCACTCGTAGGTGCGGCGGATGAGCTCGGGTCGTGACTGCACCAGCACCTGGATGGTGACGTCCTCAGGGATCAGGTCGTTCTCGATGATGTGGCGCACGAAATCGAAATCCGGCTGGCTGGCCGACGGGAATCCGACCTCGATCTCCGTGAATCCCATCCGTACGAGGGTCTTGAACATGCGCAGCTTGCGCTCCGGGTCCATCGGGTCGATCAGTGCCTGGTTCCCGTCGCGCAGGTCGACCGAGCACCACAGTGGGGCCTTGTCGATGACCCGGTTCGGCCATGTGCGGTCGGTGAGTACGAGCGGCACGTAGGCGGCGTACTTCTCGAAGGGCATCTTCCTCGGGTTGCTGGGTGTCGGGGCCATGTGTATCGGTGCTTTCGGTGTCGTTCGTGGTGGTTGAGAGTTGTTCGTGGCTGGAAAAGAAAAACTCCCGGCCTTTCGGCTCGGGAGTGATCGCGACGTCGGCGAGATGCGGCCGACGCCGCTACGTAAGGAGGAGGACCGCGCCGCCAATCATCGTGTTCCGAGCGTAGCGGCGTCGACGTTGCCGCGGTCGGGCCGGTCGAGCGGCGGGGCTACACCGCGCGGGGTGTGGGCACGATGAAGTTGGCGAATTGCCAGGGATCGGCGGGGTCGAGACGGGTCGGGCCGTTGCCGTAGCCGGGGAACAGGTCGTTTCGCGTCATCAACGGGTCCCAGTCGACAGCCGCCGAGTGGAAGGTGCCGAGGTACGGGTAGGCGACCTTCAGTACCTCCTCGTACGGCAGGTCGTCGGGCACGCGCACCCCACCGTTCGGGTTGTCGAACATCCAGCAGGTTGCGGCAACCACCGAGCAGGCGACCTGGAGCGTGGTTGCGCTCTGGTTCGGCAGGATGGCGCGGGCCTCGTCGATGCTGAGCAACGACCCCGTCCACCACGACTTGTAGTCGTGACCCATGAGCAGCACGCCCAGTTCGTCGCGTCCCGACTCGATCTCGTCGTTGAGGATGCGCTGAGCCGACTGCATCTTCCAGTTGCGCATGCGCAGTTCGTGCACGCTCATGATTGCCGCGTCGGTGGGGCAGTAGGAGTAGTGAACGGTCGGTCGGTACTTGGCCGAACCGTCGTCGTTCCACACGGTCAGATGATCGCTCATCGTGTAGGCCTCACCGTGGCGGATGATCATGCCCAGGATCTCACCGCACGGCACCCACGAGCGCACCCAGGTTTCCATCCCGGGCTGGGCGAGTGCGATCTGGTTGCAGGGGCCGTCGTCGTCGTGAACGTGGGCGTTGTGCGGCAGCCAGCGTTCGTGGGTACCCCACCCCAGTTCGGCCGGGGCCACACCCTCTTCGTAGAAGCCCTCGATCGACCACGTATTGACGAATTCGTCGACGCGCTTCGGCTGGCTCGTGATTTGCGTGTCGCGCTCGCTGATGTGGATGACCTTCGTGCCGGTCAGCATCGCCAGGGTGTTGAAGCGCCCCTCCGCGAGGGCTCCCTCGATGAACTTGGTCCTGTCGCCCGCCTTCTTGTCCGTGAGGAGCGCGGTGGCGATCTCGGTGAGGGCTCGCTTGGCGAAGTGGCTGACCAGACCCGGATTTGCACCGTGTTCGAGGATCGCCGTCGGCCCGGAGTTGTCGGACCACGACTCGAGCATCCTGCGGATGCCCTGGTGGCGCACGTACAGCGTGCGCTCGAGCGGATGGGTGTTGTGCATGTCGTAGTACGGGTCCCACAACTCGACGCTCGTGTTGAGGTAGCGCACACCGTGTTCGCGGCACCACGTCAGGATCGTCGGGCAGTCGATGTTCCATGCCAGATCGAGGATGAGGTCGCCCGCACCGACGCGCGCCGACAGGAACTCATCGAGGTTCTCCTTGGTGACCCGGCCATGTTCGTACGTGACACCTGCGGCGATTGCGCCGGCGATTCGTTCACGGTTGTCGACGAAGTCGACGACGGTGATGCTGGACGGCGCGAGCTTCACGTCGCGCACGAGGATCGGTACGACGGCTTGGGCAACCGAGCCGCATCCCAGCACCAGGGTGCGGGCGGGACGGTGCGCGCCGACCCGCGAGAGGTCGATGGTCACGAGCGGCGGCGGGACTTGCGCGGGCGGGCAGCGACGGGAGCGGCACCGAGCAGGGTCTGCAGCGAAGCTTCGAACACCGGCTCGGACGGAATCAGTACCGCCTGCCAATCGTACGAAGGACCCTTGCGCCCGTTGATCGAGGCGTCGTCAACGACGACGTGTGCCAGTGGTGTGGCAAGGGTGGTGGATCGTGACGTCATCGTGACACCTCCATTCGGTGATGATGGGCTGTTCCTCGTGTCGTTACCGCGTGCGCTGCAACGACGATGTAGCACCATAGCGAGTTGCGCTGATGCCGTCTACTGGCTGACTTGTCAGCCGATACTGACTCGCGAGTCAGTAGAGAGTGGTCACCCGGCAAGTAGCGTTGTCCGGAGTCATGTCGCCATCCACCGAGTTCGCTGCACTCGGTGTCCCCGAGCGGGTCGATGCGGGTCTCGCCGCCGCCGGTTTCACCGCACCGTTCGCCATCCAAACCGAGGCCATTCCGGTCGCCCTGACCGGCGTCGATCTCTGTGGTCGGGCTCGTACCGGCTCGGGCAAGACGCTGGCCTTCGGGGTGCCGATGCTCTCCCGAATCGACGCGGCGGCGTTACCCCGCGCCCCGCGGGGTCTCGTACTCGTACCCACCCGTGAGCTTGCCCTCCAGGTGGCCGAGGTGCTCGAGCCCATAGGCCGGCACTGCGAGCGGCGCGTGCTGGCGGTCTACGGCGGAGCCTCCCGTGACGATCAGATCTCCGCTCTGAAGAAAGGGGTGGAGCTCGTCGTGGCGACCCCCCTCCGATTGATCGACCTCCTGAAAGAGGAGGAGCTGACGATGTCGGACGTGCAGGTGGTGGTGATCGATGAGGCCGATCGGATGGCCGACGAGGGGTTCATGCCCCAGGTGGAGTGGGTGCTGCGCAAGGTGACCTCCCCGCACCAGACGATGCTCTTCTCGGCAACCCTCGACGGCCAGGTCGGCAACCTCGTGCGTCGCTACATGAACGATCCGCGGGAGGTGTCGATCGATGCCCCCACCGACACCGTCGGCACGATGAGGCACCTCTTCCTCGCCGTGCACCGGATGGACAAGGAGCGGGTGGTTGCCGCGGTTGCCGCCGGTGCGGGCAAGACCGTGGTGTTCTGCGACACGAAGCGGCTCTGCGACAAGGTGGCCGAGTCGTTGCAGAAGCTCAACGTGAAAGCGGCGGCACTCCACGGCGACATGACGCAGGCAGCCCGTGAGCGATCGTTGGCCAAGTTCGCCGAGGGGTCGTTGAACGTGCTCGTGGCCACCGACGTTGCCGCCCGCGGCATCGACATCGACGACGTGGCGGCGGTGGTGCACTACGAGCCGCCGATCGACGTGAAGACGTACCTCCACCGATCGGGCCGCACCGCGCGGGCGGGTCGTGACGGCTGGGCGGTAACCCTGGCCGAGTACAACCAACACACGACGTGCCGGATCATTCAGCGCGGACTGCGCCTCGAGCCACAACCGCCGATCGAGGTGTTTTCCAACGACAAACGCTTCGCCGACCTGTCGTCGTTCCTCCAGCCCTCGGCGTAACGAGGGCCGCAGCCCGGCCTCGGGTCACGCCCCCGCTTTGCGCAGGACCACCCAGAATTCGAGCGAGTTGGACAGCGTCGGGTAGAGCCGTTCCACTTGCAGGTCGATCACCCCGACGCCGAGGAGATCCTCGAGGATCGCGGCGAACGAGTCGGGGGTGAAGAACCACGCGTGTTCGTTGCGTAGTGCGTCGGGGTCGTGCTTCGCGGCGTCGAGTGCGAGCCGCAGGCGGGTGATGCGGTCCTGATCGGGAAACAGCGGATTGTGCTCGAAGATGCCGTGGTCGCCGCTCCAGTGGCGGACGGCGTCGTTGTGCGCGAGGCGCAGGCGGCTGAGGATGAGCGATCGCGGGTCGTGGAGGACCGCGTCACGCACGTACGCGTCGAGCACGTCGGCGATCGTCGAGGCCGCCTTGAAGTGGTCGAAGCAGTAGCGATGGTCGGGAACCAGTACGAAGTAGCGCCCGCCGTCATCGAGCAGTCGACTCACTTGGCGGAGGTGACCGACCAGGTTCGGCTGGTGCTCGATTGCATGGCTCGACAACACGGCGTCGAAACGCTCGTCGATCGCCCCGAGGTCGTTCGGCGTGACGACCCAGTCGATGTCCGGCACGCCGTTGGGGTCGAGGTCGAGCTGTGCGGCGAGCTTGCGAAGGTCGGCGGTCGAGTTGATGTCGGCATAGCGGACGTCGGCTCCGTGCAGCAACGGCATTGCGAACGGCCCGATTTCCAGTGCCTTGACGTTGGCGGCGAGGGCTGCGAAGTCGCTTCGGGTCACGAGTGCGTGGGCCCGGCGACCCTCCCGCCGACCGTGCACCCGGTAGTGGGTCGCCAGTCGAACGTCGCCGAACGACGCGACGTCGGGGTAGAGGGATCGGTAGATGTCGGGATCGAAGTCGGGGGGAAGGTCGAACGTCGACGACATCAACGACCAGCGAGCCAGGCGGGTCGACGACGTTCGTAATCGCCGATTGCGTCGTCGTGCGAGAGCGTGATGCCGATGTCATCGAGCCCGTTCAGGTACCGCTCCCTCGTTGCGGCATCGAGCACGAAGGGGTGTTGTGCACCCGTGGAGGGCACCTCGACCACCAGTCGTTCGATGTCGACGGTGATCTCCGTGCTCGGGTCGGCTTCGATGGTGGCCCACAGTGACTCGACGATCGCGGCGTCGAGCACCACCGGAACGAGACCGTTCTTGGTGCAGTTGTTGCGGAAGATGTCGCTGAAGCTCGGGGCGATGACGACGTCGAATCCGTACTGCTGCAGGGCCCACACCGCGTGCTCGCGGGACGACCCGACGCCGAACGATGGTCCGGCGACGAGGATGCTCGCCCCGGCATAGCGCTCGTCGTTCAACACGAAGTTGCGGTCGTCGCGCCACGTGGAGAAGAGCCCCTTCTCGAATCCGGTGCGTTCGACGCGCTTCAGCCACTCGGCGGGGATGATCTGGTCGGTGTCCACGTCGCTGCGCTTCAACGGCACGGCCCGACCCGAGACGACCCGCACCTGCTTCATGGCAGATCCTGTGGTGTGGCGAACCGACCGGTGAGCGCCGTTGCCGCGGCGACGGCCGGGGATACGAGGTGGGTTCGCCCACCGCGACCCTGGCGGCCCTCGAAGTTGCGGTTGCTGGTGCTCGCGGCGCGCTCCTGTGGGGCGAGTTTGTCGGGATTCATCGCCAGGCACATCGAGCAACCCGGTTCTCGCCAGTCGAATCCGGCGTCGATGAAGATTCGGTCGAGGCCCTCACGTTCGGCCTGCTGCTTCACCGCGTGGCTTCCGGGCACCACCATCGCCCGCTTCACCGTGACCTTGCGCCCCCTCGCCACGTCGGCGGCGGCGCGCAGGTCCTCGATACGACTGTTGGTGCACGACCCGATGAACACGGTGTCAACGGCGATGTCGCGGATACGCGTGCCGGCCGCCAACCCCATGTAGTCGAGCGCGCGAGCGACGGTGTCGCGGGTGGTGGCGTCCGCGAATTCGTCGGGCGACGGCACGTTGGCATCGATGCTCGCCACCTGGGCCGGGTTGGTTCCCCACGTGACATGAGGAGCGAGGCTCGCCGCGTCGATGTCGACATGGGTGTCGAAGACGGCACCGTCGTCGGTGCGCAACGTGCGCCAGTCGTCGAGTGCGGCCTCCCATGCCTTCCCGCGTGGTGCATGCGGGCGTCCCTCGAGGTATGCAAACGTCACGTCGTCGGGGGCGACGAGTCCCGCGCGCGCACCCGCCTCGATTGACATGTTGCAGATGGTCATGCGACCCTCCATCGACAGGGCGCGAATCGCCGAGCCCCGGTACTCGATGACGTGCCCGATGCCGCCGCCCGTACCGATGCGGCCGATGATGGCGAGGATGACGTCCTTGGCGGTGACGCCGACGGGCAACGAGCCCTCGACGGCGACGCTCATCCACTTGGGTCGCGACTGGGGGAGCGTCTGGGTGGCGAGAACGTGCTCGACCTCCGAGGTGCCGATGCCGAAGGCGAGTGCCCCGAACGCGCCGTGCGTTGCCGTGTGGCTGTCGCCGCAGACGATGGTCATGCCGGGCAGCGTGCGACCCTGCTCCGGGCCGATCACGTGGACGATGCCCTGGCCGGCATCGCCCATCTTGTAGAGGGTGATGCCGAACTCGGCTGCGTTGCGGCGCATCACCTCCAACTGCTTGGCGGAGATCGGATCGGCCACGGGCAGGTGGATGTCCTTCGTCGGCACGTTGTGGTCCTCGGTGGCGACGGTGAGGTCGGGCCGGCGGACGGTACGGCCGTTGATGCGCAGACCGTCGAAGGCCTGCGGGCTCGTCACTTCGTGCACGAGGTGCAGGTCGATGTAGAGCAGCTCGTTGCCGTTTGCATCGCGGTGCACGACGTGGCGGTCCCACACCTTCTGCGGGAGGGTAAGTGGCGTCACCATCCCATTCTGCCCGCCGTCGGCGGGCGCTTCCTGCACGTGGACGCCCGTGCACACAGAGCCGGCATGGACACTTCCACCATCACCCCGGTTTCCCTGGCCACGTGCGTCGAGCACAGCCTCCACCTCTCGCTCCCGGGTTTCGACCTGAAGCGGGCACGGCTCTACGGCATCAACGTGGTCGACCCGAACGGGGTCGAGCAGCGGGCCGATGGCGCGCTGCGGATCTCGTTCCTCGCCGAGCACGGTGACGTGTACGAATTGCTCGAGTCGCGCGGGAGTGCCATTGCCCGAATGTTCGACGCCGCGGCCGTGCTCACCTGCGGGTGGGCGGCCCCCGTCGATGACGACGGCGAGGACGACCTACCTCCGAGCGTCCACCCCCGGCGCCGGCGGGTTCGACTCGTGGTCGTCGTCGGTGACGTCGGTGTGGGATCGGTCCTGCGCTTCGCCGACACACCCGACGAGATCGTGACCGACCCGGGCAATGCCAAGGGTTCCCTGGCCGACGCCGTTGCGCGCTTGTGGAGGGACGAGATCCTGCCGTCCGGCGACCCGCTGTCGGACGAAGCGGACGATGAAGCGCGCTAACGGTCGTTCGATGAACGGGACGTCACGCGGCGACCGAGTGTCGCACCACCTGCTGACACGCGTCGATCAGCATCGGCACGAAGTGCTCGCGGGCGGCAAAGACGGCATCGTGGCCCGCATCCACCCGGTGCGTCACCGTCGGCAGCGCGAGCGTCGCCGCCAGCTCTTCCTGGCGGCGCGGCGACACGACCTTGTCCTGCGTCGTCATGATCATGGCCGAGGGCACCTGAACATCGTGCAACCAGGTCCGCGAATCGAAGTCGCCGATCGCACTCCCCGCCTCGAGGATGTGGCGCCAATCGTGACTCGCGATCTGTCGCACCGCCCAGTCGGCAAGTTTGTGCGTCTTGCGTTGCAGGTAGACCTGCTCGGTTACCCACGACCGGACCTGCGCGGTGGTCAGGCGCGACAGTCGGGCCAGCCCGGTGAGACCGAGGAAGTTGAGGCGCTCGTCGCGTGACGACGAGAAGTACCCCGCCGTCGCCGAGAGCACGAGTCCGCGCACTCGTTGCTCGTGGCGCTGCGCGACGAGCTGCGCGATTGCGCCACCCATCGAGTAACCGACGGGAATGAACGTGCCGACACCGAAGACGTCGGCAATCGCTGCAACGTCGTCCGCACAGTCCTCCAGACGAAAGCCCTTGGCGGGGCGGATTCCGCGGCCATGACCGCGATGGTCGGGGGCCAGCACCCGGAAGTGCTCGCCGAGCGGCTCGAAGCACGTGAACCAGTTGAGGTCGGCCGTCGCGGTCCAGCCGTGCAGGAGGATGATCGTCGGTGCACCAGTCGGACCGACGACCTCGCGCACGAACGTGCGACCGCGACCGATCAGTTCGACCTCGTGACCCGGTGGGAATCCGTCGCGGGCGGGAAGGGATCGACGAATCACGTCAGCCGTTCGACTCCACGCGCACCACGCTGACCGCCAGCGTCCCGTTCGGTGCCGTGTAGGTGACCTTGTCACCCTCGCCGGCACCGAGGAGTGCGGCCCCGAGCGGTGAGGTCGGGCTCATTACGTGCACGGTCGGATCGGCGGGCTTCTCTTCGAGGTGCCCGATGAGGTAGCGCTCGGCCTGGTCGGGGGAGTCGCCGTCGTAGACGATCGTGACCACGCAGCCCACCGCGACCCTGCCGTCACTCGACGACTCGATGATCTCGTGGTTCTCCAGGATCGACTCGATCTGGCGGATCCGTGCCTCCATGTGGCCCTGATCGTCCTTGGCGGCGTGGTAGTCGCCGTTTTCCTTCAGGTCGCCCATTTCCCTGGCCCGGCCGATGCGCTGCGCAACCTCGATGCGGCCGCGGGTGGTGAGGTCGAGATGCTCGGCCTTCAGCCGTTCGAGGGCACCGGCGGATACGCGATGGGTGGGCACGAGGTCAGGTTACCGATTGGGTCTTCGTGGGACACGCACACTCGTGTCGTCCGTAGCCTCGATGCGGTGAACGGTGTCGCATCGCGTGGTCGCCACGCTGGCCCGCATCGCGTGGCGATCATCGGCGGCGACGGCATCGGACCGGAGGTCACGGCGGAAGCCTTGAAGGTGGTTCGCGCCTCGGGTGTCGAACTTGACACGACGTTCTTCGATCTCGGCGGCGCGCGCTACCTGCGTGACGGCGAGGTGTTGAGTGACGACACCCTCGAGTCGTTGCGCGGCTTCGACGCGATCCTGCTCGGCGCCGTGGGGACACCCGGCGTACCGCCCGGCGTCATCGAGCGCGGACTCCTCCTCAAGTTGCGGTTCAGTCTCGATCTCTACATCAACCAGCGCCCGTTCGCCGGAACCGCCCCGGGTCACACGAAGCCGCACGACTTCGTGGTGATCCGCGAGAACACCGAGGGGCCGTACGTCGGCGAGGGTGGAGTGCTCCGCAAGGGCACCGCGCACGAGGTGGCGACGCAGGGCAGTGTGAATACGCGACACGGTGTCGAACGATGCACCCGCTACGCGTTCGAGTTGGCCGCGAAGCGGGATCGCAAGCACGTCACCCTCGTGCACAAGACGAACGTGCTCACGTTTGCCGGCGACCTGTGGCAGCGCACCTTCGACGCGGTGGCGACGGAGTTCCCTCAGGTGGCAACCGCCTACAACCACGTCGATGCGGCGTGCATCTACTTCGTGCAGGACCCGCACCGCTACGACGTGATCGTCACCGACAACCTGTTCGGCGACATCCTCACCGACCTGGGCGGGGCAGTGAGCGGTGGTATCGGTCTTGCCTCGTCGGCCAACCTCAACCCGGCCCGCACCGGACCGTCCCTCTTCGAGCCCGTCCACGGCTCGGCCCCCGACATCGCCGGCAAGGGGGTGGCCAACCCGGTTGCCGCCATCCTCTCCGCTGCGTTGATGCTCGACCACCTCGGTGAGTCGCGCGCCGCCGACGCCATCCGAGCCGCATGTTCCATCCCCGCGACCGGCTCGACGATCGCGGTGGGGGACGAAGTCTGCCGACGACTGCACGGATAGCGTCAAGAGGACACCGCGAGGAGTCACGATGCCGATCACGACGACACCGAAGATCTGGATGAACGGAAACCTCGTCGATTGGGCCGAGGCAAAGGTGCACGTGCTCACCCACACCCTGCATTACGGCACCGGTGTGTTCGAGGGAATCCGCGCCTACGAAACCGCCGAGGGGCCGGCGGTGTTCCGCCTCACCGACCACATCGTGCGGCTGCACAACAGCGCCAAGATCATGGGAATGCCGATGCCGTACTCGGTGGAGGAACTGGTGGAAGCCACCAAGGCCACGGTGCGTTCGACGGGCTTGAAGTCGTGCTACGTCCGGCCACTCGCGTACTACGGCTACGGCGAGATGGGGCTCAACACCCTGCCGTGCAAGGTGGATGTCGCCATCGCATGCTGGCCGTGGGGTGCATACCTCGGTGACGACGCGGTCGAAAAGGGCGTGCGAATGAAGATCTCGTCGTGGACCCGCCACGACCACAACACGATGCCGCCAGCCGCCAAGACCGTCGGCAACCACGTCAACTCGTCGTTGGCCAAGGTCGAAGCCTTGAAGGCCGGCTACGACGAAGCGATCATGCTCGCGCCGGATGGTCTCGTCGCCGAGTGCACGGGCGAGAACATCTTCGTCGTGCGCAACGGCGTGATCCTCACACCGCCGATCTCGGCCGGTGCGCTCGAGGGCATCACGCAAAACAGCGTCATGACGATCGCGCGCGACCTCGGTTACGACATCCGGGTCGACAACATCGCCCGCAGTGACCTGTACATCGCCGAGGAAGTGTTCGCCTGCGGAACGGCCGCCGAAGTCGGTTCCGTGCGTTCGGTGGACGAGCGCGAACTTCCGTGCCCCGGTCCGAAGACCCGCGCAATCGCGGCGATGTATGCCCGCGCAGTACGCGGACAAGAAAAGAAGTACGCCCACTGGTGCGAGCTCGCGTAGGGAAACCGTCGTAGCCCCGTGACCGCCCGACTCGTGCTTCCCGCCAACCACGTCGAGGTGTTCGACACCACGTTGCGCGATGGGATGCAGGTGGAGGGCGTGTCGGCGAGCGTGGTCGACAAGCTGCGCATCGCCGAACAGCTCGACCATCTCGGCGTGCACTACATCGAGGGCGGCTGGCCCGGCGCCAACCCCAAGGACGAGGAGTTCTTCGCCCGCGCCAAGCGCGAACTGAAGCTCGGCACGTCGCGCCTCGTGGCCTTCGGTAGCACCCGTCGCCCCGCCGGCAAGGTCGACGACGACGCCACGCTGCGCAACCTGATCAATGCCGAGACGAGTGCCGTTTGCATCGTGGCCAAGAGCTGGGACTACCACGTCGAAACCGCGCTGCAGACCACGCTCGACGAGGGTGTGGCGATGGTTGCCGACTCGGTCAAGTACCTCGACGGTCACGGCCGCATGGTCATGGTCGACCTCGAGCACTTCTTCGATGGCTACAAGCGCAACCCCGAGTTCTCGCTGCGCATCCTCGAGGCCGCGGTGGTCAACGGGGCGACGCACCTGGTGTTGTGCGACACCAACGGTGGTTCGCTGCCGCACGAGGTGGAATCCATCGTCGCTGCGGTTTCCGGGCACGTCGGCAACGACGCAATCATCGGCATCCACTGCCACGACGACACCGGCTGTGCGGTTGCCAATTCGTTGGCGGCGGTGCGCGCCGGCGTGCGCCACGTGCAGGGCACGTTGAACGGTCTCGGTGAGCGCACGGGCAACACCAACCTCACCACGATCATTCCCAACCTGCAGCTGAAGATGGGCTTCGAGTGCCTGCCCGAGGGCCGCCTCGAGCGCTTGACCGCGGTCAGCAACCACGTGGCAGAGGTGCTCAATCGTCCGCTCAACCCGCAGGCGCCGTACGTCGGCGCATCCGCCTTCGCGCACAAGGCCGGCCTGCACGTGTCGGCCATCGCCCGTGCCAAGGATGCATACGAGCACGTCTCGCCCGACCTGGTCGGCAACGGCACCCGCTTCCTCGTGTCGGAGATGGCTGGTCGCGCCACCATCGCGATGAAGGCCGAGGACCTGAAGTTGAAGGTCGACGGTGCCGTGTTGAGCTCGATCCTCGACGAACTGAAGCGCCTCGAGTTCGAGGGCTACCACTTCGAGGCGGCCGATGCATCGCTCGAGTTGTTGATGCGCCGCGCCACCGGCTGGCAGCAGGAGTTCTTCGGCGTCGAGTCGATGCGCGTCATCACCGACGAGTCGACCAACGGCGCATTCACCACCGAGGCCACCGTGAAGGTGTGGATCGGGGAGAAGCGCGAGGTGTACACCTCCGAGGGCAACGGCCCGGTCAATGCGATCGACACGGCGTTGCGCGCCTGCCTCCTGAAGCAATATCCGCAGCTCTCGCGCGTGCACCTCACCGACTACAAGGTGCGCATCCTCGACTCGTCGTCGGCAACGGGGGCCGTGACGCGCGTACTCATCGACGCCACCGACGGGGACCGCACCTGGACCACGATCGGCGTCTCGCCGAACATCATCGAGGCCTCCTGGCGTGCGCTCGAGGAGTCGATCGTTTACGGCCTGCTCCACCTGGAGTAATCCCTTCCCATAATGGGGGCGAACACCTGTTCGCTATGGTGAGGGGGTGACTACCGAACTCCGCACCCGCCTCGGCACCCCGATCGTGCGTGCCCCCTTACCCGTTACGGCACCATTGGCCTCGCTCTTCGTCGACGGCGGTCTCGTCCGTGGCCGCACCGTCGGCTGCACGGGTGATGCCGCATTGACCACGGCGCTCGCCCTCTCCGCCGCCGCCACCCGTTCCGGCTCGTGGTTGGCGGTCGTGGGTGTGCCCAACCTCGGTGTCACCGCGGCGATCGAGGCGGGTGTCGCCATCGAGCGCATCGTGCTCGTGCAACCTCCCCGCGCCAGCCGCGAATGGGTCACGACGGCCGCCGCACTGGTCGAGGGGTTCGACGTGCTCATCGTTGCCGCACCCCCCACGTTGAGTGCGCACGATGCACGGCGTTTGCAGTCGCGCATCCTCGCCCGACAGTCGGTGCTCATCGCGGTCGATCTTCCTGCGTTGCCGGCGCTCGGTTCGGCGAGCGTGTTCGCATCCGATCTCGACGTGCATGCCGACACGGTGTCGTGGTCGGGCATCGAACACGGCGGGTCGCACATCACGCAGCGCACGGTGCGGATGCGTGTCGACGGTCGACGTTGTCCGTCGCCGCGCGAAGGGACGGTCACGCTGCCATGCCCGATGCCCCAACCCGCGTCGTAGTCGTCCACTTTCCCCTACCCGCGTCGTAGTCGTCCACTTTCCCCGCTGGTCGGAGTATTCGGCAGCGCTCGGTTGCAGTGCACGCAGTGCCTTCGAGACGATCGTGCAGGCGGTCGTCGCATATGCGCCACTCGTCGAGGTTGCCTCACCGGGGGTCATCATCGTTGCCACGCGCGGCCCGTCGCGTTATGTCGGTGGCGACGACCGGCTCGCCGGCATCATGCATACGGCGGTGCACGATGCCGTGCGCACGATGATTGCCGCCGCGCGGGGATTGGTGGTCGACGAGTCACTGGCAGTATTCGGTGTCGGTATCGCCGATGGTCGCCTCGCCGCGGGCATTGCGTCGCACCATGCCATCCGGTCGGGTGAGCCCCTCGTCGTGCCCGTTGCGGCATCGGCACACTGGCTCGCCACCTCGTCGGTGCGCGCTCTGGTCGACTGCGTCGGGGTGATCGGCACGGTGGGGGCGGGAGTTCCCGGTGTCGGAAACGTTGCGTCGTACCGCGACATCGTGTCGCTCTTGGAGCGACTCGGTCTCTACCGCTTCGGTGACGTCGCCGCGTTGTCGGAAGCGGATGTGATCGCACGGTTCGGTGCCTTCGGTCGTGATCTCTCGCGTTTGTCGCGTGGGCTCGACCGCCACCCGCCGCTCGTCGTGGCACCAACCCCCGAACGGGTACGACTCCTGCAGTTCGACGAACCGGTCGAATCGCGCGATGCGGTGGTGTCGGCGGCCACCGGACTCTCCGCTGGATTGGTGGATCATCTGCGCGCACTCGGGTTGGCGGTGGTCCGCCTGCACATCCTCGTCGAGTCCGACCACGGTGAGCGCACCGAACGGATGTGGTACCGATCCGATGGTTTCACCGATCGTGCAATCGTCGAGAGCCTGCGTTGGCAACTCGACGCATGGATCGCCCATGCTGCGCCGACCAGCGGTGTCGTTTCGGTTCGGTTGTCGCCCGAGCAGGTCGTCGTCGATGCGGGACGCCAGGCGGCACTGTGGGGTGGCGAGCGTGACGGCGATCGGCACGCCCAGCGCGCCATGCGTCGGATCGCCGACATGATCGGAGCAGGGTCGGTCACCGTGCCGGCGTGGCGCGGCGACCGCGACCCGGCACGATCGTTCGAGTTCGTGCGCAGCGACGCGGTCGATGTGGAGCGGCGCACGAGGGGCGCCGTGTTCGATGCTGCAGCGGGCGAATGGAGCGGTGCGTTGCCGTCACCCGCACCGACGTTGGTGTTCGATTCGTCGTCCGATGCCCCCGAAATCGGGGTGCTCGATGCAGGCGGGCGTTGCATCGCGGTCGACGCACGGCATGCGATGAGCGGTGGTCCCTCGGTGGTGTGCATTGGTGCGCGTCGCTACGACGTTGTGGCATGGGCGGGGCCGTGGCCGGTGGAGGAACGGTGGTGGGATCCGCGTCGTGCACGCCGTATGGTGCGGTTGCAGGTGCTGATGCGCTGCACGAGCCGGGGTGGTCCGGTCGTTGCCGCGATTGCCGTGCTCGAGCGTGGCGTCTGGCGCCTCGCCGCGCTGTACGCCTGATGCGCGAGCGAGCACTACCGTGTCTGCGATGTCCGCCGTCTCGCCGCACGATGTCCGACTCGTCGAATCGTTGTGCGCGCATTTCCGTGCAGCGACACCGGTCGACGACCGGGAACGCGACTCCATCGCCGAGTTCCTCGACGTGGTGCCGCAACTGACGGCTCCACTCAGCGAACATGCCGACGTACGTCACGTCACGGCCTCGGCGATAGTCGTCGGTCGTCGGGGTGTCGCCCTGCACGTGCACAAGCGGCTTGGTCTGTGGTTGCAGCCCGGCGGTCATATCGAGCACGACGAGGATCCGGCCGCCGCGGCGGTGCGCGAGTCGCAGGAGGAGCTCGGCCTCCACGTGGCGCATCCGCACGACGGTCCGCAACTCATCCACCTCGACGTGCATCCCGGTCCCCGCGGGCACCGGCACTTCGACGTGCGGTACGTGTTGCTGGCCGGTGACGATGATCCGCGTCCGGGAGAGGGGGAGAGTCCCGACGCCCGGTGGTTCGCGCCCGACGAGGCGTTCGCCGTTGCCGATCCCGGCTTGCGGGGCGGGCTTACGGCCGCCCTACGAACGTATGTTCGCTATCGTGAGTGAGTGTCGTCGCGTAACTACGCCGAATTGCATTGCCGGTCGCAGTTCTCGTTCCTGCACGGCGCATCGTCCCCCGAACACCTGATCGAGGTTGCCGACGACCTCGGGCTGAGTGCGCTCGCACTCACCGATCGACACGGTTTCTACGGGGTGGTTCGTTTCGCCCAGGCGGCTCGTGGAACCGGGGTTCGCACCGTGTTCGGCGCCGAGGTGTCGTGCGGTGGTACCGACGCGTTCGGGGACATCGTGATCATCGCCGACGGACCCGCGGGATACGGCGCACTGTCGCGTGCGCTCACCGAGGGGCAGATGCGCGGGTCGAAGTCGCGTCCGGTGTTCGACCTCGAGTCGTTGGGGCGGCACGTGAAGGGGGAGTGTTTCGTGCTCACCGGCACGCACGACGGACCACTCACCCGCCGCCTGCGCGTCGATCCGTCGTCGGCTCAGGAGTCGCTCCGGCTGATGATCGACGCATTCGGTCGTGATCGGGTGCTCGTCGAGGTGTGGAACCACGGTGATCCGCTCGACGTATGGCGCAACGATGCACTCGCTGCGCTCGCCGCGCGGTGCGAGGTCGGCGTGGTGGCCACCAACGACGTGTCGTATGCGGCACCGGGTGACCACGTGCTGGCGTGCGCACTTGCCGCGGTGCGCAACCGGTGCAGTCTCGACGACCTCGACGCACGTCTTCCACCCGCGGCGGGTGCGTGCCTGCGTAGTGCGGCGGAGCAACACCACCGTTTCGCCCGGTATCCCGGCGTGGTCGATCGCGCCGTCGACATCGCCCGTTCGGCCGCATTCGACCTGTCGCTCATCGCCCCCAACCTGCCGCCGTTTCCGTGCCCCGATGGTTCGAGCGAGATTCAGTACCTGCGGCAACTCGTCGAAGTCGGCGGGCGTCGTCGCTACGGCGAGCGTCCGCTCGGCGCGCACGAGGACTTGTCGCTGCGCTCGCGCGCCTGGCGCACCATCGACCACGAACTCGGCGTGATCGAGCGGCTCGGGTTTCCCGGTTACTTCCTCGTCGTGTGGGACATCGTGCAGTTCTGCGAGCGCAACGACATCCTCTGTCAAGGTCGCGGAAGCGCGGCCAATAGTGCGGTGTGCTTCTCGCTCGGCATCACCAAGGCCGACGCCGTCTCGCTCGGATTGTTGTTCGAGCGTTTCCTGTCCGCCGAGCGCGACGGACCGCCCGATATCGACCTCGACATCGAGAGCGACCGTCGCGAGGAGGTCATCCAGTACGTGTACGGGCGCTACGGACGCCTGCGGGCCGCCCAGGTTGCCAACGTGATCACCTACCGCGCCCGGTCGGCGGTGCGCGATATGGCGCGCGCACTCGGGTACTCGGCCGCGGAGCAGGACGCCTTCAGCCGCCGTTTCGACTCGTGGAGCCCGGTCAGGGAGCAGTGCGAGGTAACCGTGCCCGACCTGGTGGTGCAGTTGGCGCAGCGCGTGCAGGATGCACCGCGCCACCTAGGTATTCACTCCGGTGGCATGGTGATCTGTGATCGTCCGGTCAGCGAGGTGTGTCCGGTGGAGTGGGCGACGATGCCGGGCCGCAGTGTGCTGCAGTGGGACAAGGACGACTGTGCGGCGGTGAACCTCGTCAAGTTCGACCTGCTCGGGCTCGGCATGCTCTCGGCGCTGCACCGGGCGATCGACTACGTCGCCGAGTTCCGTGGTCGGCGTATCGACCTGGCGGAGATTCCGCAGGAGGACGAGGTGTACGCCATGCTGTGCCGAGCCGACAGCGTCGGAGTGTTCCAGGTGGAGTCCCGCGCGCAGATGTCGACACTGCCGCGCTTGAAGCCCCGACGTTTCTACGACCTCGTCGTCGAGGTGGCGCTCATCCGTCCCGGTCCGATCCAGGGTGGTTCGGTGCACCCGTACATCCGCCGCCGCAACGGCCAGGAGCCCGTCACCTACCTGCATCCGTTGCTCGAGAACAGCCTCGGCAAGACGCTCGGCGTGCCGCTCTTCCAGGAACAGCTCATGCAGATGGCAATCGACGTCGCCGGTTTCACGCCGTCACAGGCCGACGAACTACGTCAGGCGATGGGATCGAAGCGCTCGAGGACGCGCATGATCCGCTTGCGCGACCGGTTGTACGAGGGCATGGCGCAGCGCGGCATCGTCGGCGGTGTTGCCGACGAGATCTACGACAAGATGGCAGCGTTCGCCAACTACGGGTTTCCCGAGAGCCACTCCGTGAGTTTCGCCTACCTCGTGTACTCGTCGGCGTGGATCAAACTGCACGAGCCGGCGATCTTTTGTGCCTCGCTCATCAACTCGCAGCCGATGGGGTTCTGGTCCCCGCATACGCTCGTGCAGGACGCTCGACGTCACGGGGTGGTGGTCCGAACGCCCGACATCAACGCCTCGCGCGCGGGTGCCTGGCTGGAGCCCGACGCGCAGTCGACCGGTGGTCTTGCCGTGCGGCTCGGCATCGGTTCGGTACGGGGTATCGGCGCCGAACTCGCGGCCCGTATCGAAGCGGCGCGACCGTTCAACGACGTCGAGGATCTCGTGCGTCGTGTGCCGGGTATCTCGGTGAAGCAACTCGAGGCGCTCGCCACTGCCGGTGTATTCGGCGAGTCGTTCGATATGTCGCGACGTACCGCGCTGTGGAACGCGGGGGCCATGGTCGAATCGTCGCCCGATCGGCTGCAGGGCATTACCACCATGTCGACGCCGCACCTACCCGGCATGCAGCCGGTGGAGGAGGCGGTCGCCGATCTCTGGGCAACGGGTGTGTCACCCGAGGGTCACCCCACCACCTTCCTGCGCCGGTCGTTGCGCGAACTCGGGGTGATCACCGCGCACGAACTGACCGAACTCGCCGGACGCGAACCCGAGTCACGGGTGCTCATCGCCGGTGTGGTGACGCACCGCCAGCGACCGATGACGGCCAAGGGCACCACATTCTTCAGCCTCGAGGATGAGACCGGCCTGATGAACGTGCTCTGCTCCCGCGGCTGCTGGGTGCGCCACGCAGAGGTGTTGCGTCGGGCGAGCGCATTGCTCGTTCACGGCCGCGTGCAGTATGCCGAGGGCGTGGTGAACGTGATCGGGGAGCGTTTCACCGAATTGCGGGTGCCGATCCGCATGGCCTCGCGCGACTTCCGTTGACACCGCCGTGCGACGGCTCACTCACCCGGTGATTCGTGGAGCCCGTCGTTGAACGCCCGGTACGTGTCGTAGATGTCCTTGCACTTCCCGCAGAGCGGTAGCTGCTTGGGATCACGCGAGGGCACCCATCGGTGACCGCACAATGCCTCGATCGGCGTTCCCTCGATGCGTGCCTGCAGCACCTTCGCGGCGGCGGACTCGTCGCCGTCCGTCTTCACGATGTGCGCGCACTCCGGCTCGCCGGTTTGCAGCTCGTGTTCGCGTCGAGTGTCGGTCGACTCCGTGGTCTGCGTGCTCATCGTGGTTGCGACCGCCTCATCCGTGCACGAACGCGACGGCAACCGCCACGCACGCGCCGCTCGAGACGATCGGAACCGCGACGCTCGCCCACGACGGTACGTGCCACGACCGCGGCGCCAGTGTCAACGCACCGACGATGGCGCCGACCGCCGCGCCGCCGAAATGCCCACCCACCGACACCCCTGGCACGGCGAGCGTGAACAGGACGTTGATTGCGAACGTGAGTCCGAGACCGGTGCGCAGGGGATTGATGCCGCGCTGGCCGACGCCCACGACGCTCGCGGCCATGAGGCCGAACACCGCGCCGGACGCCCCGCCCGTCAGCGCATCGGGGGAGAGCAACAGCGCACCGAGCGAACCACCGAGCAGCGACGCGAAATACAGGAGGGAGAAACGGAGCGAGCCGATGACGGGTTCGATCAGCCGGCTCAGTTGGTACAGCAGGAGCATGTTGAAGCCGACGTGGATCAGGCCGAAATGTACGAACCCGCAGGACACCAGGCGGTACCACTCGCCGCGTGCAAGGAACTCGCGGGCGATGACGAAGCTCATCGTGCGGTCGCTCCCGGTGCTGCCGAACATCACCGAGCCGACCTCGCCGAGCGTGACCCACAGGAAGATCCCGACGTTGATCGCGATCAACGCGTTGCTGACGACGAACGGTGGAACGCCCTGGAGCCGCCGTGACGGGCGACGGAATTCGAACGGCACGCGCTCATCGGCGCTCCGCCGGTGGGGAGGGGTGTCGGTGTCGGGAAGGTCCCGCCACGGATCGGGTGGCGGGAACTGCGACGGGGGAATGCTCACCGCTGTGGTGCCTCGGCGGCAGCGCGGTTGGCGAGGTACCACTCCACGGTGGCGCGCAACCCGGCCTCGAACTCGGTGTGTGCGTGCCACCCGAGCGCGGCTTCGGCGCGCGACGCGTCGACGCGTCGGCGGGGTTGACCGTCGGGTTTGGTGGCATCCCAGGCGAGCTCGCCGTCGAATCCGACGACTCGCGCGATCGTCTCGGCGGTCTCGCGGATGGTGATCTCCCGGTTGTTGCCGAGGTTCAGCGGTTCCGTGCCGTCGTACAACTCGGTAGCCAGGATGATCGCTGCCGCTGCATCGCCGACGTAGAGATAGTCACGACTGGCGGCGCCGGTTCCCCACACCGAGACCTTGCCCCGGCCCTGCTCCTTGGCATCGACGCACTTCTTGATCAGTGCGGGAATCACGTGGGAGACCGACTCGTGGAACTTGTCGCCGGGACCGTACAGGTTGGTCGGGATCACGAACGCGAAACGCTGGCCGTATTGTTGCCGGTTCACCTGGGCGTGCACGAGCAGTGCCTTCTTGGCGATCCCGTACGGCGCGTTCGTTTCTTCCGGGTATCCGTCCCAGATCGACTCCTCACGGAACGGAACGGGGGTGTACTTCGGGTAACTGCACACCGTGCCGAGGATCGTCGTCTTCTCGACGCCCACGACCCGTGCCGCCTCGATCACGTTGGTGCCCATCAGCAGGTTGTCGAGGAACAACGGCGCCGGCTCGGCTTGGTTGTACCCGATGCCACCCACCCGCGCCGCGAGATGGATGACGTGGCTCGGGCGCAACGCCGCCAGGTACTGCTGCGCGATGCCGTGCTTCGTCAGGTCCACGGTGGCGCTACGCGGCACGTGGACGTGGGCCCCGGCGTCGCTCAACAGGCGAACGACGTGCGAGCCGAGGAAACCCGCACCGCCGGTAACGACGACGACCCGTCCGCGCCAGAACCCGGGATCACGTCGCGGCACCGTCATGATGTTCCAGCGTATGCGGGCACCTACCGCCAGAATGTAGGCAATGAGTCGTGTGCGCGTTGCGCTCACCTTCGAGCACTGCTGGCGTGACGTTCCGGGTGGTACGGGAATCGCCGCGGTCGAGCTGGGGCGAGCCCTGTCGGAGCGGGATGACGTCGAGGTCGTCGGCGTCGCGGGTCGGCATGCCCGCCCTGCGACGGCCGGCTACGTGCCCAACGTGCCGATGACGCACCTACCGGTCGGTGGCGCGCTCCTGGTCGAGTCGATGCTGCGATTCGGACGGCCGCGCGTGGAGCGCGCGACGGGTCGCATCGACGTGCTGCACGCAACGTCGATCATTCCGTTCCCGGCCGGCCCGGACGTGCCGCTGGTGGCGACCATCCACGACCTCGCGTTCCTGCGGCACCCCGAGTTCTTCACTCGGCGGGGCACGCAGGTGTTCGTGCGCTCGCTCGAGGAATTGCGGCGACGGGCGGTGATCGTGATGTGCTCGTCGCGTGCAACGCTCGCGGACTGCGCAGCACACGGATTCGACGAGGAACGCCTCCGCTTGGTGCCACTCGGCGTTCGGCTGCGCACGGTCGGCGCCGCCGAGGCCGCGCAGGTGCGCGGTCGCCTCGGCCTGCCCGCTGAATACCTGCTCTCCGTCGGCACCCTGGAGCCGCGCAAGAACCTTCCCCGGTTGATCGAGGCGCACCGAAACCTCGGTGCGGACGTGCCGCCCCTCGTGGTTGCCGGTTCCGTTGGCTGGGGTCGGGACGACGTGCGAGCCCGTCCGTCGGCGAACGATCGCGTGACCTTCGTCGGACACGTGGCGGATGCCGACCTGCCCGCCGTGTACTCGGGAGCCTCGGTGCTCTGCTACCCGTCGTTGATGGAGGGTTTCGGACTCCCGATCCTGGAGGCGATGTCACAGGGCACGCCGGTCGTCACCAGCGTCGGGACGTCGACCGAGGAGGTCGCGGGTGGCGCCGCGGTGCTCGTCGATCCGCACTCGGTGTCGTCGATCGCCGACGGGATCCGGGATGCGCTGTCACGACGCGGCGAGTTGTCGCAGCTCGGGGTCGAGCGGGCCAAGGGTGCCTCGTGGGAGGGGACGGCGGATCTCGTGGTGCGCGCGTACCGCGACGCCGTTCGGATGGGTGCGCGATGACGATTCGTGTGGCGGTGAACCTGTTGTGGTGCGTGCCGGGCAAGGTGGGTGGATCGGAGCAGTACTTGGTCAGGCAACTCGCAGGCTTGCGCGAGGCGGATCGAGAAACCTTCGACGTCGATGCGTACGTGCCGCGGGGATTTCCGGGCGCACATCCCGAACTCGCAACGGCGGTGCGCTTCCACGAGTCACGGTCGCGCGAACGTGGGCGTCCACTGCGCATCCTTCGCGAGGCGACGTGGTTCGCCGCCCGGGCCGCAGGTGCCGGACTCGTTCACCACGGCGGAGGCACGCTCCCACCGCGCAGTCCGCGGCCGACCTTGCTCACGATCCACGACCTGCAGTACCTCGTCTATCCGCAGTACTTCTCGCGCGCACGATTGTCCTACCTGTCGGCCCGGATGCCGGTTTCGGCAGGTCGTGCCACGCACATCGCGGTTCCGAGCGAATACGTGCGGCAGACCGTCATCGCGCGGCTCGGTGTGCCGTCCGAGAAGGTGAGTGTGGTGCGCCACGGCGTCGAGGCTGCGATCGGTGCGGAACGCACCGGCGAGTCGGAGCTGCGGTCGCGTTTCGGGTTGGTGGCGCCGCACGTGCTGGCGTACCCCGCGATCACCCATCCGCACAAGAACCATCGCTTCCTCTGCGAACTGCTCGCCGGACCGCTGAAGCGCGACGACGTGCAGGTCGTCTTCGCCGGGGGAGTGGGACGGGCGCACGATGCCCTCGTTCGACGTATCGAGGAACTGAACCTCGGTCATCGTGTCGTTCTCGTCGGACGTCTCGATGACGCGGATCGCGACGGACTCCTCGCGATGTCCTCTGCACTCGTCTTTCCGAGTTCGTACGAGGGTTTCGGTGCACCCGTCATCGAGGCGATGGCGCTCGGCACACCGGTCATCGCCGCCGATGCGACCGCCCTGCCCGAGGTCGTGGGAAGCGCGGGACAGGTGCTGCCCCTCGACGCGGAGGCCTGGTCGGCGGCCGTCGATGCGGCGATCGAAGATCGTGACCTGTGGAGGGCACGCGGACTCGCACGGGCGGCCACGTTCCGCGCCGTCGACTCGGGTCGCGACCTTGCGGGCGCCTACCGTCGCACGCTGGCACCGGGGAGCCGATGAGTCCGAAGCGCAGAACGTTCGTCGTACTGTGTCCGCACTTCGCGCCGGACATCGCACCAACCGGAAGGGTGATGACGCAAATCGTCGAGGGTTGGATCGCGCTCGGGCACGAGGTGCACGTCGTGACCTCGTTGCCGTGGTACCGCGAACATCGGGTGGAGTCCGCGTGGCGGGGTCAACTCGTACGGCGTGAACGGACCGCCTGGGGATCGATCACCCGCGTGCACCCGTTTCCCGCCAAGTCGAAGGTGAATCTCGTGGCACGCGCCGTCGGCTTCGTTGCATTCAGCGCCATCGCCGGTGTGTGTGCGGCCGTCGCGGGTCGATCCGTCGGACGTCGGAGCCGCGTCGATGCGGTCATCGCGATGTCCCCGCCGCTCACGTTGGGCATCGTCGGTTGGCTCGTCGCCGTCGTCAGGCGGAGCAGGCTCGTGTTCAACGTGCAGGACGTGTTCCCGGACGCCGCGATAAAGACCGGGGCGGTACGCAACCCGGTGGTCATCGCCGTGGCGTCGTGGCTCGAGCGCTTCACGTACCGTCGGTCGGCGGCGGTCGTGGTTCTCTCGGGCGACCTGCAAGGCAACGTCCGCGACAAGTTGCCGGCACGCCTCGCCGCTCGGGTGCACGTCATCGAGAACTTCGTCGACGTGCAGGGCATCACGCCGCTGAATCGGATGACGCCGTACCGGAGCGAGCTCGGCATCGGCGACGAACTCGTGGTGATGTACGCGGGCAACGTCGGTTTCTCCCAGTCGCTCGAGATCGTGATCGAAGCAGCGCGACGCCTTCCGGACGTCGTCTTCGTCATCAACGGATCGGGGGTGGCACTCGGACGATTGAAGGAGCTCGCCGGTGACGTTCCCAACGTTCGATTCGGTGACTACCAGCCGGAGGCCCGACTGCCGGAGGTTCTCGCCACCGGCGACGTTCACGTCGTGCCGCTGCGTACGGGGCTGTCGTCGGCGAGCGTGCCCTCGAAGACCTATTCGATCCTCGCGTCGGGGCGGTGCATCGTTGCCGCCGTAGATCCCGGCACGGAGATCGAGCGCCTCGTCACCGGGGCGGGTGCGGGCATCTGCATCCCACCCGACGATGCGGGGGCCATGGTCCGGGCCATCTCGAGCCTCACCGCTGATGCGGAACGGCGTGAACGGTGCGGCCGGCAGGGTCGTGCCTTCGTGGAGCGTCTGGCGACCGCACGGGACGTTGCCGAGTCATACGACCGCCTGGTGTCCGATAGCCTGACTGACTCGTGACGTCGTCCGCCAAGAAAATCGCCAAGCTCGCCGAGAAGAGCAAGACCCGAGGTCCGCGCGGCATCCGTCTGCGCGGTGGTTCGGTGTTTCCTTCCGTGATCATCGTCGTTCTGGCGCTCGGCGCCGCCCTCATTGCGTATGCACGGCAGACCACCGAGGACCGGACTGCCGCCGACATCACCAACGCGACGTACTACCTCTCGTTCGGTGTCTACGTCTGTGATTCGTGGATCGCACTCCCCGATACCGCCGTGATCTCCGACCCCGCCGAGGTACGCGAGGGAGCCGCACTCGTCGCCGGCAGCGAGGGTGTCGTCGAGTGGCAGCCGCAGGTGCTGAGCGGTCAGCGACGGGCGCGCCTGTCGGCCGTGCTCGATCTGTACTCGATCGAGGTGTCCAACGACGGAATCACGTTCCCGGAGTCCATCAACGACGGCGTGAAGCTCGACGAGGGTGAGACCGCCTGCGACGGCAAGGGCGGCACGGTGTTCGTCGATACGTGGGACGTCCAGGGCGCCGATCGTTCGAGGAAGACTTCGATCGCCGACCTCGGGTCGGTTCGCCTGACCAACGATGGTCAGGCCGTCGCACTCGTCTTCGCACCAGACGGCACCGAGGTTGATCTCCCGCCGGCGGCGAGCCAGGTCGAAGTCCTCCTCAACTCGGACGAGTAGGTTCCGCGCGGCATGTTCGCCGTCGTCCTCGTCGGTGGATTCGGCACGAGGCTGCGTCCGCTCACGAACTCCGTTCCGAAGCCCTTGCTGCCGCTCGGTCAACGGACGATCCTCGAATGGCTGATGGTGCACCTCGCCCGCGGAGGCGTCACCGATGCAGTCCTCGCACTCGGGTTCAAACCAGAACCGTTCCTCCGCGCGTTTCCGGATGCGCGTTGCGCGGGCGTTCGGCTCACGTACGCGATCGAGGACTCACCCCTCGATACCGGTGGGGCGATCGGATTCGCGGCACGCAGCGCCGGCTTGCATACGCGCGGTGAGCCGTTCGTCGTTGCGAACGGCGACATCGTCACCGACCTCGACATCGGTCGGTTCGTCCAGCGTCATCGCGCCAACGTCGCGAGCGGTGCGGCGGCCACCATCCACCTCGTCGGTGTCGACGACCCGTCGCAGTACGGCGTCGTCGAGCACGATCCGAACGGGAGGGTGAGCGGATTCGTGGAGAAACCGGCGCCGGGTACGACCTCGAGCCGGCACATCAACGCCGGCACCTACGTGTTCGAAGCGAGCGTGCTCGATCGGTTGCCGGGCAACGTGCCGTTGTCCATCGAGCGCGTCACGTTCCCCGACTTGTCACGCGACGGGTTGCTCTTCGCCCATCCAACCGACGACTACTGGCTCGACGCCGGACGTCCGGACACCTACCGACGTGCGAATCTCGACCTGGTGAGCGGTGTTCGTCGCGATCGCGACGAACCCTTCCATCCCGCCGCACGTATCGCGGCGTCGGCGACCATCCGGCACAGCGTCGTGGGCGCCGGGGCCACCATCGGCAACGGGGCACGGATCGTCGACTCGGTGATCTTCCCGGGGGCGAACGTCGGGGACGATGCCGTCGTATCGGGGTCATCCGTGATGGGCGACGTGTCGTCGGGTTCCACCGTCGCCGACGCGCTCGTGGGTCGCGACTAGCGGAACAAATCCTCCTGCGGCGGACGAATCAGTTCGCGCACGCTCGACTCGCGGAACCATGCGGTGTCCGCCCCGCGCACGACGGCGACGGGGATTCCCGACGCCTTGCCCATCACCAGCTCCGCCGCACTCGCCAGTTCGTCGGCTACTGCCACCTCGGTGACCTGCATCGTGCGACCCAGTGCGTCGGGCGTACCGCGGAGATCGACGACGGCGGCAATGCCGGCAACGCCGATCGCCACATCTGTCAGCCCCTTGCGCCATGCGCGGCCGAAGGTATCGCTGACGATGACACCAACGTCGACGCCGAGTCGCGCCCGAACGATGTCCCTGATCCGTCGGGCCGAACGGTCGGAGTCCTTCGGCAGCAAGGCTGCCCGCCCGTGCTCCACGTTCGACAAGTCGACGCCGCTGTTGGCGCACACGAAGCCGTGCGTCGTCTCGGTGATGATGAGGTCCCCGCGTCGACGCACGATGCGCACGGCCTCCTCTTCGACGAGCCGTTTGTGGCTGAGCGGATCATCCGGATCGACCTCGACGAGCCTGCCCTCGGCCTTGCTCACCACTTTCTGGGTGACGACGAGGACGTCCTCGTCGAGCAGCGGTCCGTTCGGTTCGGCCCGGCATGCGTCGACGATGATCTCGCCGAGCTGGTCGCCGGGGGAAATCTCGGGGATGCCGGTCACACCCCATGCGGTGAGACGCATCATCCGACACCGGCCTGCAGGACGGTTGCGGCGAGGGCCGCGGCGGTGAGGTCCGACTTCATGATCGTCTCGGTGACGATACATCGCATCCCGAGGTCCTCGACCTGCCGGGCGAGGTGGGCGTCCACGACGTCGATGACGAACGTGCCGCAGATCGGGGCGTACAGGCGGGCGACACCCAGGGCGGAGGGCTCCATGCCGAGCTCGCGAAGCATCCGGTCGGCCGGTCCCTTCAGTGCGGCACCTCCGATGATCGGCGACACCGCGATCACCGAGCTGCGGCGCGCGGTGAGCGTGTCGTCGATGCCCCGCAATGCGCGCACCGGTCCGATCGAGACGACCGGGTTCGAAGGCGCGATCACCACCGACCGCGCCGAGCACAGGAGATCGAGACCGTTCGCCGTCGCGTCATCGGCACCGGCGAACCGGATACCGGCGATTGCAACCGCATGGCGGAGCCGCACGAAGTACTCCTGGAACGAGATCGTCTCACCCTTCGAGTACCGGTGGTCGTCGGGTCCGGCCGCGTCCTGTGCGAGCGTCACCAACGTGGAGACGCGGTCGTCGGTCATCGGCACGATCCCGAATCTCACACCCCAGGCGCGCGCGATCTCCTCCGTCACCTGACTGAGTCGTGCCCCCTCGGCGAGTCGTGCGGTTCGGTAGAGGTGCGTTGCCACGTCGCGATCGCCGATGTTGAACCAGTCGTTCGGCGAGGTGGAGTCCGGTGGTCTCACGGCTGCGTAGCGGGACAGCTGCTGCATGGCAATCCAGGATTCGTCGCGCAGGCCCCAACCCCGGTCGGGGTCGATGGCGTCGGCCAGCGTGTAGACCACGGTGTCGAGGTCGGGGGAGACGTGGAGGCCGTTGACCACGGTGTCGTCGGCGGTGTTGACGAGCGCGGTGATCCGCGCATCCGGGTCGTGGAGGCGCATCGCCCGCAGCAGTCTCGCCGCACCGACGCCGCCGGCAATCACCGCCACTTCGCCGCCGCGCTCCACGTGATTGAGCGTACGAGTAGCCTCGTACGAGTGCCACGCGCGCTGATCACCGGAATCACCGGACAGGACGGTCAGCACCTCGCGGAGTTCCTTCACGGCAAGGGCTACGAGGTGTACGGACTCATCAAGGGACAGAACAATCCGAAGACCGAGTGGCTGCTCGCGGAGTTCCCCTACGTCCGCGTCGTCAACGGCGACCTCACCGACTTCTCCAGCCTCGTTGCGGCGCTGCGTGACGTCGAGCCGAACGAGGTCTACAACCTCGGGGCCATCTCGTTCGTCGCCATCTCCTTCACACAGGCCGAGCTCACGTCCAACGTCACCGGACTCGGCGTGTTGCGCATGCTCGAGGCCATCCGACTCGTCGGCGGTGCGAAGGACAATCCGATCCGCTTCTACCAGGCGTCATCATCCGAGATGTACGGCAAGGTCCGCGAGATTCCGCAGACCGAGATGACCGCTTTCCATCCCCGGTCGCCGTACGGCGTGGCGAAGGTGTTCGGACACCACATGACGGTCAACTACCGCGAGTCGTACGGACTCCACGCCTCCTCCGGGATCCTCTTCAACCACGAGGGTCCGCGCCGCGGTTACGAGTTCGTCACCCGCAAGATCAGCAGTTCCGTCGCCCGCATCAAGCTGGGCCTGCAGGACCGGCTGCTACTCGGCAACATCGCCGCCAAGCGCGACTGGGGATTCGCCGGCGACTACGTGAAGGCGATGTGGTTGATGCTGCAGCAGGACGTGCCGGACGACTACGTCATTGCCACCGGCGAGACGCACGAGATCACCGAGTTCCTGCAGATTGCGTTCGAGTGTGCCGGACTCGGCGACTGGCGAAAGTACGTCGGTCAGGATCCGCAGTATTTCCGTCCGGCCGAGGTCGACCTTCTCGTCGGTGACTCGTCGAAGGCCGAGAAGCGACTCGGATGGAAGAGGGAGGTCGACTTCCCGTCGCTCGTCGAGATGATGGTGCGTCACGACCTCGACGTCGAAGCCAAGCGCGCGAAGTAGGAGCGCAGCCCCACCGCGAAGACGATCAGTGCCACGACGGCGCTGGCGATGAGCGCCAGTTCCACGCGCAGGAAGAGATCATCGCTCGACCAGGCGGCCGTCGCAATGAACGTGACGAAGCTGGTCACCCAGCCGACGGCCACGAAGACGTGCCCCGACATGGAGAGCACCGACTGGGCGCACGCCGAGGCCAGCATGTAGACGGCGCTCGCAAACGCGAGCAAGGAGATCGTCCGACGGTCGATTCCGCCGTCGTAGACGAGCTCGAGCACCCATGGTCCGGCCAGGAACGCCCCGACGACACCGACGACCCCGACACCGCCGACGAGGAGGAACAGTCGGCGCAGCACGGCCCGGAACTCCTCGGCGTCGCGGAGGGCGGCCAGCCGTGCCAGCCGGGGCAGCATCGCTGCCTGCACGGCTTGGAAGAGGAAGAGGGGTACGCGGGCGAGCAGCACCGCGTTGCCGAAACGGGTGACCAACTCCGGTTCGCTGTCGGTGCCGAGCAGGTCGACGGTGAGTGGTCCGGCGTTGATCAGCGCACCCGCACAGAGGGTGCCGAGCAGCAACCATCCGAGGTTCGGGGCGAGTTCCGACCACGTCGCCGGTGTGCCGCTCGTAACCCGAATCCTTCCCGAGCCGAGGGCGGCAACGGCGATGGTGAGCGGCACGAGCGCAACCATCAGTGCGTACGGACCGACGTTGTCGAGTCCGATGGCGAGGAAGACGCCGCAAGCCACGACCCGCAGCAACCCGTCGAGGGCGATCATCGTGCTGTAGACGCGGAAGTTCCCGAGCCCCGAGCAGATGCCGCGGGCAATGTGGAACGGCGCATAGCCAACCAGCGCAATGACCAACGCCAGCGTCACCACGGCGGATTGCTCGAACAGGTCGTTGGTGAAGCGGTTCCGCGCCAGGGCGACGAACGCAACGAGTGCGATGGTGATGCCCGTCGCGACCGGCACCACCTTGCGTACGACCGGTGCCACCCCGTCACCGAGCGCCCGTCGGTGGGCGACCGCCCGGCTCACTTCCTGTTCGAGCGGGAGGAAGAATCCCGGCACCAGGGCGAACATGACGAACCACAGGGACACGATCGGCTTGAAACCGTCCTGTCCGAGGGCTTCCTGGCCCAGTCGAAAAAAGACGTAGATCGAGATACCGCCGACGAGCAGCCCGGCCCCGATGGTCAGGCTCCCCGACGGGAGTGGGGAGCGCTTCGACCCTGCGCGATTCGCGGGTTCCGGCACGACGTTGCCGCCGTCAGTGGAAGATCTGGGCGGATACAGCAAGCGAGCCGAGGCTACCCGCCCCGGCTCGCTCGATCGTCGTACTCGTTGCGGTTCAGGCGACCGTCGTGGTGGTCTCCGCACCGGCGTGCTTGCGACGCTCGACGACAGATCGGACGTTCTTCCTCGCGTCGTCGATGAAACGCTGGGCGGTTGTCTGTGCCTCGTCGCGAATGCGGGGAGCGGCCTCGTTGATTCGCTCCTGCAGCGAGCCGATGCGTTGACGAAGGTCGTACCGGCGTGCGTTGATGCGCTGGGTGGCGATCACTCCGATACCCACTGCGACGTATGCGGCGTCACGGGCGATCTTCGTGGCGGGTGTGACGACGTTGCGAAGGTCGACCTTCGTCAAGTCGAGGGACTTCAGTGGGTTGTTGAACGTGATTGAGGGCATGTCAACCTCCTGGTTGGCGTAGGGCGGTCGGACGACCGCCTTCCCGACCCTACGTACGACTGCTAGCTATTGCAAGCACGGTGCGTGCGATCGTATGTGGCAATGGTCATCATTAGGATGACCTGGTCGTGACGCTCCCAGCCGAGGACCGCCCGACCGTCGTTCCGCCCGTCGTTGCGGTGATGGTCGTCCACGAGCCGGGTGAGTGGTTCCCCGACGTCCTGGCTGGACTTGCGGCACAGGAGTACTCCGACCTGCGTCTGGTGACACTCCTAACGGGCGGTACGTCCGCGTCCGTCGGGGACCTCGTCCGCCAGCATGTCCCCACGGCCATCATTCGCCAGGTGGAGGGGAATCCGGGCTTCGGGCCGGTCGTCAACCAGGTGCTCTCGCTGGTGAAGGGTACGGCGGGTTTCTTCCTCGTGTTGCACGACGACGTGCTGCTGCGACCCGACGCCGTGTCGCGGCTCGTCGAGGAGGCCGACCGTTCGAATGCCGCCATCGTCGGACCGAAACTCGTCGAGTGGGAGTCACCCGACGTCCTCCAGCACGTCGGGCTCGAGGCCGATCGTGCAGGGCGCCTCGTCGAAGTGGTGGATCCGGGCGAACGTGACCAGGAGCAACACGATGCGGTCCGGGACGTCTTTGCCCTGCCGTCGGCGTGCTTGCTGGTTCGCAACGACGTCTTCCGAGAGGTCGCGGGATTCGCCCCCAACGTTCCGTTCCTCGGTGAGGAGCTCGACCTGTGCTGGCGGGTGCACCTTCTCGGTGCCCGCGTGGTGGTGAACCCGGCGGCGGTTGCACGACACCGGGGGGCGTTCGCTACCCGCGCGAACATGGTGCACGAAGAAGCGACTCGGCAACGGCACCGCGTGCGAACCGCGCTGAGTTGCGTGTCGGCCGGGCGGCTGCCGCTCCTCGTCGTGAGGTTGGTGCTCGGTGCGCTCCTTGATCTCGTCCTCGAGACGGCAAACGGTAGGTATCAGGACGGACTCGCCAGCGCAAGGGCCGTTGCCGGTGCGCTCGTCGACGTCCGGTTGATCGCAGGGCGGCGGCGACAACTTCGTGCCCTGCGACGTGTACCGGGGCGCGAGGTGGTGAGTTTGCAGCTGCGCGGGAGCGCGCGCATCGCGGGATTCCGACGGCATCGCCGGGCCCTCCGTGAGCAGTCCATGTCGGAGTCCCCGAGTGTTTCGTCGGCGCCCGTGACGACCGCCAGGGGAGTCGCCGTGGTCGGGCTGCTTGCGGCGCTGTTTCTCGTCATCGCGAACCGGGGTCTGGTGTTGAACGGTGTGAGTGGCGTGGGTCAATTCGTGCCGCTGGTACCCGGCGACACCTCTCCGCTCGACGCGATGCGCGCGTACCTGAGTGGGTGGTCGCCCGGATGGTTCGGGGCGACCGGTCCCGCGCCAACCTTCGTCGGACTGATCGCCGTGCTCGGCGCGGTGTTCCTCGGGAATTGGGGCGGACTGCTCACCGCCATCGTCGTTGGGGCCCTCTTCGTCGGCGCACTGGGAGCCTGGCGGCTGTGCGGCTCGATCGGTGGCGCGTCAGCGAGGATGTTCGGAGCCCTCGTCTACGTGGCCGTGCCGGTCGGTGTACTCGCGGTCCGTGACGGTCGTCGGGATTCCCTGATCGTTTGGGCACTCCTGCCGTGGATCGTCGACTTCTCGAGGCGAATCGCGGGCTTGTCGCGTGACACGCAGGATCCGGGTCGCGAGGCGTCCGTTCGCTCTGCCGGTGATCGTCGGGTGCAACTTCTTGCGTCGCTCCTGCTCGTCGTCGCGTCGGCCTCGGCGTTCGCTCCCGCGGCCCTGGTGGTGGTCGCGTTCCTCGGCGGCATCCTGCTGGTATCGGGCGCCGTCACGGCCACGCCGTTGCGGGCCTCGGGTTGGCTTGCGGGTGCGCCCCTGCTGTCCGTGCTCGGATCGGCGATCCTCCATGTGCCGTGGTCGGTTCGTTTCGTGGACGACGACTGGTGGCGGTCGCTCATCGGTCCGCCCCGACCGGTGACGGGTTCGTCGGTTACCGACGTGTTGTCGTTCGGCATCGACAACTCGTTGTGGCGGTGGCTCGTCCTCGCTGCGTACGTACCCGTCGTCCTGATGCCGATCGTGACCCGCGGTGCCAGGGCGGCCTGGCCGACCCGGGCGTTGCTCTTCGTCATGGTGCCGGTGCTCGTTCGGATGGCGCAAGAGCGCGGTCTCTGGACGTTCGGCACACCGGAGTCGTTGATGCTCTCCGCGCTCGTTGGTCTCGGAATCGCGATCGCCGCCACGTCGGCGTTCGTCGAAGTGCTCGCGGCCCGACGGACCACGTTCACCTGGCGGGGTGTGGCGGGAGTCGTATCGGTGGTTGCGATCTGTGTTGCGAGCTCGCCGACCGTCGTCGCGGGCGGCAGTGGCAGATGGTCGCAACCGGCGAATACCCTCGGGCGCCTCGTCGAGCAACTTCCCGGCGACCAGGACGGTGATTACGCGGTGTTGTACATCGGTGATCCGCGACTCTTGCCCGTCGCCTCGGTTTCCGCCGGGCGCGACGTGGCCTACGGCGTGCTTCATGACGGCGGTGCAAGCGGCGTCGACACCCTGACTCCGCATGCGAGTTCGATGACCATCGCGCTCTCGCGGGCGGTTGATGTTCTGCTCGACGGTGAGTCCCTCCGAGCTGGGCGCTTGTTCGCTCCGCTCGCGGTGCGGTTCGTCGTGGTTCCCCTCCGCGATGCAACCCTGTACGCCGGTTCGGCCGGGTCGGGTCGCGTCGTCGGCGAGTCGCTCGTGGCGCGGCTCTCCGACCAACTCGATTTCCGGCGGATCTACACCGCCACCGATCTCGTCATCTTCGAGAACGTGTCGGCGCTGCCCGTTGCGGCGGTGCTCGACGAGCAATCGTCGGTGGTCAGTCGGCAGGCGACCGAGTCCAAGCTCTTCGCCGAGCCCCTCGGTTTCGATTCGGCATTCGTGAGCGGGTTCACCGCCGATGGCACGAATTCCGGCCGACTCGAATCGGGAACCATCCACCTCGCCGTGCCCTACTCGGATCGATGGACCCTGCGGGTGGACGGCGCCGCGGTGGCCCCGCGCATTGCGTTCGGCGCGACGACGGCGTTCGATGCGCCGGTTGATGGCGCGGCGGTCGTGCGACTCCGATCCAGCCTCAGTCACCGCCTGCTGGTTGCACTGCAGGCAACGCTGTGGTTGCTGGTGGTCGCGATCACCTTCAACCCGAGCCGCTTCCGTGGCCGGGTGCGGGCGGCCCGCGACGTGGTCGAGGTCTCGCTGCGAAGCGAGGACCAGAGATTGGGAACGCGCTAGTGGCTCGGATCACTGCTGCATCCGTCGGGGGCATCACTCGCCGGGTCGTACCGACCCTCATCGTCATCGCCGGCACGCTCGGGATCGTGGCGCTCGCCCGGGTCGCTCCCACAACGCCCGGGTCGCCGATCGCGGTACGTTCCCTGGTTCCCGAGTTCCGCCCCGATGCGAAGGCATCGACGTGGTTCTGTCCCGGCGTCCCCGCCAACGACGACTCCATCCGCGGCTTCCTCGTCGTGTCGAATCCCGGTCAGACGCCGGTCGCTGGCACGATCACCCGCTTCGCCACCGACGGGCTGGCCCGTCAACAGCAGTTTGCAATCCCCGCGCGATCGACGCTCGAGATCGACGCGCTCTCCGGCGGTGCCACGTCCTTCGTGGCGGCCCTGGTCGAATCCCAGGGTGCGCCGCTCGCCGTCGAGCAACGAACGGAGCACCGTGCGGGTGATGCCGTGGTTCCGTGCGCAACTTCGCCTTCGGACACCTGGTACCTGGCCGACGGATTCACCGCCGCCGACAGCATCGAGCAGGTGGTGGTCACCAATCCGTCGCTCGACTCGGCGATCCTCGACGTTTCGTTCGTGACGGCCCTGGGGGAGCGCTCGCCGCAGTCATTGAAGGGCGTGGTGATCCCGCCACAGTCGCTGCGGGTGTTCGACATGGCCTCGCTCGACGCACGCAATGAACCCACCGTCGCCGTGGTGGTCGAGGCCACCGTCGGTCGGGTGGTGGTGGGACGCTCGCAGCACTACCTGGGGCGCGGGCGTCTCGGGTACACCATGACGTTGGCCGCTGCCGGCTCGGGCTCGCGCTGGTACTTCGCGGACGGCGAGAAGCGCGAGGGGGTCACCGAGGAATTCGTCATCTTCAATCCGGGCACCAACGACCAACTCCTGACCTTCATCGTGTCCACCGACGACGGCACACCGATCGATCCGCTCACGGTCACCGCGCCCGCCCGACGAGTCACGAAGTTCTCACCGGCCTCGCTCGGTGCGCTCACCGAAGGGCGTCACTCCGTCGTCGTCACCGCAACCGGTTCGATAGCCGGCGATTCCGTCGGCGTGGTGGTGGAACGGGTCAGTACCCGTCAGGTCGGCAAGTCGACCGCGAGCGCGGTGTTGCTCGGCACCCCGCAGCCGGCGCGCGAGTGGATCGCCCCGTCGGGTGTCGCGGCGGACACCGACGATTCACTTCGTATCTTCAACCCCGGATCGGACGTGGCGATGATCCGCATCACGTACCTCGGCCCGGCCGGCGACGTGCCGATCACCGGATACGAGGACATCGCGCTCTCGCCGGGACGTGCGACGAGTATCGGGCTGTCCGGCGCCGCCGCCTCGGCCACCGTGACGGTTTCGTCGACCGAGCCGGTGGTGGTTCAGCGTCGCGTTCCCCGCGGTGCCCGGCAGTCGGTACCAGGTTCGGCACCGCTGATCCTCGTTACCGCCGATGCCGGGTCCTGCATCACGGTAGGTGGTTGCGCCGATGGATGAACTCGTCTGGAGGCTGGCGGTCGTCGCCGCAGTGGTGGCACTGGCAGCGGCGGTGTCGATCCGGCGACGACGCACCTCCGAGGTGCCGACACAGCCGCGCGGTGTCGTGCCGGCCCAGTTGGATCGTCGTGACTTCGAGGGACCCGACGTGCCGTGGATCGTCGTGGCATTCACCTCCGCGACGTGTGCGACGTGTGGCGACGTCGTTCGGAAGGCATCCGTCCTGGCCAGCAGGGAGGTGGTGGTGCAGGAAGTGGAGTTCGGTCGTGATCGCAAGCTGCACGATCGCTACGCGATCGATGCCGTGCCGACCCTCGTCATCGCCGATTCACGGGGCGTTGTCCGATTCGGACACCTCGGGCCGGTCAGCGCCACCGATCTTTGGGCGGCGATGGCACGGTGCCGCGAACCGAACCTTCCGGTCCCGGATTGCGGCGGTCCGCGGGACTAGGGAGTCTGCTCGGTCGGCGTCTCGGGCTTCTCCGGCGCGCGTTCCTTGATCGTCGGAGCGCCGAGGCCCTCCTGAATGAGCCGCGCCACGGCGGCGCCGTCGATCGTCTCGTGCTCGAGGAGTGCATCTGCCACCAAGTCGAGACCGCGGCGGTGCTTCATCAGCGTCGCGCGGGCCCTTTCTTCTTGCTCGCGGAGGATCCGTGCGATCTCCTCGTCGATCTGTTTGGCGGTCTCGTCGCTGTACTCGCGCCCCGACGTCATGAGGTCCTCACCGAGGAAGACCTGCTGTTGTCCGGACCATGCCATCGGTCCGATTCGATCGCTCATGCCCCATTCGCGGACCATCCGGCGGGCGATCGATGTTGCCTGTTCGAGGTCGTTCGCTGCGCCGCTGTTGAGACTGCCGAACACGATCGACTCGGCTACGCGCCCTCCCATCGCCTTGCAGATCATGTCGAGGAAGTACTCGCGTGAATACGTATGCCGCTCCTCGGGCAGGCTCCACGTGACGCCGAGCGCCATACCGCGGGGCAGGATCGTCACCTTGTGGAGCGGGTCGCTGTTGGGCAGCACGGTCGAGAGCACGGCGTGACCGCCCTCGTGGTACGCGACGGCCCGCTTCTCCTCGGCACTCAGGGCCAGGCTCTCGCGTCGGGCGCCCATCACCACGCGGTCACGGGCGTTCTCGAAGTCGATCCGTTCGATCTGGGTCGATCCACGCCGGACGGCGATGAGTGCGGCCTCGTTGACGAGGTTCGCGAGATCGGCACCGCTCATCCCGGGGGTCGCCTTCGACATCGTCTCGAGATCGACGTCGGCGCCGATGCGCTTGCCTGTCGAGTGCACCTTCAGGATCGCCAGACGTTCCTCGGCTTCGGGGAGCGGCACGATGATCTGGCGGTCGAATCGGCCCGGACGCAGGAGGGCGGCATCGAGGATGTCGGGACGGTTGGTGGCCGCCATGACGACGATTCCCTCGGACGTTTCGAAGCCGTCCATTTCCGAGAGCATCTGGTTGAGCGTTTGCTCACGTTCATCGTGCCCGCCACCGAGTCCCGCTCCTCGCTTCCGGCCGATCGAATCGATCTCGTCGACGAAGATGATCGCTCGTCCCATCTTGCGGGCCTGCTGGAAGAGGTCGCGTACCCGCGAGGCACCGACGCCGACGAACATCTCCATGAAGTCCGACCCGGTGACGGAGAGGAACCCGACGCCCGCCTCGCCGGCCACCGCACGTGCGAAGAGCGTCTTGCCGGTGCCCGGGGGGCCGACGAGCAGGACGCCCTTGGGGACGCGTGCGCCGATTTCCTTGAAGCGCTCGGGCATCTTGAGGAAGTCGACGACCTCGCGAATCTCCTGCTTCACGCCCTCGTAGCCGGCGATGTCGGCGAACGTGGTCGACGGCTTGTCGGCCTGGTACGGCTTGGCGCGACTCCGCCCGATCGACATGATGTTGCCGGCCTGGCCCATCGCCCGGCGCTGCATCCAGATGAAGAACCCCATGATCAGGAAGAACGGCAGGAGGATCGGTAGGAGGTTGGTGAAGAAGTTGCCCTGCGGTGTCGAGTAGTCGTAGTCGACGCCCTTCGTCTTCAGCAGTTGCTCGTCGGCATCCGACAGTGTGATCGCACCCGTCGTGACGAACTCGCTTCCGTCGGCGAGGGTTCCGGTGATCTGGTTGTTCAGGTTGTTGATCGTGACCTGGCGAACCTCGCCACCCTCGACGAGATCGAGGAACTCGGTGTAGGAGTAGCGGGCCCGTTCGGGGGCGGGAATCAGGCGTGGCCCGACCAGCAGCACGATGGCAACTCCGACCAACACCCACACGACCCAGCGCGGCATGCCCTGGCGCTCGCCGTCACCGGAGGAGCCGCGCAACCTGTCGCGCGAGAACTTCGGCTTTCGCGACGGGGATGAGGGCGGGGGAGGCGGAGGTGGGGGGAGGTTCGCCATGCGGTCATGCTAAGGCGGGTCGCGGCTGGGGAATCCACCGATGCTCCCGCGGGAATCGGTACCTTGGTCACATGCGTCGTCGGTGCTCGCGATCATGCTGCAGTGACACCGCGACGATGACGCTCACGTACCAATACGCAACGGCGACGGTCTGGATCGACGATCTTTCCGACGTCGCCGACCCGCATGCCTACGACCTCTGCGAGCGGCATGGTCAGCGTTTCGTCTCACCCAACGGTTGGCGACTCGAGGATCGTCGTAACCGTTACCGCGTGGTGTTGCCGAGCCAGCTCGCTGGCTGACCGCGGTGTCGCGCCCGGGTTGGGATCCACCGTTCGGCGAACGACCCTTCGGTGAGCGCGTCTTCGCCCACGAGGTTCCGCACGCGGCAACGTCGCGACCGCGCTACACGTTCGGCTGGCTGATCGGGGGCTGGATCGCGGCCTATGCGGTGGCGACGGTGCTGCAGGCGGCACTCGTCGCCGTCTTCGACGTCTCCGGCGACGTCGAATCACGGCCGAGTTGGTTCCTCCTCGTCGGGGCACTCTGCCTGTGGGTGCCCCAGATCGCTCTCCTCCTCATCTTCTCCCGACGTGCAGGCACCGGGCGTTTCCGCGACGACCTCAGCCTTCGGTTCCGGCCGGTCGACCTGTGGGGTGTACCGATCGGCGTGCTCTCGCAGGTGTTGCTCGTCGGTCTCGTCACCTGGCCGTTTCGCGAGTGGTTCCCCGACACCTTCGACCCGGCGGAAGTCGAGCAGCGTGCCCGCTCGCTCTACGATTCGGCACGAGGCATCTGGTTGGTGGTGCTCGGCATGGTCGTCGTTGTCGGGGCGCCCCTCGTCGAGGAGCTGTTGTACCGCGGGTTCCTCCAGTCGGGCTTGCGGAGTCGACTCAACGACGTGGTGGCCGTCGTGATCGTCGCCACGTGGTTCGCGGGCATACACGGGAGGTTGGCGGAGTTGCCCGGTCTGCTGAGCTTCGCCCTGGTGCTTGGCGTGACGTTCCATCTGACCAAGCGGCTTGGCATGCCGGTCGTGGCGCACCTAGCGTTCAATGCCACCGGGTTGGCGTTCCTCGCCATGAGCTAGTCGCCGGCCCGGACGCTGCGACACATGACGAACCCACCCGACGTCCTCCACGACGACTCCGCAGCAGGTCTGCCGGAGCACGCGACCACCCGCCCACCGAATCGTCTGCCTGCGAACTGGAACCCGCAGGTCATCGTCACCGTCGGCATCGTGTTCGTTACCACCCTGATGGTGTTCCTCGCCGTGCAGCCGAGCCTCATCTTCCGCAACAACACGCCGACCGGCGGCGACATGGGCGCGCACGTGTACGGCCCCGCCTACCTGCGCGACCATCTGCTGACCTCGTTCCGTCTCACGGGCTGGAGCAACGACTGGTACGCCGGACTCCCGATCTACCGCTTCTACATGGTGGTCCCCGCCCTGTTCATCGTGGCCCTCGACGTAGTCCTTCCCTACGGGATTGCGATGAAGGTGGTCGCGGTCCTCGGGCTGCTGGCGTTGCCGTTCTGCTCCTGGTTGTTCGGTCGCTTCGCCCGACTGGCCTTCCCGATCCCTGAATTGCTCGCGGTGGCGAGCACCGTATTCCTCTTCGACGAGAGCTTCACGATCTACGGCGGCAATATCGCATCGACGATGGCGGGGGAGTTCTCGTTCTCCATCGCGCTCGCGTTCTCCATCTTCGGCTTCGGGGTGTTCATGCGCGGCCTGGAGACAGCATCGGGACGGGTTGCGTCGTCGGTGCTCCTCGCCCTCGCGGCGCTGTGTCACGGCATCGTGCTGCTCTTCGCGTTCACCGGGTACCTGCTCATCCTCGCGATGCACCGTGAAGCCGCGAAGTGGAGGTTCGGACTGCCGGTGATCGGCACGGCGGTGTTGTTGTCGGCGTTCTGGGTGGTGCCATTCGTCCTCAACCATGCCTTCATGACCGACATGAAGTACGAGCCGCAGCCGGCCGGAGCGGGGCAGTCGTTCCTCCGCATGTTCTTCCCCCTGAACACGTTCTTCGACGTGGTCGTAACGGGCTTCGCACTCGTCGGGTTCGTCGCCGCAATGTGGCGCCGCAACGTGGCCGGCGCATGGATGGGCATCTACGGGGTGCTGTTGGCCGTCGGTGTCTTCGTGGCTCGCGAGAGCCTCCCGATCATCGGGTTGCTCTGGAACCCCCGCATCCTTCCGTTCTTCTACCTGCTGCGCTACATGCTGATGATGGTCGGCATCTACGAGGTCGCCGTACGTGTCGCCCGGTTCGCGAGCCTGGAGTTCGCGGCATCCCGACTCGCCGCACCAGACGACGGCCAGCCGGTCTCGCTGCCTCCCTCGCCGCGTACGCGGGGAACGTTCAACGTCGTGACGGCGGTGGTGGTGACGCTGTCGTGTGTCGGAGTAATCGCTGCGCGCTTCCAGGAACTGCCCTTCGCCGGCATTCGTGTGCAGGCGGACGGGAGCGAGCGCTACGGCATCGGCCCGTTCAGCGTCCCGCGTTCGAACGACGGGTTCGTCGATGGCTGGGCGCGGTGGAACTTCACCGGGTACGAGGGCAAGAACGCGTACGGCGAGTACCGGGCGCTCGTCGAGACGATGAAGGGAATCGGCCAGGATCCGCGCTACGGATGTGGTCGTGCCATGTGGGAGAACAGCGGCGAGTTGAACAAATACGGCACGACGATGGCCCTGATGTTGCTGCCGCACTGGACGGATGGCTGTATCGGGAGCATGGAGGGCCTCTTCTTCGAGGCCTCCGGCACCACGCCGTACCACTTCATCACCGTCGCGGCGATGTCCAAGCAGAGCAGCAATCCGGTCCGCGAACTCCGGTACACGGACAACGATGCGAACATCGGGGTGCGGTACCTGCGGGAACTGGGGGTGCGCTATTTCATGGGCTTCACGCCCGAGGCCGTCGGGGAGGCGTCTCAGCGTCCGGAGCTGACGGAGATCGCCCGTTCCGGACCGTGGGTCATCTACCAGGTTGAAGGGAGCGACCTCGTGGTGCCCCTCGACGTTCAGCCGGTCGTCGTCGCCGGTCGTGTCGACGACGAGTCGGAGATGGCACGGGCGGGCGATGCAAAGGAGCGATGGCTCGAACTCGGAACGAGCTGGTTCCAGAGTCCTGTCGACTGGCCCGCACTGCCCGCCGCGGATGGTCCCGCGGAGTGGCGGCGGATACGGGCGGGAATCGACGTCGACCGCCGTATCGGCGAACCAGACGACACGTCCCGCCGCGTCGATGTCGTCGTGCCGGGCGAACCGGTCGAAATCGTCCGCACGGCGCCGGCACGTGTCGCAAATGTGGTTCAACAACGAAGCAGCCTGTCGTTCAGCGTCGACAACGTCGGCACGCCGATTCTCGTGCGCATGAGCTACTTCCCCAACTGGAAGGTCGACGGTGCCCTCGGGCCGTTCCGCGTGGCGCCGAACATGATGGTGGTGGTGCCGACGAAGAACGACGTCGAGTTGAGTTTCGGTTGGTCGTCGCTCGACGTCGTCGCCTACGTGCTGTCGCTCATCGGCGTCGCAATCATGGTCCGTTGGGTACTGCGGGTCCTCGCGGTCCGACGAAACGCGAGGAACCCTGCAACCGACAACTAGCCTGACCGCAATGCCGAATCTCGATGCAGTGGTCAAGGCGTACGACGTCCGTGGCACGGTGCCCGATCAACTCGACGAGTCGTTGGCCCGTGCCTTCGGCGCAGCGTTCGCGACGTACAACCAGGCATCGACGGTCGTGGTCGCCCACGACATGCGACCGAGCGGCCCGGCGCTCGTCGAGGCATTCCAGGAAGGCGTCACGTCCTGTGGCGCGTCCGTGGTGAACCTCGGGCTGGCGAGCACCGACCTGCTCTACTTTGCCAGCGGGAGCATGAACGTGCCCGGTGCGATGTTCACCGCATCGCACAACCCGGCCCAGTACAACGGCATCAAGATGTGTGCCGCCGGGGCACGGTCGATCGGCATCGACAGCGGGCTGCGCGAGATCCGCGAGCTCGCCCGGACGTTCCTCGGTCGCAGCGTGCAGGGGGACGCCGGCAAGGTGACGAAGCGCAACCTGCTCGCCGACTTCGTGTCGCACGTCGTCTCCTTCATCGACCCGACGTTGCTGCGGCCGTTGAAGGTCGTCGCCGACACCGCCAACGGAATGGGTGGACTCGTCGTCCCCGCGGTGTTCGACCGGCTTCCGCAGTTCGACCTGGAGGTGATGTACGGCGAGCTCGACGGCACGTTCCCGAACCACCCGGCGGATCCGATTCAACCCGCCAACCAGCGCGACCTGCAGGCGCGCGTACTCGCGGGCACGTTCGATGTCGGCCTCGCCTTCGATGGTGACGCCGACCGCGTGTTCCTCGTCGACGAGCTCGGCCGGACGATGTCGGGCAGTACCACGACGGCGATCCTCGCCAAGGTTTTCCTCCGTCGCAAGCCCGGATCGATGATCCTCTACAACCTGATCTCGTCCCGTGCCGTACGCGAGGTCATCGAGGAGGGTGGCGGTCGGAGTCAGCGCACGAAGAACGGCCACAGCTACATGAAGGGGATCATGGCCGAGACCGGTGCGGTCTTCGCGGGGGAGCACAGCGGTCACTACTACTTCGCCGACAATTTCCGTGCCGATAGCGGATTGATCGCGGCCCTCATCGTGTTGGAGGAGATGGGTCGCACGGGGTTGCCGCTGTCGAAGCTTCGCGAGCCGGTCGAGCGGTATGCGAACAGTGGCGAGATCAACACGCAGGTCAAGGACATCGAATCGGTGATTGCGCGCGTCGCCGAGAAGTACGCGGCATTCCCACAGGACCGCCTCGACGGGCTGACGGTCGATTGCGGCGACTGGTGGTTCAACGTTCGGGCGTCGAACACCGAGCCGCTCCTGCGCCTGAACCTCGAGGCGGCAACGCGGGAACAGTGCGACACGCAGGTCGCCGAACTGCTGCATTTGATCACTGCGTAGGATGGCCACGCAGTGACCACGCTCGACGCCCGACTCCTTGCCATCCTCGCCTGTCCGCAGGACAAGGGCGCCCTGTACTTCGTGGCCGACGAGGATGCTCTCTACAACCCGAGACTTCGCCGTCGCTACGACGTTCGTGACGGCATCCCGGTGATGCTCATCGAGGAAGCCACCACGCTGGACGATGCCGAACACGGGCGGATCATGGCCAAGATTTCGGCACTCAACATCGCACCGACGTTCACCGAGTAGCGTCGTTCGCGTCGGCTGACCCGAACCGGAGCCAGCAGGCCCCAGTCCGACACGGTCCCACCGGGCCGTCCATGATCGTCACGCAACACCGAAACGGGGTCAGCCATGTCATCGTCAACGTTCGCCCAACGCAAGGACTATCGCGTCGCCGACGTCTCCCTCGCACCGTTCGGGCGCAAGGAGATACACCTTGCCGAGCACGAGATGCCGGGGTTGCGGGCCCTGCGCAAGGAATACGGCGCTCTGAAGCCGCTGAAGGGTGCGCGCATCAGCGGATCGTTGCACATGACGGTCCAGACCGCGGTGCTGATCGAGACGCTCGTCGAACTCGGGGCGCAGGTGCGCTGGGCGAGCTGCAACATCTTCTCCACGCAGGATCATGCGGCAGCAGCCGTGGCCGTCGGGCCAAACGGCACGGTCGAGGAACCGAACGGCGTCCCGGTCTTCGCCTGGAAGGGCGAGACGCTGGAGGAGTACTGGTGGGCAACCGAGCAGATGATGACGTGGCCCGATGGTGACGGCCCGAACATGATCCTCGACGACGGCGGGGATGCGACGCTGCTCCTGCACAAGGGTGTGGAGTACGAGAAGGCGGGCAAGGTTCCCGACCCGACGACCGCGTCGAACCCCGAGTTGGCGATCGTGCTCGGGCTCCTGCAACGCAGTTTGAAGACCGATCCGACGAAGTGGACGCGCATGGCGGCGGGTGTCCGGGGGGTTACCGAGGAAACGACCACGGGTGTGAAGCGCTTGTACAAGATGGCCGAGCGCAAGGAGTTGCTGTTCCCGGCAATCAACGTCAACGACAGCGTGACCAAGAGCAAGTTCGACAACCTCTACGGTTGTCGACACTCGTTGATCGACGCCATCAACCGGGCGACCGACGTGATGATTGCCGGCAAGGTTGCCGTCGTATGCGGCTACGGCGACGTCGGCAAGGGCTGTGCGCAGAGTCTGCGAGGTCAGGGTGCCCGGGTCATCGTCACCGAGATCGATCCGATCAATGCGCTACAGGCTGCGATGGAGGGCTACCAGGTCGACGTGCTCGAGAACGTCGTCGGCTCGGCCGACATCTTCGTGACTGCGACCGGCAACGAGATGATCATCACCGTCGACCACATGGCGGCGATGAAGCACAACGCGATCGTGTGCAACATCGGCCACTTCGACAACGAGATCGACATGGCGGGTCTCGCACGAAGCGGCGCGAAGCGCGACGAGTTGAAGGCCGGTACCGACCTATGGACCTTCGCCGACGGTCATGCGGTGATCGTGCTGGCTGAGGGTCGGCTCGTCAACCTCGGCTGCGCTACCGGTCACCCGAGTTTCGTCATGAGCTGCTCGTTCTCCAACCAGGTCATCGCGCAGGTGGAGCTGTTCAACAACGTCACCAAGTATCCGGTGGGTGTGTACGTGCTCCCCAAGCACCTCGACGAGAAGGTCGCCTCCCTGCATCTCGGTGCACTCGGTGCCAGACTCACCCGACTCTCCGACCAGCAGGCCGAGTACCTCGATCTCGATCCGAAGGGTCCGTTCAAGCCGGAGCACTACCGCTACTGATCCGCACGACACCCGATCCCGATCGGGGGTTGCGTTGCGCGCTTACCGCATCGCCAATCGTGGCAGGAAGATCTGGACCAGTGGTCCGATGAGGAGCGCGAAGGCGACGGTGCCGATGCCCACCTGTCCGCCGAGCAGCCAGCCGACTACGAGGACCACCACCTCGATGCCCGTGCGCGCGATGCGCAGCGGTACGCCGCGCGACGCAAGACCGGTCATCAGTCCATCGCGAGGCCCGGGGCCGAGCCCGCTCCCGATGTAGAGCCCGGAACCGATCGCCGTTACGACGATTCCCGACAGCATCATCGGCACCCGGAGGTAGATCGAGTCCGGCTGCGGCAACAGCGCGATCGCGACGTTCGCCACCAACCCGATTTCGATGGCGTTCATGACCGTTCCGATTCCCGGCTTCTGACGTAACGGGATCCACAGCAGCATCAGCACCGCACCGGTGGCGATGATGACCGTTCCGATGCTGCGACCGACACGTTCGGCGACACCCTGATGGAAGACGTCCCACGGTGGAAGGCCGATGCGCGCGTCGATGATCAGCGAGATTCCGATGCCGAAGAGGGCAAGTCCGATGACACATCTGGTGATGCGTTGCACGAGGCGGTCGGTCGACATGGGCGGCAACACCGATGAACCACCCCCAGCCACCGAGCCACCGTACTCCGCGACACGTAGCGGTCCGGTCGATACCCGCCCGAGCCGTCGTGACATCGATCGGATCGTGGAGACGGCGGGGGGTGCGGTCGTCTCGACGTCACCGTTCGTCGTGGTGTCGCTCGGTGTCTACCGCGCCGAACTGCGGCAGGTCGTCCATGCGATGAAGTTCCGCAATCGACGGTGGATCGCAACGGCGTTCGGACGCCGTATCGCAGTGGTCGTCGGGCGACATTTCGTCGGGTGGACGCCCGACATCGTCACGTGGGCGCCGACGACCGCGCGTCGAATCCGGCTACGCGGCCACGATCAGTCGGCACTCATCGCCGCCGCATCCGCACGCTCGTTGCGCGTGCGATACGTGCGTGCGTTGCGGCGCACCGACGACCGGACGCAGACCGGGTCGCCACGGATCGTGCGCGAGCGGGGGCCCAGCTACGTGGTGCGCGGTGGAGCGGTGCGCCGCAAACGAGTCCTGCTCATCGACGACGTGATGACGACCGGAACGACACTCACGAAGGCGTGCGATGCCCTCCGGGCGGCTGGCGCACGCGAGGTGCGGTGTGCGGTGGTGGCGCACGTCAAGGCGCCCGGCCGCCCACGGGTAGGCTGAATTCGCTCATGGCAGTGCTCGATCGCATCCTGCGCGCCGGTGAAGGCAAGAAGGTCAAGGCCCTGGCCGCCGTGGTGCCCGAGGTGAACGCCCTCGAACCGGCGATTTCCGCGCTGTCCGACGACGCCCTGCGCGGCAAGACCGGTGAGTTCAAGTCCCGCCTCGAGCGGGGCGAGGGTCTCGACGACCTCCTCACGGAGGCCTTCGCCGTCATGCGCGAGGCATCGAAGCGGGTCATCGGACAGCGTCACTACGACGTGCAGTTGATGGGCGGTGCGGCGCTGCATGCCGGCTGGGTCGCGGAGATGAAGACCGGCGAGGGCAAGACCCTCGTCTCGACGCTGCCCGTGTACCTCAACGCGCTCGCCGGTAAGGGGGTGCACCTCGTCACCGTGAACGACTACCTCGCCCGACGAGACGCCGTCTGGATGGGGCAGGTCCACCGCTGGCTCGGGCTCTCGGTCGGCCTCGTCGTCCCTGGGTCCCGCGGTTCCGCGGCCGAGAAGCGGGCCGACTACGCCTGTGACATCACCTACGGAACCAACAACGAGTTCGGGTTCGATTACCTTCGCGACAACATGGCCGGCACCGTCGCCGACAAGGTGCAACGCGGTCACCACTTCGCGATCGTCGACGAGGTCGACTCGATCCTCATCGACGAGGCGCGTACACCGCTCATCATCTCCGGCCGGGTCGCCGACGCTGCATCGCTCTACTACAAGTTCGCATCGATCGTGCGCACGCTGGTGCGCGGCGTCGACTTCGACGTCGAGGAGGACAAGCGGATCGTCGTGCCGACCGAGGCCGGAATCCACAAGGTCGAACAACACCTCGGAATCGAGAACCTGTACGACGAGGTGCAGCGCAATCTCGTGCACCAGTTGCAGGTCGCGCTGAAGGCTGCGGTGCTCTACCACCGCGACAAGGACTACATCGTGCAAGAAGGCGAGGTGAAGATCGTCGACGAGTTCACCGGTCGCATCCTCGAGGGACGTCGTTGGAGCGAGGGCATCCACCAGGCGGTGGAAGCCAAGGAGGGCGTGAAGATCAAGGAGGAGAACCAGACCCTCGCCACCATCACGCTGCAGAACTTCTTCCGCATGTACGCCAAGTTGGCCGGCATGACGGGCACTGCCCAGACGGAGGCCGCGGAGTTGATGAACACGTACGGACTCAACGTCGTACCGATCCCGACCAACCGTCCGATGGTCCGCGATGACGAGGCCGACCTCATCTACAAGTCGGAGGAATCGAAGTTCAAGGCGGTCGTCGAGGACATCATCGAACGCAACGCCAAGGGTCAGCCGGTGCTCGTCGGCACCGTGAGCGTGGAGAAGAGCGAGCTCCTCTCGCGCAAGCTCCAGCAGCGGGGTGTGAAGCACGAGGTGTTGAATGCCAAGCAACACACCAGGGAGGCGGCAATCGTCGCCCAAGCCGGTCGGATCGGGTCGGTCACCGTGGCTACCAACATGGCGGGTCGTGGTGTCGACATCCTGCTCGGCGGCAACCCCGAGGGAATGGCCCGCAACCAGGTGCTGAAGGAAGGCCACCATCCCGACACCCTGGTCGACGAGTTCGAGCTTCCCGTTCCGCTCGAGCAGATGCCGATCGACTACATCAATGCCCGCACGAAGGCGCACGAGCGTCTTGCCGAGCTCATACGCGAGTTCGGCAAGGCCTGCGAGGAGGAGGGTCGGAAGGTTCGCGACGTCGGCGGTCTGCACGTTCTCGGCACCGAACGGCACGAGAGCCGACGGATCGACAACCAATTGCGCGGCCGTGCCGGGCGTCAGGGCGACCCGGGGTCGAGCCGCTTCTACCTGAGCCTCGACGACGAACTCATGCGACTGTTCGCCACCGGCGCGCTGTCGTGGGTCATGGGTAGGGCCCTGCCCGACGACGAGGCGATCGAGGCGAAGATGGTGACGAAGGCCATCGAGCGCGCCCAGAACACCGTCGAGCAGCGCAACGCCGAGATTCGCAAGAACGTCCTCAAGTACGACGAGGTGATGAACGAACAGCGCAAGGTCATCTACCAGCGTCGCGATCAGATCCTCGCGGGCAGCGACCTCAAGGCGGCAGCGATGGAGTACCTCGCCGAGGCCGTCGATTCGCTGATCGAAACACACTGCGTGTCCGAGGCCGACGACGAGTGGGACATCCAGGGACTGGTCACCGAGCTCGTGTCCTTCTGGCCGCACTCCGTCACCACCGGGATGCTGTCGTCCTGCTCGACCACCGACGAGATGTACGACATCGTCATGGCCGACGCCTCGGCGTACTACGAACGTCGCGAAGCCGAGCTTGGCGCGGCGACGATGCGGGAGATCGAGCGCCAGGTCATGTTGCGAATCATCGACCAGCGCTGGCGCGAGCACCTTGAGGAGATGGACTACCTGCAGGAGGGCATCAACCTTCGCGCACTCGGCCAGAAGGATCCGCTCACCGAGTGGCAGCGCGAGGGATTCGAGATGTTCGGGGCCCTGATGAAGGGCATCGCCCAGGACTTCGTCAAGTACGTGATGCGCGTCCAGGTCGTCCGCAACGACCTACCTGCCCAGACGGTCCAGGGCGTGCGCACGGTCAAGACCTCCATTGCCGACGAGAACGCTGGCGAGGGCAGCGGTGCCCCGTCTGCACCGAGACAGGGGACCGTGGTCAACTCGGCGGACGATTGGTCGAGGACCCCCCGCAATTCGCCGTGCCCGTGCGGCTCGGGGAAGAAGTACAAGCAGTGCCACGGCAAGGTGGCGTGAGCCGGCGACGGCCGCTGCACGATGCGAGATTTCACCACCGACATCGCCGAGGTTGCGCGCAGGCTGAAGGAAGCGGAGGGTTACCTCAAGGTTGACGAATTGCGGAAGCGGTTCGCCGAACTCGAGATCGAGGTCGCCAAGCCCGACCTGTGGAACGACCAGGAACATGCCAAGCGCGTGAACAGCGAGTACGCAAGCGCGAAGGGCGACCTCGAGGAATTCGACCGCATCGCACGAACGCTGGAGGACGTACAGGTACTGCACGAGATGGCCCGCGAGGTCGACGATTCCACGCAGGAGCCGGAGATCGATCAGAGCCTCGTCCGTGCCCGCGCCGCCCTCGATGAGGTCGAATTGCGGAGTCTCTTCATCGGTGAGCACGACGAAGCCGACGCCATCGTGCAGATCAACGCAAAGGACGGTGGTGTCGACGCGCAGGACTGGAGTGCGATGCTCCTGCGCATGTTCACCCGCTGGGCCGAGCGCCGCAACTTCGCCGTCGAGATGGGGGACGTGTCCGACGGAACGGAGGCGGGCATCCTCTCCGCCGATTTCACGGTGCGCGGTCGATTCGCCTACGGACTCCTCACGAGCGAGCGCGGCACGCACCGTCTCGTACGTATCAGTCCGTTCGACAACCAGGGCCGACGCCAGACGAGCTTCGCCACCGTGCAGGTGTGGCCGGTGCTCGAGGAAGTCGACGTCGAGATCAACGACGCGGACATCGAGATGGAGGTGTACCGGGCATCGGGTGCCGGCGGGCAGCACGTCAACAAGACATCGTCGGCGGTGCGGCTGATCCACAGGCCCACGGGATTGGTTGCGGCGTCGCAGCAGGAGCGCAGTCAGCTGCAGAACCGCGAGAACGCCTACAAGAAACTGAAGACGATGGTCGCCACGCGCATCGAGGAGGAGCGCGAAGCAGAGCTGGCCCGCATTGCCGGCAAGCAGGCAACCGTCGGATGGGGAACCCAGATCCGCTCGTACGTGCTCCAGCCCTACCAGATGGTGAAGGACCTGCGCACCGACGTCGAGTCGGGTAACGTCACGGCGGTGCTCGACGGTGACCTCGACGAGTTCATGGAGGGCTACCTGCGTTGGCGCCGAACCGAGGCCGGACGGTAGATGATCACCCTCGAGAACGTCACCAAGGTCTACGGAGCCGACACCCTGGCCGTCGACGACGTGTCGTTCGCCGTGGCCAAGGGCGACTTCGTCTTCCTGGTCGGCCCGTCGGGTTCGGGGAAGTCCACGTTGCTGCGACTGATGAGCCGCGAGGAACTGGCAACCGAGGGTGACGTGTGGGTCGCCGGCCGCAACGTGTCCACGATGGCGCCGTCGCGGGTGCCCTACCTGCGACGGACGCTGGGCAACGTCTTCCAGGACTACAAACTCCTGATGAACAAGACGGTCTTCGAGAACGTGGCCTTCGCGTTGGAGGTCATCGGCAAGCCGCGCCATGTCATCCGCGAGCAGGTGCCGTTCGTGCTCGAGCTCGTCGGTCTCGCCGACAAGCAGGAGCGGTTTCCCAACCAGCTGTCGGGAGGCGAACAACAACGCGTGTCGATTGCGCGGGCCTTCGTCAACCGACCGGTCATCATGCTGGCCGATGAGCCAACCGGGAACCTCGACCCGGCAACGAGTGAGGGCATCATGGGGCTGCTCCGGGAGATCAACGAGACGGGCACCACCGTGGTCATGGCCACCCACGACCACCGGGTCGTGAACATGATGCGGCGCCGCGTGATTCAGTTGGACCGTGGCGTCGTCGTGCGCGATCAAGAACGCGGGGTGTACGAGTAATGCTCGCCCGCATCGAGTACGCGCTACGCGAGACGTGGGCCAGCTTCCGCCGCAACCTCACGCTGACGATGGCCGCCGTACTCACGTCGGCGATCGCATTGCTGCTGGTCGGTGCGACATTCCTCATCCAGCGCGCATTCGAGAACCTGCTCCTGCAATGGCGCGGTGACGTGGCGATGATCGTCTTCGTGCGCAGCGACGCGTCACCCGAACAGATCGCGCTCATCGACGGCACCCTGCGCGCCGCGCCGAGCGTGGTCGACGTGGAGAAGCTGCGCTACCTCGACAAGCCGGAGAGCTACGCCGAAGCGCAACGGATCTTCGCCGGTGACCCGGTCACATTGAGCCTGCTCACACCCGAGACGATCCCGACCCAGTTCAAGGTGGTGCCGCTCACCGAGGACACCAACCTGGTCCGGAGTCTCGCCGAACAGTACCGAACGCTGCCCGGGGTCGAGGCCGTGGCACTGGCAGAGGACGAGTTCGAGGTGATCTCCACGCTGTCGGGGTTCGTCCGGACGGTGACGCTCATCATGTCGTTGGTGCTGCTGGCGGTGGCGATCGGCCTCATCTGGAACACCATCCGTACGGCGATGTTCGCGAGACGGCGGGAGATCGAGGTGATGAAACTCGTCGGTGCCACCAACTGGTTCATCAGGATCCCCTTCATGCTCGAGGGACTGCTTCAGGGTCTCATCGGTGGGGTGGTGTCGTGCTTCGGTCTGTGGGCGCTGAATGGTGCCTGGACCGGTGGTGTTGCCACGTTCAAGCCGGGTACGGGTATCTCGAGCCTCGTGGTGCCGGCGGGCTACCTGTCGGGCGTGATGATCGTTCTACTGCTCCTCGGTGCGGCCGTCGGCGCGATTGGGTCGGCGATCGCCGCCACGCGATTCCTGGACGTCTGACGTCGTGACTGCGTTCACCGAGATCCGCTACGAAGTGGACGACGCCGTTGCCACAATCACGCTCTCGCGCCCCGAGAAGCTCAATGCGTTCACGGGTGTGATGATGCGCGAGCTCCTGCAGGCGTTCGATGCGGTCGACGCGGACGATGCGGTGCGCGCGGTCATCGTGACCGGGGACGGCAGGGCATTCTGCGCCGGTGCCGACTTGTCGGGCGGCGCGCGGACGTTCGACGACGGCGATTGGTCGGGTCCCGACGACCGACGGGTGCGCCGTGACGGGGGTGGTCAGGTGACCTTGCGCATCTTCGACTGCAAGAAGCCGGTCATCGCGGCGATCAACGGTGCAGCCGTCGGGATCGGTGCCACCATGACCCTGCCGATGGACGTACGTCTCGCCTCGACCAACGCGCGCATCGGATTCGTGTTCACCCGTCGCGGCATCGTTCCCGAGGCCTGTTCGTCGTGGTTCCTGCCGCGCGTGGTCGGAATCTCGCGTGCCGCCGAGTGGGTCTACACCGGGCGCGTCCTGTCGGCACTGGAGGCGCTCGACGGCGGACTGGTTCGCTCGCTGCACGATCCGGGTGATCTGTTGGCCGCCGCCCGGTCGCTGGCCCGGGAAATCGCCGCGAACACCTCCGGGGTATCCGTGGCACTCTCCCGACAGATGCTCTGGCGCATGCTCGGTGCCTCGCACCCGATGACTGCACACCGCGTCGATTCGCGGGGCATCCAAGTACGGGGTCGTAGTGCCGATGCACACGAGGGCGTCACGAGCTTCCTCGAGAAGCGTGAGGCGAAGTTCACCGACTCGGTGGCGGGCAGTCTGCCCGACATCTTCCCCGACTGGGAGGAGCCCCGGTTCTCGTGAGTGACACCCCACCAGCGAACGTCTACGAACGCGTCGGTGGTGTCGGGTTCTTCGAACGACTGGCACGTGCCTTCTACGCCGGTGTCCGGACGGACCCCGTGTTGTTGGCGCTGTATCCGCAGCCCGACGACCTCACCGGCGCCGAGCAGCGACTCGCACTCTTCCTCGCGCAGTACTGGGGCGGACCCACGACCTATTCCGACGAGCGGGGTCATCCACGACTGCGGATGCGCCACGCCGCCTATCCGATCGACGAGTCGATGCGCGACCGCTGGCTGTCCCACATGGACGTCGCGCTCGAATCGTGCGTGAGCGATGCCGAAGTCCTGGCGGAGATGCGCGACTACTTCGTTCGCGCGGCGGATCACCTGCGCAACGTGTAGCAGGCGATTGCGCTTGCGGCCGCCACGTTGAGGGAGTCGACGCCGTCACCCATCTCGATACGCACGCGGTACGAGCACGCATCCATGACCTCGGCATCCAAACCCTCGCGTTCCGAGCCGAAGAGCAACAATCGGCGTGACGCGCCGACCTGCACCGAGGAGAGCGGTGTTGCCGAGGCGGACGGTGTGAGTGCAATGGTGGCCACGCCGGCCCGATTCAGTTCGGTGACGAACCCGGTCACGTTCGGCACCCGGGCGTACGGCACGTGGAAGGCGTTTCCCATCGACACCCGCAGCGCGCGCCGTGCGAGCGGGTCGCCGCTCTCTTCGTCGAGGAACATCGCGTCCCAACCGAGCGCGGCGGCATTCCGGGTGATCGACCCGATGTTGACCGGATTGTCGACGTGGTCGACGAGCACCCCGCGGGTGAACGACGCAGCCAGCGCCGACGGGTCGGTGGGTGCGGGACGTTTGAAGAGGCTGATCACGTCGAGCGGCACGCCGAGCCCGGTGATCCTGCGACGCAGATCCTCGCTCGTCAGGTAGGAGAAGGACTCGTAGTCGGGTGCGAACGCCGCCAAACGGGCCTCGCCCTTCTCGCTGCACAACACCGCGACCGGTTCGCAACCCGCCTCCATCGCGCGCTGGGTGACGAGGTCGCCCTCCGCGATGAAGAGCGGTCCACCGGCACGCTGCTGCAGTACGCCGGTGAGCCGTCGTTCGCGCCAGCGGAACGGATCGAGCCGCGGGTCGTCGATGTCGGTGATTGCTAGAAGTGCCAGGGGAAGTTCGACCAATCCGGGTCGCGCTTCTCGAGGAAGGCGTCGCGCCCCTCTTGCGCCTCGTCGGTCATGTACGCCAAACGCGTCGCCTCGCCGGCGAACAACTGCTGACCGACCAGGCCATCGTCGATCAGGTTGAACGCGAACTTCAGCATGCGTTGCGCGGTCGGGCTCTTGGCGTTGATCTCCCGCGCCCATCCGAGTGCGACGGATTCGAGTTCGTGGTGGTCGACGACGAGGTTCACCATGCCCATGCGGTGCGCTTCCTCGGCGGAGTACTCCCGCCCGAGGAAGAAGATCTCGCGGGCGAACTTCTGCCCGACTTGGCGGGCGAGGTACGCCGAGCCGTAGCCGCCGTCGAAGCTGGCAACGTCGGCGTCGGTTTGCTTGAACTTGGCGTGCTCGCGGCTGGCGATGGTGAGGTCGCACACGACGTGCAGGCTGTGCCCGCCGCCGACCGCCCAACCCGGCACCACGCAGATGACTACCTTCGGCATGAACCGAATCAGTCGTTGCACCTCGAGGATGTGTAGCCGGCCGGTGCGGGCCGCGTTGATGGAGCTCGCGTCGTCACCCTCGGCGTACTTGTAACCGTCCCTGCCGCGAATTCGCTGGTCACCGCCGCTGCAGAAGGCCCAACCGCCGTCCTTCGGTGACGGACCGTTGCCGGTGAGCAACACGCACCCGATGTCGGGCGTCTGGCGGGCGTGATCGAGGGCGGTGAACAACTCATCCACCGTCCGTGGCCGGAATGCATTGCGCACCTCGGGTCGGTTGAATGCGATGCGAACCGTTCCCGAATCGACGCTCCTGTGGTAGGTGATGTCGTTGAACGTGAAGTTCGGTACGTCGCGCCACGCCGCGGCGTCGAACAGGGGAGAGATCGGGTGGTTTCCCGCCTGCGCAGTCATCCCTTCAGTGTGGCAGCACCGTTGCGTCGCGCGTCACGCCACCGCGTCCCGAATCGGTGGGTGACGGACTGGTACTTTTGAGCGGTTGATGGTGCTCTTCGTTGCGGTCGTTGCCCACTTCGTGGCGGGGATCCTGCTGTTGGCCGGACTTCGCCGACGTCCGGCGGTCGGTGCCCTGGTCGGCTTGTCGGTGCTGTCCGCCACATCGGTGCTCGTGGTGTGGCGGGGTGTCGGATCGGCGTCGACGTTGCGGGCGACGGTGGAGTGGATCCCGCTCCTCGGCTTCGACCTCACGTTCGCCCTCGACGGTTTCGCGGTGGTCATGGCCCTGCTGGTGGGCGTGCTCGGATTCGCGGTGCTGTCGTACGCCATCGGCTACTTCGAACACGATGCAACCTTCGCCCGCTTCGTCGGGTTGTTCATGGCCTTCGCCGGTTCGATGACCGGACTCGTGCTGGCCGCGGATCTCTTCACGATGTTCGTGTTCTGGGAGCTCACGTCGATCTGCTCGTTCCTGCTCATCGGTCTGAACGACACGTCCGAGTCGGCGCGTAAGTCCGCGGTGCGCGCGTTGCTCACCACGGGTGCAGGCGGGCTGTGCCTGCTGGGTGGCGTCGGTCTCCTGCAGGTGGAGTTCGGCACCACGTCGTTCGCGGAACTCGCGGTGCTCGCCCCGAGCGGCACGATCGCCGAAGTAGCGGCGGTGCTGTTGTTGCTCGGCGCATTCACGAAGTCGGCGCAGTTTCCCTTCCACTTCTGGTTGCCGGGTGCCATGGCCGCACCCACACCGGTCAGCGCGTACCTGCACTCCGCGACGATGGTCAAAGCCGGTCTCGTGCTGCTCGCCCGGACGTCGCCGGTGTTCTCCGGTGAGGGCGTGTGGCGCTGGTGGGTGGTGGTGGCGGGCCTCGTTACGATGCTGATCGGCGGCTGGCAGGCGCTACGTCAGGTCGACGCCAAGTTGCTGCTCGCGCACTCAACGGTGTCGCAACTCGGTCTGCTCACGGTGCTGTTCGGGATCGGCTCGCCGTTGGCCATGTACGCGGGCGTCGCTCATCTTGTGGCCCACGCGGTTTTCAAGGCCGGTCTGTTCCTCGGCATCGGAGTGATCGACCACGAGCTCGGCACCCGCGACGTCTCGAGGATCGGTGCGGCACGCAAGTTGGTGCCCGCAACCGTCGTCGCAATCGCTGCATGCACGCTGTCGATGGCCGGTGTCATTCCGTTGGTCGGATTCGTGACGAAGGAGAAGGCGCTCGTCGCACTGCTCGACGCCGAGGTTGGTCCTGCCGGAACGTTCGCACTGTGGGGCGTGGTGGCGGGTTCGGTGTTGTCGGTGGCCTACAGCGCGCGGTTGCTCCGCGCCGTACTCGGCATCGGGGTTCCCGCGAGCGGGGTGGCTCACCGCGCCGAACCGCATCATTCGTCGCGCATCGTCACGTTGCTCCTCTCTTCACCCGTTGTGCTTGCCGCGGCCACCTCGGTACTCCTCGGTTTCGTCGCTTCATGGTTCGGCAAGTTACTCGTTGCTCCCGCGAGGTCGCTCGATGCGGCGGCCGCGGGCAAATTGGTGTTGTGGCCCGGAGTCAACACGGCGCTCACCATCTCGGTGGCCGTCATCATCGTGGGGACCGTCGTCGGCTGGCGTGCGCCGCTCGTAGCAAGAGTGTCGACAGGTTCGCGCGGCGAACGCGCCTTCGACGCCGTGTATGACGCCGTTCTTGCTGCATCCAAGCGCATCACCCGGGTCATCCAACCCGGCTCGCTCCCGATGTACGTCGGTGTGATGGTGGCATTGATCGCTGCGGCACCGGTGGCGGCGCTGGTGATCGACGGCAAGTTCCCGACCGCCGAGCTCGTCGACGACTCCCCGCTCACCGTGGTAATCGTGGCACTGGCAGCCGTGCTCGCCCTTGGTGCCGTGCTGGTGGAGATGCGTTTCGCCGCCGCCCTGTTCCTCGGCGGAGTCGGATACGCGGTCGCGGTCTTGTTCGCGATGCGCGGCGCGATCGATCTTGCGCTCACACAGTTGTTGGTGGAGACGCTGTCCGTGGTGATCTTCCTGCTCGCACTACGGGTGATGCCGGGCCGGTTCTCCCCGTCGCCCGACTGGAGCCCGCGTTCGCTCCGCATCGCGATCGCCGTGGCGGTGGGGATCGCGGTCCCGCTCTTCGCGCTCGCGGTGAACGGTGCCCGCGTCGCTCCATCGGTGTCGCAGGAATACGTTGCGCGATCCGTCGACGAGGCCGGCGGACGAAACGTGGTGAACGTCATCCTGGTGGACTTCCGGGGCTTCGACACGATGGGGGAGATCACGGTGCTCGCGGTCGCCGCGTTGGGTGTCGCCAACCTCGTGCGTGTCGCGGAGCGCGAGCGCCGCAACAAGGCCACCGGTGGGGTGGGTCGATGAGGACCGTTCCCTCGGTGATCCTCGACGAGCTCGTCGATCGTTGGCTGGCCAAGGTCGCCACCCTCGTGGCGCTCTACGTAACGTTCCGCGGGCACAACGCCCCGGGTGGCGGCTTTGCGGGTGGACTGATCCTCGGTTCGGTGTTCGTCCTGCAGTACCTGACCGGACGCGAGCCCTTGTTTCGCGGACGCCCGATTCGTCACCCACAGTCGTTGTTGGGGGCCGGCCTCCTGCTGGCGCTCGTCACCACCGCTTCGCCGCTCGCGGTGGGCGGGGCACCGCTCGAGTCGCACATCTGGTCGCTCGACGTTCCGCTCATCGGCGGCGTGAAGGTTGTGTCGTCGATGTTCTTCGATCTCGGGGTGTTCCTCGTGGTGGTCGCGGTGGTGCTCATGATCCTGCAGGCGCTGGGTACCCGCGGAGCGATGGTTGCGCAGGATCGTCGGGAGGGCTCGACGTGAGTGTCGCGCTGCTCGTACTCGTCGGCGTGCTGTTCGCCGCCGGTACCTACCTCCTCATGGAGCGTTCGCTCACGCGAATCGCACTCGGTGTCGGTGTGCTCGGCAACGGCGTCAACGTGCTGATCGTCACGGTGGGCAGTAGACCCGGCCGTGCGCCGATCATCGGCGGGGAAGGCGGGTTCACCGATCCACTGCCGCAAGCACTCGTGCTCACCGCGATCGTGATTGGTTTTGCCCTGCTCGCATTCCTGCTCGCCCTTGCGTGGCGAAACTGGACGATCACGGGCAACGACGAGGTGGAGGACGACGTCGAGGACCGCCTGATCGAACGGCGCACCGAACGGGGCTCGAAGGCGACCGACCGACCGCACGTCGAGGATGTGAAGCCGTGACGACACTCGTCTCCCTGCCGATCCTCGTGCCGCTGGTGGCCGCGGCCGTGATGCTGATCACCCGCAATCGTCGGGCCCAGCGGGTGGTCAGCACCACGGCACTCGTGGCGTCGCTTGCAACGTCGATCACGTTGCTGGTGGATTCGTGGACCGGCGGCCCGGTCCGGGTCGTGCGTCTCGGTGGTTGGCCGGGCGACTTCGCCATCACGATGGTCGCCGATCGCCTGTCGTCGGTCATGGTCGTCGTGGCGCTCGCCGTGGTCACCGCGGTCCTCGTCTATGCGATGGGTCAGGGCAGCGCCGACGAACGGTCGTGGGTGTATCACCCCGTGTACATGGTGATGGCAGCCGGGATCTCGCAGGCATTCCTCGCCGGAGACCTCTTCAACCTGTTCGTCGCGTTCGAGATCCTGTTGATGGCCAGCTACGTCCTCCTCACGCTCGAAGGCACGAACGCCCAGATCCGTTCCGGCACCACGTACGTCGTGCTCAACGTGATCGAGTCGATGGTGCTCGTCGTCACCGTCGGTCTGATCTTCGCGGCGACCGGCACCGTGAACATGGCGGAACTGCCCGAGCGTCTTGCCGCGCTTCCCGACGGCGTTCGTACGGGATTGCAGTTGCTGTTGCTGCTCGCGTTCGGCATCAAGGCCGCGGTCTTCCCGCTGTTCTTCTGGCTCCCCGACTCGTACCCCACTGCCCCGAGTTCGGTGAGCGCGGTGTTCGCCGGGTTGCTCACGAAGGTCGGTGTCTACTGCCTCATCAGGGTGCAGACGCTGCTCTTCCCCGGCGAGCTCGACGGCCTGGTCGTCGTCGTCGGCGCACTCACGATGCTGATCGGCGTCATCGGTGCGGTTTCCCACAAGGACATGAAGCGGATCCTTTCGTTCCACATCATCTCCCAGATCGGGTACATGGTGTTCGGTCTCGGGGTGGGGGGAGCAGCAGCGATTGCCGCGACGATCTTCTACCTCATCCATCACATCCCGGTGAAGACGTCGCTCTTCCTCGTCGAGGGGATCATCGAGCGCGACTCGGGATCGAGTTCGCTCGACTCGGTGAGCGGACTCGCCAGGCGTTCGCCGTGGCTCGCCGTGCTGTTCCTCGTGCCGGCCCTCAGCCTCGCCGGCTTGCCACCCCTCTCGGGGTTCCTGGCGAAGTTCGCGATCCTGCGTGCGGGATTCGAGGATGGGCAGTACGTCGGGGTGACCGTCGCGATCGTGGTCAGTCTGCTCACATTGGTGTCGATGGTGAAGATCTGGGTCGGCGCGTTCTGGGGGGACGTCGAGCCGGTCGATCGTGCCGGGACGACCGGTCTGCTGCGTCGGCAACCGTTGATGGCGGCCGGGACCACGTTCATCGTCGTCGCATCGATCGCCATCGCCGTTGCGGCCGGCCCGTTCTACGAGTTCGCGGAGAAGGCGGCACGACAGGTACTTGATGTCGCCTCGTACGTCACGGCGGTGAAGTCGTCGTGACCGTTCCGTCGTTCGCCGTGGTGCCCCGCTCGATTGCCTTGTTCGGATTCTGGATCCTGTTGTGGGGCGAATGGTCGGTGGCCAATCTGATGAGCGGGGCCGTCGTCGTTCCGCTGGTCTCATGGTCGTTCTCCCACCAACGCCTGTCCCGGTACTCGCTACGCCCGTGGGGTGCACTGAAGCTGCTCGCGTTCGTGCTCTACAGCCTGGTCACGTCCAGTCTCCGCGTTGCCCTCGCCGTGGTCGCACCGACGTCGAAGCGGACCGTCACCTCGGTGCACTCCGTGCAGCTCGAGCGCGGCTCGGCATTCGTTGCGGCAATCGTCGGCAACGCGATCACCCTGACCCCCGGCACCATGACGCTCGACATCGACCGGTCGGCCGTCGCGCTCTCGGTGCACGTTCTCGGCGAGGTCGATCCGGGAACCTTCCGCGCCGACGTGCTGAAGCTGGAACGCCTGGTCGACGGTGCCTTCGTTTCGCTCGATGACGGGGGTGCCGCGCAATGAACGTCGTCGCGTACGTCTCGCTCTCGATCCTCGCGGTCGCTGCCGTCGTGGGCGTGGCGAGCATCGTCAGGCGGTCGGACCTCGGTGACCGTGCCGTCGCCTTCGACATGCTCACCTCGGTGTTGACGTGCGGTCTCCTCGTCGGGGCGGGTGTCTGGCGCGAGGTGTTGAACCTCGACGTGGCGGTGGTGCTCGGCCTGCTCGGATTCGTCGCATCACTCACCATCGCCCGGTTCATCGAGGCAGCGTCGGGGGAGGAATCATGAGCGGCCTGTTGGGGACCGTTCGCGACGTCGTGTCGGGTGTCCTCATGATCTCGGGCTCGTTGCTGGCACTCATCGCGTCGGTGGGGCTCTTCCGTCTCTCGTCCACGCGGGCGCGGATGCATGCCACCACGAAGCCCGCCACGCTGGGTGCGTTGTTGTGCGGAGTCGGTGCAGCGTTGCAGGTCGGATCCGCGAGTGACGTGACGAAGATAGCGGTCGTCATCGTGCTGCAGCTCGTGACGGCTCCGATCGGCGCGCACATGCTCGGTCGCGCGGTCGGCGGCAAGTAGCATCACTGAATGGATTTCTTGACGTTCGTCTGGCTGGTCGTCGGTCTCATCTGCCTGGTCTTCGGTGCCGAATGGCTCGTGCGTGGCGCGTCGTCGGTGGCAACCAAGTTGGGTGTGGCCCCGATCGTGGTCGGCCTTACCGTGGTGGCGTTCGGGACGAGTGCCCCGGAGATGGCGGTATCGGTCAGTGGGGCCCTCTCCGGCAGTGCCGACGTGGCGCTCGGCAACGTGGTCGGAAGCAACTCCTTCAACATCCTGTTTATCCTTGGTCTCTCCGCCGCGATCAGCGGGCTGTCGATCGAGCAACGCCTCCTCAAGTTCGACATTCCCGTACTCATCCTCGTCTCGCTGGCAACGTACGGGCTGATCCTCAACGACATGGTCAGCCGACGCGAGGGCGTCGCGCTCTTCGTCGGAATCATCGTCTACACCGGCTGGTTGCTCCGGGGTGCGCTGAAGGGCGAGTCACCCGCAGTGCAGGCCGAATACGAGGACGCAGTCGAGCGTGTCGAAGGCTCCACGTTCAGGCAGTCGGTCACCTTCCAAGTCGGCCTAATCATCGTCGGCCTCGCACTCCTGGTGCTGGGCTCGCAGCTACTCGTAAATTCCGCGACGGAAATTGCGTCGGCTCTGGGCGTCAGCGACCTCGTCATCGGCCTCACCGTGGTTGCCGCCGGCACCTCGTTGCCCGAACTCGCCACGTCGGTGTTGGCGGCGATCCGCGGCCAGCGCGACATCGCGGTCGGCAACGTGGTCGGCTCCAACATCTTCAACCTGCTCGCCGTGCTCGGCGCGTCCGCCGCGGTGTCGTCGAACGGGGTGGCGGTCAACAGTGAGGTGATTCGACTCGACTTCCCGGTCATGCTCGCCGCAACGATCGTGTTGTTGCCGATCTGTTGGAACGGCTTCATGATCAAGAAGTGGGAAGGATCCTTGCTCGTGGTGTTCTACGTTGCCTACGTGGCGTACCTCATCATGGAGGCAGGTGACAGTACGGCACCCGAGCTCTTCCGAACCGCGATGCTGATCATCGTGCCGCTCGTGATGCTGGTGTACGGAGCCGCCGGATTCCAGGGTTGGCGCAAGCACCGCGCCGCACAACGCGCGTAACACTGGTGTCCGGCGACGCCATCCTGCTGGTGTCGGTCATCGGCACCATTGCCTTTTCGCTCTCAGGCGTGATGGCGGCGACCGAGGCCCGAATGGATTGGCTGGGCGGCATCGTTCTCGCCGCAGTGGCGGCAATCGGTGGTGGCACGATCCGCGACCTGCTGATCGACAACGAGGTGTTCTGGATCGCCGACGAGTGGCCGCTCGTGGTGGCGCTGGCCAGCGCGGCCGCAGCGATCCTGGTGCTGCGTGCCCGACCCACCATCGACCCGCGCCGCGCGGCATGGTATGTCGCCAGCGACGCGGTGGGTTTGGGGGCGTTCGTCGTCGTCGGAACGTCGATCGCCCTCGAGTCGGGTACCTCCAACTTCATCGCGGCCTTCATGGGTGTAATCACCGGTGTGGGCGGGGGAGTGTTGCGCGACGTGTTCGCACGACGCACACCGATCGTCTTCGTTGGTGAGATCTACGCAGTGGCGGGTCTCATCGGGGCGCTGGTGCACGTGTTGCTCGTCGAGGGTGATGCCGGAGCAATCGCCGAATTGTGGGTGCCGCTGACGGCGGTCGTTGCGGTGCGTGCCGTTGCAGTTCGCTGGTCGCTGCGATTGCCGCGCCTCACCCGCGACGTCTGAGCGAGCGTCCACCAGCGACACGCACCCGATAACTACCGTGTATCCATGCCCGAAAAGGCCCGTAAACGCAGCGTTGCACCTCGTACCCACGACGAGGTCGACCCCTCGGTGTCGTTCCGGGTGGTGCAGGGCGACCCGGTCCTGAGACCGATCCTCGCCGAACGGGCGGGGGAGTTGCTCGGGATGCTCTTCGTCGTCGTCGGCGTCCTCATGTCGTTGTCGGTGTACGTGAGCGTCGCCGGTCCGGTGGGGCGTGGGGTCGATACCGGGTTGCGCTGGACGGTGGGCCTCGGCCGGTTCGCACTGCCGGTCGTGTGCCTCGGTCTCGGGGTGGCGCTGCTCAAGCGCGTGAGCATCGAGCATCGCGTTCGGCTCACCTTCGGGTGGTTGGTCGTGTCGGTGGCATTGCTCGGCGTCCTGCACGTCTTCCTTGCCGCAAACGACATGCAGGTATCGCTCGGTGCCCTCGAGAGCGCGGGCGGCTGGCTCGGCTGGCTGGTGGGCGAGCCGCTCGAGTCGTCGCTCTCGCCGGTCGGCGCCATGGTGATTCTCGCCCCCACCATCGTGCTGGGCTTGATGCTGGCAACCGGCAAGTCGCTGCCCGACCTGGCGAAATCGGCACGTGCGCTCGTCAAGCGGTTGGACGATGCGGCTCGCGGTTACCGCGAGGGAGGAGCCGAGCCGTACGACGTGGAGCACGACACCGGTGTCGTGGCTGGAGTCGACGACCTCGACACGGCGCGCCGCGAGCACGAGGAGGCCCGTGGGCGCGACGACGTCTACGACCACAGCGTCGACGGCGACTTTGCCGACGCCGATACCGATGCCGACGCCCGGGACGCCGAGCCAGAGGCGCAGCCACGCAAGCGAAAGCCACGACTTCGCGTCGTCAAGCCGAAGCCCGATCCCGGTGCCAAGCCGGTACGCGGCGAACAACAAGAGATGCCGTTGGGTCCGGGTGCCCAACCCTCCTCGTGGTCGCTGCCTCCGCTCGATCTGCTCGCCCTCACCAGCAACAAGCGGGCCAACGAGGATGCGGTCGCCAAGCGCGGGGAGGCACTCGTTTCGGCACTCGCCTCGCACGGCGTCGACACCAAGCTCGTCGGGTTCACCCGTGGGCCGACCGTCACGCGCTACGAGCTCGAACTCGGGGAGGGGGTGAAGGTTGCCCGGCTCACCTCGCTGTCGAAGGACATCGCGTATGCGATGGCGGCGATTGACGTGCGAATCCTCGCGCCGATCCCGGGACGCTCGGCGATCGGTATCGAGGTGCCGAACGACGCCCGCGATCTCGTGTCCCTCGGCGACCTGCTCGCTGCACCCGAGTCGAAGTCGGCGCAGCACCCGCTCGAGGTGGGCGTCGGCAAGGACATCGCCGGACGGCCGGTGTTCCTCAACATCTCCACCACGCCGCACCTGCTCATCGCGGGTGCCACCGGTGCCGGCAAGTCGAGCGTGCTCAACTGCATCATCACCACGTTGCTGATGCGCACCACGCCCGATCAGGTGCGACTCATCCTCATCGATCCCAAGCAGGTCGAGATGGGGCAGTACGGCGGATTACCGCACCTCCTCACCCAGCCCGTCACGGTGCCCAAGAAGGCGGCCAACGCGCTCGGGTGGGCGGTGAAGGAGATGGAGCGGCGCTACGACGTGCTCGTCGAGGCGGGTTTCCGCGACATCACCGGCTACAACGCGGCGTACGACCGCGGCGAGCTCAACACCGGTGACGACACCGCGGCCGCCGCGACGAAGAAGTTCGACCGTATGCCGTTCATCGTGGTCGTGGTGGACGAGCTGAACGACCTGATGATGGTGGCGGCGCGCGACGTGGAGGAGTGCATCACCCGAATCGCTCAGAAGGCCCGCGCCGTCGGTATCCACCTGATCGTGGCGACGCAGCGACCGAGCGTCAACGTCATCACCGGAGTGATCAAGGCCAACATTCCGGCACGCATGGCCTTCGCGGTGTCCAGCCTCACCGATAGTCGCGTGATCCTCGACCAACCCGGTGCGGAAAAGCTCGTCGGCAAGGGCGACCTGCTCATGCTCCCGGGCAACACCAGTGTCGCCCAGCGCGTGCAGTCAGCCTGGGTCGGCGAGAACGAGGTGCGCAACATCGTGTCGCACTGGAAGCGCCAGGCCCCCGAGGTTGCGTACGTGTCGGGAATCGAGGGCGGGGGAACGGGCGATGCTGCCGCCGATCTGCCGGGTGGTTCCACGGGCGACGAGGATGACGACGAGTTGTTGAAGCACGCGATCGACCTCATCGTGCGAACGCAACTGGGCTCCACGTCCATGCTGCAGCGCAAGTTGAAGGTCGGATTCGCCCGCGCGGGACGGCTCATGGACCTCCTCGAACAGCGTGGCATCGTCGGCCCGAGCGAAGGCTCGAAGCCCCGCGAGGTGCTCATGACGCTCGAGGAGTGGGAGAAACTGCAGGGCGGCTGAGCCGCCCGGTGCACTACCCTTCGCTCGTGGACGTGATCGGCAAGGGTCTCAGGTTTCCGGAGGGTCCCGTGTGGTGTGCCGACGGCTCGCTGCTCGTCGTCGAGATGTTCGGGGAGCGGATCACCCGCGTCGCGCGGGATGGCGCGACCTCGGTGGTTGCGGAGGTGCCCGGTGGCCCCAACGGCCTCGCCGAGTGCGCCGATGGCTCGCTGATCGTCTGCAACAACGGAGGGTCGTTCACCCCGATCGATCTCGGCGGACTGTTGTTGCCGGGGCCGTTCGATCCGTCGCGCTATACGGGCGGGCGCATCGAGCGCGTCGATCCGACCACCGGAGCCGTCACCCGGTTGTACGACTCGTGCGACGGACACCCGTTGCGCGGTCCGAACGACCTCGTCCTCGATGCCCACGGCGGCTTCTACTTCACCGACCACGGAATCCGTCACGAACGTCAGGGCGACCGCACGGCGATCTACTACGCAAAACTCGACGGCTCGGCGATAAACGAGGTGGTGTTCCCGGCGGAGGCTCCGAACGGAATCGGATTGTCTCCGGACGGTACGAAGTTGTACTACGCCGAGACCCACACGGCGCGCGTCTGGGTTCGCGAGATCGTTGCCCCCGGCGAGGTGAAGCCGGTGACGCCGTTCGATACCCACCACCTGCTCTGGGTGTCGCCGACCCTGGCGTATCTCGACTCCCTCGCCGTCGACGGTGATGGCAACGTCTGTGTGGCGACGATCGCACCGGTCGGGGGAATCACCGTGATCAGCCCCGACGGCAGGCACGTTCGCCGCGTGGAGTCGGGGGACGTGATGACCACCAACGTGTGCTTCGGTGGCCCGGGTCTGCATACCGCGTACATCACCCGCTCGGGCCTCGGGGACGTGGCGGTCGTTCCGTGGGAAAGCGCAGGTCTGGCCCTCCACCGCTGAACGTTCTCGTAGCCTGAACGCGTGGCGTCGCGCTTCTACATCGAGACGCTGGGCTGTCCGAAGAACGAGGTCGACTCCGAGAAACTCGTCGGCACGCTGCTCGCGGAGGGGCTCACTCCCACCGACGACGAATCTCTCGCCGATGTGGTGGTCGTCAACACCTGTGCCTTCATCGAGGAGGCGCGCAAGGAGAGTGTCGACACGATCCTCGCGCTCAGCGAACGGCGGAAGCCCGGTGCGCGCCTGGTGGTAACGGGTTGCATGGCCGAGCGGTACGGCGACGAACTGCGGGCCAACCTCCCCGAAGCCGACCAGATCGCCGGATTCGGTGTGCCGATCCAACTCGGAAGGAAGCCGTCGCTCACGGTCGCCGCCGAGCGGGTGCCGTCGTTCGATCTCCTCAACCTGCCCCGGCCCGCCTCCCGCACGCCCTGGGCATACGTCAAGATCGCCGAGGGCTGCGACCGTACCTGCGGGTTCTGTGCCATCCCGTCGTTCCGCGGACCGCAGCGCAGCCGCGACGTCGCGGACATCCTCCGTGAGGTTGACGAACTCCGGGCCAAGGAGATCGTGCTCGTCGCACAGGATCTCGCCAGCTACGGCAAGGATCGCCCCGAGGAACTCGGTGCCGGTTCGATCGTCGAATTGGTGCGTCGTGTCGCGGAAAAGGTGCCACGCACGCGACTCCTTTATCTCTATCCGAGCGACCTCAGTGACGAATTGATCCACGCCATGATCGCCACCGGCGTGCCGTACTTCGACCTCTCCCTGCAGCACGTATCCAAACCCCACCTGCGCCGCATGCGCCGCTGGGGTGACGGAGACCGCTTCTCGGCTCGCATCGCCGACATCCGGGCGCTCGATCCGCGGGCGGCCTTCCGGAGCAACTTCATCGTCGGCTACCCGGGCGAAACCGAGGAGGATCACGACCGGCTGTTGTCGTTCGTGCGGGATGCGTCGCTCGACTGGTGCGGTTTCTTCGAGTACAGCCCGGAGGAGGGAACGTACGCCGTCGGTCTCCCCGACCAGGTACCCGCAGCACTGATGCGCGAGCGCATCGCCGAACTGCGCGCCGAACAGGATGCGATCACGGCCGCCAAGCGCGACGAACTGATCGACACCGTCGTCGAGGTGTTGGTCGACGAGCCCGGCGTCGGGCGCAGTCATCGCGAGGCGCCGCAGATCGACGGCGTCATCCGCATACCGACGTCGCACGAGGTTGGGAGCTTCGTTGACGTGCGTATCGTCGATGCGCAAGGTCCGGACCTGGTGGCGCTGGGGGCGGAACATGCCGGTTGACCCGAACGCCCTCATCACCTGGGCCAACGCCGTGACGGTCGGACGGATCCTCGTGTCCCCCTTGCTCTTCGCGATGATCCCGGTCGAGCCCGGTGGGTCGTGGGTGGCGCTCGGGATGTGGTTCCTGCTCTGTGTGAGCGACGGATTCGACGGCTACCTGGCCCGTCGCCACGGGATCACGCGCAGCGGGGCATTCCTCGACCCGCTCGCTGACAAGGTACTCGTCCTCGGTGCGATGTTCACGCTGGTGTCGCGCGGTGTTTTCTGGCTGTTGCCGGTGATCATCATCGCGGTGCGCGAGGTGGTCGTCAGCGTCTACCGGGTGGTCGTCGGCGCCAAGGGCGTGTCCATGCCGGCGAGTCGTACCGCCAAGGTGAAGACGCTCAGCCAGCAGCTTGCGGTGGCCGGTGCGCTGATGCCCCTCACCTTCGACGAGCGCTGGCTGTGGTTGACGTTGCTCTGGTCGGCGGTGGGGCTCACGCTCCTCTCCGGCGCCCAGTACGCCTGGCGTGCGATCGCCCCACGGGGAGGTGCGACCGGTGCGGTGTGACGTGGTGGCGGTCGGTACCGAACTCCTGCTCGGTCAGATCGTGGATACCAACTCGTCCTGGCTGGGCGAGCAGCTGGCTGCCGCAGGAATCGACTCGTGCCTGCAGATCAAGGTCGGCGACAACCTCGGGCGGATCGTGCAATCCTTCCGGACCGCGCTCAACGATGCCGATGCCGTGATCGTCTGCGGGGGCCTCGGTCCGACGCACGACGACATCACCCGCGAGGCACTGGCCGAGGTGATGGGGACCACGCTCGAGTTGGACGACGTAGTTGCCGATCGCATCGCCCGAATGTTCGCCAGCCGTGGTCGGCGGATGAGCGACAACAACCTGCGACAGGCGATGGTGCCCCGGGGTGCTTCGGTCATTGAACAGACGCGCGGAACCGCGCCGGGGCTCGTCTGTCCGGTCGGCAACAAGGTGATGTACGCGGTTCCGGGTGTGCCGTGGGAGTTGTACGAGATGTTCGAACGTGCCGTCCTGCCCGACCTCCTGGCGCGATCCGGTGAACGCACCGCGATCGCGTCCCGCGTGCTGCGCACCTGGGGCGACAGTGAGAGCGGCCTCAACGAGCGGCTGCAGGGCTTGATCGACGAGCTGGACCGGGTGGGGAATCCCACGCTCGCCTTCCTCGCCAGCGGTTGGGAAGGAATCAAGGTGCGACTCACCGCCAAGGCTGCCTCGGCGGCGGAGGTGACATCGCTGCTCGACGTGTGGGAGGCTCGGGTCCGCGAGCACGTCGGCGACGTGGTGTTCGGGGTCGACGACGACACGATGGAATCCGTCGTACTCGACCTGCTGCGCGCGCGGGGGCTCACCATCGGCATCGCCGAGAGCGTCACGGGTGGGCTCGTGGCGGGTCGTCTCACCGCAACGCCCGGCTCGAGCGACGTCGTGCGCGGCGGCGTGGTCGCCTATTCGAGCGACGTGAAGTTCGACGTGCTGGATGTCGTACGGGGACCGGTGGTCAACGAAACCACCGCCCGCACGATGGCTGCGTCGGTCCGTCGGGTGGTGGGTGCCGACGTCGGTCTCGCCCTCACCGGTGTGGCCGGACCCGCCGAGCAGGACGGCCAGAAGGTCGGAACGTTGTGCATGGCAGTTGCACTTCCCGGTGGCGAGGTGGTGTCCACCACCGCCATGATGCCCGGTGAGCGACGGATGATGCGCGAACTCTCGGTGATCTCGTCGCTCAACTATCTCCGCCAGCAGCTCCTGCGACGGCCGGCATAGGTTCGAACGCATGAGAAAGGCCCCGGCCTTTCGACCGGGGCCTTTCGTTCCACCCCGCAGGGTGGGAGAGCGCGGGAGCCTTAGGCGGCCCGGTAACCCTCTGCGTTCGAGCGTGCGATCGCGATACCCAGGATGATCAAGCCGTAACCAGGCTTGGCCAACACGTCGGCGATCGTGTAGCCGAACTGGATTGCGGTCGACGCCTCGCTGCCGCTCAGGCCGAGGGTCTCGGAGAGCCAGCTGGTCGAGTCGCCGAGGATGTAAGCGATCGGGTACACGCCCCAGGTGAAGAGGAGCAGGTAGCGAACGTTGTTCAACTTGCTTCCCACTTCTCCGCTCTGCGACTTGAGGGCCTTGCCCACCTCACCGGCGAACAATTCGTAGAGCACGTAGAGCATGAAGATGCTCGAGATGATGCCCCAGACCGTGCGAGTGCTGCTGCCGGCATCGGCGGTCTCGCCGGGGTAACCGGTGGCGATCATCAGGAGGGCCGCCACGACGAGTCGCGGGGTCACCTTCTTTGCCGCCTCCTTGGAGAGGCCCGACACGACGACGAGCTCGGCGACGAGCAACGGCACCGTGAGGAGCCAGTCCGCGTAGCGGTAGCCCTCGTTCCAGGTGCCGCCGTCAGCGAACTGACCGAAGATGCGCCAGTAGTGGTAGGCCGCGATACCGCAGATCATCGCCGACATGGTGACGGCGCTGCGGTACTGGGGTGCTACTCGGTTACGTGAGACGAGGAAGTACACGAATCCGATGCCCATCGCGGCAACCGCGAAGGAGAATCCGTTGTAAATCAGCTCGTATTGGCTGTTGGATAGCGCTGCTATCCAGTCCACTTTGTCCATTGGTAGTTGTTTCCTTTTTGGTGATCCCGGGCGACCCGATGGCCGCCCTGTGAGGGGTCCCTATAGGTCTAGGGGAACCGTCCCTGCACAGGTGCACGAGGGCGGTTACAGGTCGGTGACCTTTGGGCCGGAACTGTCATCAAACCGTTATCTTTCCCGTCGGGTGCCCGTGGGTCCCTACCGTAAAGAGGGGTCGTTCGGGTTTCCCGACCTGCCCCCATAGCCCCTGTAGCTCAATTGGAGAGAGCGACGGACTTCTAATCCGTAGGTTGCAGGTTCGATTCCTGCCGGGGGCGCGAGCGCAACGTTGCCCGGGCCACCGCGCGCCTGGCCACCACTCGACCCGACGCGTGCGTAACCGCGCCTTAGCCTGAAACGACCGTTCGGAGGAAAGCCACCCGTGAAGAAGTTCAAGAAGGACGACACCGTCATCTACCCGCAACACGGGGCGTGCACCGTCAAGTCCATCAAACGGATGCGTGCCTTCGACGTGGTGCAGGACTACCTGATCCTCGAGACGGTGATGACCGATGCCACCGGTAAGGGCATGACACTGTCGGTCCCGGTGGCGAAGGTGTACGACCTCGGTATCCGACCCCCGGTATCGAAGAGCGAACTGCAGGACCTCGTCGACGTGCTCTCCAAGCCCGACCCCCGCGTGCCCGCGAACTGGTCGCGCCGATTCAAGAACCACCAGGAGAAGTTGAAGAGCGGCGACGTGTACCAAGTCGCCGAGGTCGTGCGCAACCTGGCGGCGCGGGACCGCGAAAACCAACTCTCGGCCGCCGAGAAGACGATGTACGAGCGGGCGCGCCTGAACCTCATCTCGGAGATCGCCCCGTCGAAGCGTTGCTCCACCGAGGAGGCGACACGATTCCTCGACGAGGCACTCGAGAAGGGCGTGTTGAGTGCCGGCGGGAAGTCGCAGTTGCAGGAGCTCGGGCGAGCCTCGACCGGCGGAAAGCGCAAGGCGGAGCCGGCGAAGGACGCGAAGAAGAAGCCGGCCAAGCCCAAGGCGACGAGCAAGAAGAAGTAGGCCGCCGTGGCCGCCTCCTCGTCCGGTTACTCGGCTGGGGGCACGAAGCGTCCGTCATTCGACGAGCTCGTCGGGTTGATCGAGCGTGGTGCAATCGACACCGTAGTGATGGCATTCCCCGATCTCCAGGGTCGGCTCGTTGGTAAGCGAACCACCGGCCGGTACTTCCTCGACCACGTGGCCGAGCACGGCACGGAGAATTGCGACTACCTCATCGCCACCGACTTCGACGATGTGGCCGTACCCGGCTACGAGTTCGCGTCGTACGACCTCGGGTACGGCGACATGCTGGCCCGCGCCGACTTCGGCACGATCTTCGTCACGCCGTGGGTGCCGAGGACCGCACTCGTGCTCTGCGACGTGTTCTCGGTGTCGACCGGTGAGCCCATCGGTGTTGCGCCGCGGCAGGTGCTGCGCGATCAGGTTGCGGCGGCGCGGCGGATGAACCTCGAGCCGATGATCGGTAGCGAGATCGAGTTCTACCTGTTCCGCGATTCCTACGAGCGGCTCCACTCCCGCGGGTACCGCGAGCCGATGCCGCACTCGCCGTTCATGGAGGACTACCAGATCGTCCAGACGACCCGTGACGAGTACGTCCTCGGCGAGATTCGCCGCGGTCTCGAAGCTGCGGGAATTCCCGTCGAGTTCTCCAAGGGTGAGGCCGGTCGTGGGCAGCACGAACTCAACCTCGCGTACGCCCGCGCCGTCGACATGGCCGATTGCAACGTCGTCTACAAGACCGCCGCCAAGGAAATCGCGGCCGCCCTCGGCCGGAGCGTGACCTTCATGGCCAAGTACGACTTCGCGGAAACGGGGTCGTCGTGCCACGTGCACTCGAGCCTCTGGCACCTCGGCGAGGGGTCGATTCGCGGCTCGGCATTCGACGCCGGACATTCCCACGGCAACGAGGACCCGCAGCTCACCGCGCACTTCCGCATGTACCTCGCCGGACAGTTGGCTGCTGCGCGGGACTTCGGCATCCTCTGGGGGCCGACGGTGAACAGTTACAAACGCTTCCAACCCGGATCGTGGGCGCCGACCGCCGTGGCATGGGGAGTCGACAATCGCACGCTCGGGTACCGCGTGGTGGGACACGGATCTTCGACACGGGTGGAGTGCCGGATCCCCGGTGCGGATGCCAACTCGTACCTCGCCTTTGCCGGAACCATTGCCGCGGGGCTCTACGGAATCCGCCACGGCCTCGAACTGGGCGAACCGTACGCCGGCAACGGGTACGAAGCCGGCAACCTGCCCCGTATCGCGACATCGTTGGCCGAGGCAGCCGACCTGTGGGAACGCAGCGCCATCGCCCGCGAGTGCTTCGGCGATGACGTGCACCACCACCTGCTCAACATGGCCAGGCATGAATGGTCGACCTTCAACCAGACGGTCACCGATTGGGAACGCCTGCGCTACTTTGAGCGAGCCTGAACCAAGCCGTCCGAACCATGCCACGCCTAGCCGGAAAAGTAGCCCTCATCACCGGTGCCGCGAGCGGCCTGGGTCGTGTGGGGGCCGAACGATTCGCCGCCGAAGGGGCACGGGTGGTGATCGCCGACGTCGACGACGCCACGGAGACGCTGCAATCGATCGCCCGATCCGGCGGGACCGCCGCCGCGGTCCGGTGCGATGTGAGCGACGACGCCTCGGTTCGCGGGGCCATCGACTTCGCCGTCGGTACCTTCGGCGACTTGCACGTGTTGTACAACAACGCCGGGGTGATGCTGGCAGCCGACGACGACCCGGAGAACACGCCCGACGACGTGATCAACCGGACGATCGACATCAACGTGAAGGGCGTGATGTTCGCCTGTCGGCACGCGATTCCGCACCTGCTCGAATCCGCGGGCCGGTGCCGGGAGTCGTCGTCGATCGTCAACGTCGCATCCTTCGTGGCGCACCTCGGTGCGGCGACACCGCAGGTCGCCTACACGGCGTCGAAGGGTGCGGTGCTCGCATTCACACGGGAAACCGCGGCGATCTACGCCCGGCGTGGGTTGCGGGCCAATGCATTGTGCCCCGGCCCGGTGATGACGCCGCTGCTGGCAAAGTTCCTGAGCGACGATGCCAAGCGTGAGCGTCGTCTGGTGCACATCCCGATGGGGCGGTTCGGCGAGCCGCACGAAATCGTCAACGGTGCACTCTTCCTTGCGTCGAACGAGAGCAGCTGGATGACGGGTCAGAGCCTCGTCATCGACGGCGGCATCACCTCGGCCTACGTCACGCCAGAAGGTCCGGCGTTCCGATGAGGATCGGCTTCGTCGGTCTGGGGGTGATGGGTGGCCCGATGGCGCGGCATCTCGCAGCGAAGGGCCACGAGGTCACCGTCTACAACCGCACCGCCGCCCGGGCCGCCGAGTGGGTACAGGCACACGGAGGTGGGGCCGCGGCAACCCCCCGCGAAGCCGCCGCCGACGCCGACATGGTCATGGTGTGCGTGGGCAACGACGACGACGTCCGCTCGGTGGTGCTCGGCGATGACGGCGTGCTCGCCGGACTGTCGACCGGCGGCATCCTCGTCGATCACACCACTGCATCGGCGACATTGGCACGCGAGCTGGCGGGTCAGTGTGCCAAGCGGGGTGTCGGGTTCGTTGACGCACCGGTGTCGGGCGGACAAGCCGGTGCCGAGAATGGACAGCTCTCGGTGATGTGCGGCGCCGACGATCAGGAGGTGTTCGACCGCGCGTACCCGGTGCTCATGGGGTATGCCAAGGTCTGCAGGCGACTCGGCAATGCAGGCTCCGGTCAACTCGCGAAGATGGTCAACCAGATCTGCATCGCCGGGGTGGTGCAGGGTTTGAGCGAGGGTCTCACGTTGGCGCTCGCCGCGGGACTCAACCCCGACGAGTTGGTGGAGGTCATCTCGCAGGGTGCCGCAGGTTCGTGGCAGATGTCGAACCGTTCGAAGACGATGGTGCGCAACGAGTTCGACTTCGGATTCGCCGTCGAGTGGATGCGCAAGGACCTTGCGATCTGCCTCGAGGAGGCTCGCCGACTCGGCGTCGAGTTGCCGGTCGCGTCGATCGTCAACGACTTCTACGGGGAGATCATGGCGATGGGCGGGCGTCGATGGGACACCTCGTCGCTCATCGCACGATTGCGAGCTCCAGGCGATCGACCCCGCGGATAGTCAGCCGGTCGCGCCACTGTGGCGCACTCGCCAGTTCGATCCGTGGGAACCGCCGCAACAGCGACTCGATCGCAACCTGCGTCTCGAGTCGGGCCAGTGCGGATCCGAGGCAGTAGTGGATTCCGGCGGCGAACCCGAGGTGCTTGTTCGCATTCGGCCGTCGGAGGTCGAGGATGTGCGGATCGGTGAACACGCGCGGGTCGTGGCTCGCGGCGCCCAGGCTCGTGAGCACCCGTTCGCCGGCCTCCACCTCGATGACCCGGTCGTCGACGGTGAAGCTCACGGGCTTCAGCGGGATGCGCACCGTGTGCTGTACCGGTCCGTCGAATCGCAGCAGCTCGTCGATGGCGTTCGGGTCGAGACCGTCGTTGCGGGCGAGTGCCATCTGATCGGGTGACTGCAGCAGTGCGAGCACCGAGTTCCCGATCAGGTTGACCGTCGTCTCGTGGCCGGCCACGTAGAGCAGCACCACGAACGTGATCAGCTCCGGTGTCGACAACGAGTCGCCGGCCTCCTCTGCTGCGATCAACTGCGAGAGCATGTCGTCGCCCGGCTCGGTGCGGCGACGGGCGATCACCTCGGTGAGGAACGGGATGAGACCGGCGAACGCCCGGTCGGCGGCATCGAGGTCGTCCAGCGACACGGTCGGTTCGAGCGTCTGGGTGAGCACCCTCGACCACTCGCGCAGCTCGTCGGCGCGTTCGGTCGGCATGCCGAGCATCGCCGAAATCACGAGGAAGGGGACGGGGAATGCGAGGTCGTCGATGAGCTCCATGGCGCCACCATCGTCGACGCGCTGCTCGACCAGGTCGAGGGCTTCATCGACGAAGCGTTGGACCAACGGACGTAGTCGTTCGATGACGCTCGGGGTGAACGATTTCGACACGAGCCTGCGCAATCGCGTGTGGTCCGGAGGGTCGAGGTTGAGGATCGACTTCGTACCCGCGGACCGCCGTTGACGTTGGCGCTGCGAGACGGCGTTGTCGAGCGGCTTGGCCGACTTCTCGACGTCGCGACTGAAGTCGTTGGATCGCAGTACGTTCGCGACGTCGTCGTAACGGGTGAGCACGACGAGCCCGCCAGCCGCCCGGTGCACGGGATCGAGTTCTCGCAACGCGTCGTAGAACGGGTGCGGATTCGCGCGGAAGGCCGGGTCGAACGGATTGAAGACCGGCGACGTCATCGTCTCGTCATCGACGATTCGTCATCGGGGATTCGTCGGAAACGGTACCGCGGCTTGATCGTGGAGGATCGGGTCATTGTCGGGCAGGACGATCCAGTGACCGCCGTTGACCCGGCGGGTCAGGGATGCCTCGACCGCATCGACCACCTGACGGGTCGCCATCAGCGGCATCCCCAACTCGGCGATCCATTCACGTGCCCGCTCGCTGATCAGCGGGGTATCGACGAATCCGGGGCAGATTGCGCTGATGCACACGCCGAACTCGGCCAGCCGGGGCGATAGTGACTTGACGAGTCCCGACACCGCGTACTTGGTGAGTCCGTAGACGGGATCCGGCGGGATCGGAACGAATGCGGCGATCGAAGCAGTCACCACGATGTCGCCACTGCGACGCTCGCACATCCCGGGAATCACGGCCCGCGCACCGAAGACGACTCCGTCCACGTTCACTCCGATTGCCCGTCGGTAGTCGTCGTCGGTGAGGCCGATCAGGGGCGGTGGTGCAGGTTCGACCGGGCCGTCGAGTACGTTGCGGTTGGTGGTGACGCCGGCATTGAGATGCACGAGATCGAAGTGGTCGTGCGATGCGACGAAGTCGGTCCACGCCTCGCTCGAGGAGACGTCGAGGACGGCGGTGCGCACCCCGAGTCGGTCGCCGATCGAGGACAGCGACTGCTCGTTGACGTCGACGACCGTGACTCGGGCGCCGGCCTTCACCAGCGACTCGGCGAGCGCCGCGCCGATGCCGCTCGCGCCGCCGGTGACGAGTGCATTCCGACCGGCGAGCTTCATCCGACGTTCCTCACGTGTTCGTGCAGTGCCGAAGCGTACGAGTCCATGAGCCGTGCGATCTCGTCGTCCGACGTGACCAGTGGTGGGCAGAACGCGTTCGTGTCGGCCCCGATTCCCCGGACGATGGCGCCCTTGTCGAGCGCAAGATCGCGTACCACCATCGCGTCGTGACCTTGGTGGAGACCGGCCGCCCATACGCCACCGTCCCCGCGGACCTCCCGCAACAGACCGTCGTTGCACAGTGCGTTCAGGGCGTCGGACACCAGGGAGCCGACGTGGGTCGCCCGGGCGACGAGTCCCTCGCGCTCGATGATCTCCAGGTTCTTCAGCGCGGCTGCGCACGCGGTGGCATGGCCGGAGTAGGTGTATCCGGTGCGGAGGAAGAAGTTCGGGTCGGCCTCGAGCGCCCGTAACGGCGACGCGCCGACGAAGACTCCGCCGAGCGGCACGTACCCGGACGTCACCGCCTTGGCGAAGCAGGTGAAGTCGGGAACCACGCCGTAGCGGTCGGCGGCGAACCAGGTGCCGAGACGTCCGAAACCGGAGATCACCTCGTCGAAGATGAGGAAGACGCCGTGCTGGTCGCACAACTTGCGCAGGGCCTGCAGGTAACCGTCGCGTGGCGGGAACACACCACCGGCTCCCTGCAGTGGTTCCACCAGCACCGCCGCGATTCGTGCTCCGTCACGGCTCATCGCCACCGACAACGCCTCGATGTCGTCGGGATCCACCTGGGTAACGTCCGGCACCAACGGGTCGTATCCCACCTTGTTGAGGGGGAGGCCCTGTGCGCTGGTGCCGCCGAAGTTCGTGCCGTGGTACCCGCGCATCCGCGAGATGATGATCGTCCGCTCCGGTCGTCCGGCCTGAACGTGGGCGAGACGCGCCAACTTCATCGCCGTATCGACGGCCTCCGATCCGCTCGAACACAGGAAGACGCGGTTGCCCTTCATCGGCGACAACGCATGGAGGCGGTCGGTGAGCACGTCGGTGATGTCGGTGGTGAATGGATCGAAGTTGTTGTACGACTCGAGCGTCGTCACCTGGGCGGCGATTGCGGCGGCCATCTCCTCGCGTCCATGGCCGATGTTGCAGTACCACAGGCTCGCCATGCCGTCGATGTATTCCTTGCCGTTGCTGTCGTACAGCCGGGCGCCTTCCCCGCGCACCATCGTGACGAAGTCCCTGCGGGATGGTTTCGTGAAGGCGTGCAGGTAGGTGTGAGCCACGACGGAAACCCTAGTTACGGCGCCCCCAACTAGCCTTGGCTATCGATGAAGGGGCTCATCCTGTCCGGTGGTGCCGGCACCCGGTTGCGACCCATTACCCATACCAGCGCCAAGCAGCTGGTGCCGATCGCCAACAAGCCGATCCTCTTTTATGGGATCGAGGCGATGCGCAAGGCGGGAATCGAGGACATCGGCATCATCGTGGGGGACACCCGCAAGGAGATTCGCGCCGCGGTCGGTGACGGCTCCCAATTCGGCGTCCGGGTCACGTACATTCCGCAGGACTCGCCGCTGGGGCTGGCTCATTGCGTGCTCATCGCCAAGGACTTCCTCGGCGACGACGATTTCGTCATGTACCTGGGCGACAACATGCTCGAGCAGGGCCTCGACGGTTTCGTGCGGCAGTTCGAGTCGGCGAGGCGTGCGGGGGGCAGCGGGGCCCCGGCAGCCCAGATCCTCCTGTGCCACGTCGATGATCCGCGCCAATTCGGTGTGGCCGAGGTGACCAAGGACGGTCGCGTGAAGCGACTGGTGGAGAAACCGAAGGACCCGCCGAGCGACCTTGCGCTGGTCGGTGTGTACCTGTTCGACGCGTCGATCCACGAGGCCGTGCGGTCGATTGTTCCGTCGCAGCGTGGCGAGCTCGAGATCACCGACGCGATCCAGTGGTTGATCGAGAAGAACAAGTCGGTGCGCCACGAGGTGCTGCAGGGTTGGTGGATCGACACCGGCAAGAAGGACCCGCTGCTCGAGTGCAATCGGCTGGTGCTCGAAGCGCTCGAACCGCGTTCCGAGGGCACCGTCGACCAATCGTCGGAGATCGAGGGTCGCGTCGTCGTCATGAAGGGTGCCAAGATCGTCAACTCGCGCATCCGCGGTCCGGTGATCGTGGGGAACGACACGATCGTGGAGAACAGCTACATCGGGCCGTACACCTCCGTGGGCAACGGGTGCCGGATCATCCATTCCGAGCTCGAGCACTCCGTGCTGCTCGACGGGTGCGTCGTCAACGACGTACACAAGATGAGCGACTCGCTCCTCGGTCGCAACGTCGAGGTCGTCCGTTCCGAACGACGTCCCCGCGCACTGCGACTCATGCTCGGCGACGATTCCAAGGTCGAGCTGGACGCCTGATGGCCGAGGTCACCGAGTCCGACGTGATCAAGGGAGTGCGGATCGTCGAGCCGCGCATGCACGGTGACGAGCGTGGTTACTTCATCGAGACGTACCGTCGCGAATGGTTCCCGCTCGGACGCGAGATGATCCAGGGCAACCGTGGTGACCGGAGGGCCGGCGCCGTGGTCGGCCTGCACTACCACCTCCACCAAGCCGACTACTGGTACGTGCCGTTCGGATCATGCCGGGTCGTGCTGCACGATCTGCGCAAGGGTTCACCCACCGACGGCGCCACACAGGTCATCGATCTCGGTACGCGCAGCGACGGCACGCACGACCATCGCGGCGTGTTCATTCCTCCCGGTGTCGCGCACGGCTTCGCGTCGCTCACCGACATGACGATCACCTACCTCGTCGACGGCTACTACAACCCGCAGGACGAACTCGGTGTGGCGTGGAACGATCCAGCGGTCGGTGCCGATTGGGGGATCGCCACGCCGACGCTGTCGAAGCGCGATCAGTCCAACCCGTTGCGCGCGGAAATCCACCCCAACTTCCAGCCTGTCTGGGGCATGCGTACGTGAGGATCTTCGTGACCGGCGGCGCCGGTTTCATCGGGAGCAACTACGCCCGGTGGGTGCTCGCCAACACCGACCACACCGTGACGGTCTACGACGCGCTGACCTATGACCATCCGCGACCTCGAGGATGATCGACGGTTCGGGTTCGTGCGGGGGAACATCTGCCACCCGGGTGATCTGGAAGCGGCGATGCAGGGACACGACTGGGTGGTGCACTTCGCCGCCGAGAGTCACGTTGACCGGTCAATCGAGAGCGGTGAGGACTTCATCCTCACCAACTGTTTCGGGACCAACGTGGTCGTCGATACCGCACGCCGCCTCGGACTGGGTCGTGTGCTGCACATCGGAACCGACGAGGTGTACGGAAGCGTGGAAACCGGCTCGTCGAAGGAGACCGATCCGCTCGAGCCGCGCTCGCCCTACAGCGCATCGAAGGCGGGCAGCGACCTGATTGCCTTGTCCTACCACGCCACGCACGGCACCCCGGTCCTCGTCACGCGCTGTACCAACAACTTCGGTCCGTTCCAGTATCCGGAGAAGGCGATTCCCCTCTTCACCACCAACCTGCTCGACGGCGGGAAGATCCCGCTCTACGGCGACGGCCTCAACGAACGGGACTGGATCCACGTCGACGACCACTGTGCCGGCGTACACCTCGTGCTCGAGTCGGGGACCATCGGCGAGGTGTACAACATCGGCGCCGGCAACGAGACCCCGAACCGCGTGCTGGTCGACAAGCTGCTCGCGTTGCTCGGCAAGGACGTGTCGAGCGTTCGCTACGTGGAGGATCGCAAGGGTCACGACCGTCGTTACTCGGTCGACATCACGAAGATCACTGCGTTGGGATGGAAGCGCAGGCGGTCGTTGGATGAGGCACTCGAGTCGACCGTCGCGTGGTACCGCGACAATCGCTGGTGGTGGGAGCCGCTCAAGGCGTCATCGTGAAGGTCGTCGTCACCGGTGCCGGCGGTCAGCTCGGATTCGAGCTCGTCCGTTCCTGCACCGCGACCGGTCTCGACGTCCGCGGACTGCTTCGTGCCGACCTCGACGTCACCGACGAGTCGGCGGTGCACCGGGTGCTCCTGCGCGAGCGACCAAACGTCGTGGTGCATGCGGCGGCATGGACCGCAGTGGATGCCTGCGAGGGCGACCGCGAGAGGGCCATCCTGTGCAACGCCGCCGCCACCGAGCACGTGGTTCGCGCGGCGCGCGACGTCGGCGCGCGTGTGGTCTACGTCTCCACCGACTACGTCTTCGACGGCACCAAGCCGGGACCGTACGTCGAGTCCGACGCGCCGAACCCGCGTTCGGTCTACGGGGAGTCCAAGCTGCTGGGGGAGCGCGCCGTCGACCAGGATCTGGACACCGTCGTGCGGATCTCCTGGGTGTGCGGCATCCACGGGGCGAACATGGTGAAGACGATCCTGCGTCTCGCCGCCCAGCGTGACATCCTCGAGTTCGTCGACGACCAGGTCGGTCACCCCACGTTCGCCGACGATGCCGCACGAATGATCGTCAGGCTCGCCACGGAAGGCGGTCCCGGCGTGTGGCATGTGACCAACCAGGGGGCGGTGTCCTGGTACGAGTTCGCCCGGGAGGTCATGCGTGCCGCCGGGAACGACCCGAGTCGGGTGCGACCGATCGCCACTCGTGACCTCGTTCCGCAGCGGCCGGCGCCGCGCCCCGCCAATTCGGTACTGGAGAACCGGCGACTGCGGGAATCGGGCTGGGGACTGCTCGACGACTTCCGCATTCCGTTGGCTCGGCTCGTGCACCAGCTGCGTGACGAGTGACGCAAACGTTACGACGGCACGTCCGGCCGTGTCGCGGGCTGCGGTTAGGGTGAGGCCATGAAGGCCACCGAGCTCCTCGCCGTGCTCGAGCCGACCGCCGCCAAGCTCTACGACAGGCACATGGGAGTGGCCAAGGAGTGGTTTCCCCACGAGTACGTGCCCTGGAGTCGTGGCCGGGACTTCGACCCCGACCACCGCTGGTCCCCGGAGGACGCCGACTTCGGCGAGGGCGGCTGGACGTTGCCCGATGCAGTACGCGCGGCACTCTTCGTCAACTTGTTGACCGAGGACAACCTGCCGTACTACACCCGCGACATCAGTGTGATCTTCGGGGGCGACAGTGCCTACGGTGCGTGGGCACGCAACTGGACCGCCGAAGAGGGGCGGCACTCGATCGCCATCCGTGACTACCTCACCGTGAGCAGGGCGCTCGACCCGGTCGAGCTGGAGCGGGCGCGCATGCACCAGGTGCGCGGTGCGCAGGTGCCGGCCCCCGACGACATCTACGAAGCCCTGGCCTACCTGTCGATGCAGGAGCTGGCGACCCGAATCTCCCACCGCAACACCGGCAAGTTGATCGGCGACAAGGCCGGTCAGGAGGTGATGCTGCGCGTCGGCAACGACGAGAACCTGCACTTCCTCTTCTACCGCGATCTCGCCAGCGCGGCTCTGGAGGTCGATCCGTCGGGGATGATGATCGGCATCGAGCGGGCAGTCCGGAACTTCGCGATGCCCGGAGTCGGCATCCCGAATTTCACCGAGCTGGCCAAGCGGATCGCCAAGGCCGGCATCTACGACTTCCGGGTGCACCACGAGCAGATCCTCGAACCCGTCGTCATCCGACACTGGAAGGTGAAGGACGTGACGGGGTTGTCGCCCGAAGCGGAGACCGCCCGCGACGAGCTGGTCGCGCGAATCGACAAGATTGGGCGGGTAGCGGCCCGCTTGTCCAGGGAACCCGAAACGGTGTAGACCAAGGCGGTGGGCCACGCCGATGCTGCGCCCGTCGGTCCAGCCGGATTCCCCTCGGGCTCGCCAACCGTCGAGCGTCTGAACGAGTTGTTTGCACCGCGGCTCGATGCCGTGCGGGTGGTGTCGGTTCGCGAGGAACCGATCGGGACGGGCCAGATGTCGGAGAGTCGGCGTCTCCATCTCACCTACAGCGGTCCGAGCTCGATGCCGACCACGCTGATCGCCAAGTTCCCGAGCGGCGACGAGAGAAGCCGGGCCGCGGGAAGGGCAACGCGGTGCTACGAGGTGGAATCATCCTTCTACCGGGACCTGCACGGGGCACTCGACGTCGGTGCGCCGACCTGTTTCCACGTGGAGCGCAACGAAGAAACCGACGACTTCCTGTTGCTGCTCGAGGATTTCGCTCCGTGCCGTCAGGGGGACCAGCTGGACGGCTGCTCACCCGACGAAGCCGGTGCCTGTGTCGACGAGCTGGTCAAGTTGCACGGTCCGCTCTGGAACTCGCCGTTCCTCGGGAGGCTCGGGTGGCTGAATCGGAGCACATCGAAGGAACGTTCGGGTAGTCGTGCGTTGATGCAGTCGGTCTACCCGTCGTTCATCGAGCGTTACCGCGACCGACTCGAGCCGTCGACGTACCGCCTCGTCGAACGGTTCGTCCTCGATACGGGTACGTACTTTCATCGCGAGCTTCCGCACCGCACCGTCGTGCACGGCGACTTCCGTCTCGACAACCTCCTGTTCCGGAACGGTGGCGTCGGTGTCGTCGACTTCCAGACCGTCACCCATGCGTGCGGTGTGCAGGACCTCGCGTACTTCCTCGGTGCGGGACTGAGCGTCGAAGACCGGCGTAAGCACGAGCGCGACCTCGTGCAACGGTGGGTCGACGGGCTCTCCGGATACGGCGTCACGGTGGCATTCGACGCCGTGTGGGCCGAGTACCGGGCATTCGCGTTCGCGGGTGTCGTCATGGCGGTGGTGGCGTCGATGATCGTGCAACGAACCGGACGGGGTGACGACATGTTCATGACCATGGCCCATCGGCATGCCCAGCACGCCATCGACCTCGACTCGCTCGACGTCGTGCAAAACTGAGGTACGTCATGGCCCGCTACGACGCCGCCGACGAACGATTCGGCCACCAGATTCCCGAACCGTTCCGCAACACGGTGTTGCACCACCACGATTGGCGCGAGAGCTTGTTCTTCGTGATGCACCCGACCGACCGACTGGGTGACGTGTACATCCTCACGCTCGCAAATTTCCCCGCGCGTTGCGAGATGGATTCGTTGCAGCTCGGGCGCTGGGACGACGAACCGATCGTCGCCCGCCATGCCCGGCGGGTCGACGGTGACCACGACGACTGGAACGTGGGGCCGGTGCACATCGACGTCGTCGAGCCGCGCAGGACCATCCGTTTGCAGGTGGATGCCGGAGACGCGGTTCCCGTGTCCATGGACGTCACGTTCACCGCACGAGTGCAGCCCTACCAGTTGCGGCGCGGCACGATGAAGGCCGGTAGTGAGGTGGTCTGGGATCAGTCGCACATGTTCCAGAGCGGTTGGTTCGACGGCACGGTCACCCGTGGCGGCGAGACCCGCAGGATCGAACGGTGGTGGGGGCAGCGCGATCACTCATGGGGAATCCGTACGCATTCCCGGTGCCCGATGTGGATGTGGCTCGCCATACACGTTCCGGAGGGCATGTTGGCGGTGTGGTGCTGGGAGTTCCCGAACGGCTCCCGCGTGTACACCGACGGCTGTTTGTCGCCGAGTGACGGGGGCGAGCCGGTGGCGATCCGGGAGTTCCACCACGACCTCACCTGGCTCGGCGATGACGGGCAACCGACGTCGTACGAGCGGCACGGCGAGAACGTCCGGGGTCTCGCCGGTCGTGTCACGTTCATCCTCGAGAACGGCAGGTCGATCGACGTTGATGCAAGCGGACGCTGGGCCCAGCGTTACGACGCGTTCAACCCGGGCAAACCGAATTCGCTCGGGGGAGGGCTCAGCGAGATGTTGGTGACGACGAGCGACGGACAGTCCGGCACGGCCATCTACGAGGTGACCGGGGCCTGGCATCACCGGTACTTCCCGCTGCCGCGTGGGGAACGTCTGCCACCGGACGGTGCGACACCGGGCGAGACGAACCCCCCTCGATGGGGCCACTGATGGACGGGACGACCTGCACCGCCGTCGTGCCGTAGCCGCCGACGGGCATCCCACCGCACCGGGTACGAACGTCGTCACGCGTCTGCAACACCCGGACGTAAGGTTGGCGCGTGGGCTTGCGACGACCAACGATGGTGGTCGCCGCCGCCGTTTCGGTCGTTGCGTTGGCGGCGATCGTGGTGCTGGTCTTTGCAATCGGTCGGGATGTGACCACCTACGAGGAGGGCACGCCGGAACGGGTCGTACAGCAGTACCTGACCGCGACGTTCGACGGCGATTTCGACCGCGCTGCATCGTTCATCGACCCGACTGGCCAGTGCGACGCGGATGATCTCGACCGCGCCTATATCGACGGCGATGCCCGGATCGGTTTGGTTGAGTCGGTGGTCGAAGGTGACCGGGCCCGGGTGCGGGTCGACGTGGAATTCCCCTCCGGTGGGCCGCTCGGCGGTGTGTACAGCGAGGATCACACGCTCCGATTGGTGAGGACGTCCGGCTCGTGGTTGCTGACGGGCGTGCCATGGCCGCTCTTCGACTGCACCATGTCCGACGAGTAGGTCCGATGGTCGGAGCACTGATTCCCCTCGCCGTACTTGCGCTGGTGATCTTCGCGGTGCGGCGCGCGCGACGCGAGCAGTCACCGCTGTCGACCGGACAGCAGGTTCGTTTCTTCTTCCTCTACCTCTCGTTGCTGGTGGCCGTCCTCGTTGCCGCGGCCGGATTGGCGGGCAGCATCGGTCCGGTCGTCGACGGGGCGGCGCTCGTCGCCGACGATTCGGATCAGGCGGCGCTGAACCTGGCGATGTTGCTGCTCGGCGTGCCGCTCGCGGTGGTGCTCGGGCTCTCGACCCGTCGGCGACTCGCCTCGGATCGGACGGAACTGCAGTCGTTCGGCTGGTCGCTCTTCGTCACCGTGGGAACGGTGGTGCCGCTCGTCGTGGCGATGGTCGGCGGTTACAGGACATTGCTCGCGGTCGTGCGGGCCGAGGACTACGACGGTTTCGCGTTGGCTCAGCTGGTCGTCTGGGGTGCGACGTGGTACGGGGTGCGACGCACGGACCGGGCGCTCACGCACGCCGCCCCCACCGCACTTCGTCACGTGACCCCCGCCCTGATCGGGCTCGGTGTGTCTGCGGTCGCGCTCGGACAACTCGTGTCGGGGCTCGTGCAGCGCGCCTTTGACGCCGGGGCTGGAGCGGTCGTCGTGCCCGGTGCGAGCTCGCTGCATCGCGGCCTTGCGCTCCTCGCGGTCGGTGGAGCGGTCTGGGTGTTGGAGTGGCTGCGCGGCCTGAATCGCGAACCTGGCAGCGAAGCCTGGCGCTTCGCGGTGGTGTTGTTCGGCGTGGCAGGGGGGCTCATCACCGCGATTACGTCGACGGCGATCGTCGGGTACCAGGTGGTGGTCTGGCTGGTCGGTTCGCCGTCGTCGGACGTGGCTCGGACCCACTTCCAGTCGATGCCCGATGCAGTCGGCGGACTGTGCGCCGGGGGACTGGTCTGGTGGTACCACCGCACCACGCTGAAGGAGCGTCCGGGTGGCTCGCGTGCCGAGGTTGACCGAACGTACGAGCACCTCATGGCCGCCGGTGGGCTGGGGGCCACGTCGTTCGGTGTCGTGATTCTCATCGTCGCGATCATCGAGGCCTCGACGGGTGCCCGACTGTTGCGCGGTGACTCGGCAATCAACACGCTGTTGCTGGCATGCACGCTCCTCGTCGTCGGAGTGCCGGTGTGGTTCGCCTACTGGCGATCCACCCTGCGTCGTCGTGCTGCCGAAGAACGCAACTCGATCACCCGTCGCGTCTACCTCGTGACGTTGCTCGGGGTGGGCGGACTCGTGGCATTGGGTACCGCGATCGGCACGGTCTACGTCATCCTGCGAGACATGATCGACGGCCGGCTCGATTCCTCGACGTTGCGGGCCGTCAGATATCCGCTGGCGGTGCTGGTCACGTCGGGTGGAGTGGCGGGGTACCACTTCGCGATCTTCCGTGGCGAGCACCCCGGCAGCTCTGGCGACACGTCACTGGAGTCGGGTGCTCGAACGGGGCCGCATCGTGTGGTCGTTGCGGGGCCGAGCAACCCGACGCTCGAAGCAACGCTCCGCGCGGTGCCGGGGGTCGAACTCGAATGGGTCGTCGCGGGCGATGGTTCGTGGCCGGTTGACGACGTCGTGGGGCGGGTGTCGCGGATCGTGCGGGCCGGCGGGGATGCCGCCGTGGTGCTCACCTCGTCGGGTGTGGTCGTCGGTCGGATGTAGTGCGGACGGCCGAGGATTGCGGTGAGAGTCCGCGGAGCATCGCCTCGGCTAGCTCCGCGCTGGAGTGCATCCAGGCCAGCTGGGTGCGGTTTCGGTAGCCGGAGCGCTCGAGCATCGCGCTGATTCGGTTCTTCACGGTTTGGGTCGACGCGTGCACCACATCGGCGATGTCGGCATCCTGCATGCCGACGCTCACGAGGTCGAGGATCTCCCGATCGATGGCGTCGCGCGCGATCTCGATGCCTTTCGTGCTCATCGCAGGGAGGGGAACGCTGCCCCAGAGGCCTGGCGCCGACGGCTCGGCCATCTCGCCGGAGAGTGCAAACAGTCGTTCGACGAGGAGGTCCGCAGGCTGGTTGAGGTCGACATGGTTCGAAAAGCCGCGGTGTGCGGCCTGCACCCTGAATACGTCGTCGATGTTGCGCGATGCAATGACGACCGCGGCCGATTGGCAATCGGCCAGAAGCATGATGCGATCGAGGAGCGGGGTCAGGTAGAGCCACACGTTGGCAACCACCACGAGATCGGGCCTCAGTTGTTTACTGGCTTCGGTCAGGGAGATCGGCGCGGAGAGGAAGTCGAAGACCCCGATTCGACAGCCCCGGTGATGCCGTACGAGGGCGCTGCGGAGATCGGGTCGCTCGATGTCGACCAATCGATCGATCAGTACATTGCACACGCGCGTGCTCACGGTCTCCACGGATACGACCATAGGTACACCCCGTTCGCTCGGCACGTAAACGAACGTACCTATCGGATGTGCGGCAGATGGACGATAGTACTCACGCGATCAGACCGGCAGGTCGGTAGGGAAGCTTCATCCTAGGGGCACGAGTGCACCGTACGTTTATATTTATAACGTCCGAATCGAGTGTCACACCGTTGAACGTCGTTTCCGGCCTCGAGTGGTCGGAATCCGAGCAAGTACTGTTCGAGCGACTCGGCTCCTGCCCGATCGGACTCACCGAATCGTCGGCGGTGGAGAAGTACCGCCGCGCACCGAGGTCGATCGGCATCGTGCATGCGACCGGGTTGCGCCTCGTGCTGCGACAGTTCGTGAGTCCGGTCACACTGATCCTGCTCGGCGTCTCGGTGGTGTCGGCAGTGCTCGGCGAGATGTCGCAGTCGCTGATCGTTCTCATGATCGTCGGGATCAGCGCACTCCTGGGTTTCCTGCAGGAGCGCGGTGCGGTGCGTGCCGTGCAGACGTTGCTCGGAACGGTGAGCGTTCACGCCGACGTTCTTCGGGGGGGTCGCGAGCGCGAGGTCGGACTCGCAGAGGTGGTGCCGGGCGATGTGGTGGTGTTGCGCTCCGGGGACGTGGTGCCGGGGGACGGCAGGGTGCTGCGGGCCAACCAGCTACGCGTCGACGAATCGGCCCTCACCGGCGAGGCCTTTCCGCGCAGCAAGACCCCGGGCATCCTCGGGTCACGGGTGTCCCTCGCTGAGCGAACCAACATGGTGCATCTCGGTAGCTACGTGGCGAGCGGTGAGGGCCACGTACTCGTGACACGAACCGGCACCGACACGGAGTTCGGCCGGATCAGCGACGCCGTCGCGTCGCAGCACCTTCCCACGGCGTTTGAACGGGGCGTCACCGCCTTCGGATTGATGTTGATGCGTACGACGCTGGTTCTCGTCACCGCGATCTGCCTCGTGAACCTTGCATTCGGGAGGCCGGTGGGTGATTCGATCCTCTTCTCGTTGGCACTCGCCGTCGGGCTCATGCCCCAGATGCTGCCCGCGATCGTGACCGTCGGGCTGTCCCGCGGTGCGCAAGCGATGGCGAAGAGCAAGGTGATCGTGAAGCGACTCGACGCCATCGAAGACGTGGGGGGTCTGGACATCCTGTGCACCGACAAGACGGGCACGATCACCCTGGGCTCCGTCGCGGTACGGGACGGCCTCGACCCGTCCGGGTATCCAGATCCACGGGTACTGCAGTGGGCGTGGCTGACGGCGCGTTACCAGCGTGGGTTCCCGAACCCGCTCGACGATGCAATCCTCGACGCCGTTGCGTCGTCGTCCGGGTCGTGGACGTTCAATGGCGAGGTACCGTTCGACTTCGTCCGCAAGAGAATGTCGGTGTTGTTGGCATCCGAGAACGGGTCGCACCTCGTGACGAAGGGGGCGTTCGAGTCGTTGTTCGAACGTTGCTCATTCGTCGAGAGCAGGGGTTCGGTACTACCGGTCGAGGCGGCGCGTGCAGGGGTGATGCGAACGTTCGAACGATTGTCGGGCTCCGGCCTCCGGTTGCTCGGTGTGGCCTACAAGTCCTTCGACGCCGACGGTATCGATGCGGGGACGGCACGCACCCCGACCCAGGATGATGAGCACGGGCTAACGTTCGTCGGATTCCTCGGCTTCGCCGACCCTCCGAAACCCGGTGCCCGACACGCAATCGAAGCGCTCGCTGCGATGGGAGTCTCCGTTCGGATAATCACGGGCGACAACCGACTCGCCGCCGCATTCGTCGCATCACAGGTGGGTCTCGAGGCAGGGCGGGCCGCAACGGGAAGTGATGTCGCCGCGGCATCCGACCAGGAACTCGTCGGTCTCGTCGAGCGCACGCACGTGTTCTCGGAGGTCGACCCCATTCAGAAGGGGCGAATCGTACGGGCTTACTCGCGCGGCGGACATACGGTCGGATTCCTGGGGGACGGGATCAACGATTCGCCCGCCCTGCACGCAGCCGACGTCGGAATCTCGGTTGATAGCGCGGTCGACGTTGCAAAGCAGACCGCAGACCTCGTACTGCTCACCAAGGATCTCGGAGTCCTCGCCGAGGGAATCAAGCGTGGCAGGCGGATCTTCGTCAACACCCAGAAGTACGTCCACGTCACGACCAGTGCGAACTTCGGCAACATGGTGTCGCTCGCGGCGGCGACGTTGTTCCTTCCGTTCCTGCCGATGCTCCCGTTGCAGGTACTACTGCTCAACTTCCTTTCCGACATCCCCGGACTGACCATCGCCGGTGACGATGTCGACGAGGAACTGACTCGGCTGCCGTGCCGGTGGGAGATCGGGCGTGTCCGTTCCTTCATGCTCGTGTTCGGTCTAACGAGCACGGTGTTCGACCTGTTCACGTTCGGCGTATTGCGGATGGGTTTCGCCGCCGAGGCGGAACTCCTGCGGAGCGGATGGTTCGTCGAGTCGATGCTCACCGAGCTGGCTGCGCTCCTGATGCTGCGCACGAGCCGGCGCGTCTGGAGGAGTCGCCCCGGTCCGGCGCTACTGGCGTCGTCGCTCCTGGCCGCGGCTGTAGCGGTGGCACTTCCGTATTCGTCGGTCGCCGACGACCTGGGTCTCGTCGGGTTGCCCCTCCGGGTAGCGCTGGCTCTCGCGGCGGTGACCGCGGGGTACGTCGTCGTGAGCGAGGCGTTCAAGTCGCGCTTTGCGCATCTCACCGAAGGGCGATCGTGATGGTGTGGTCCACGGCCGCCACCGCGGCACCGCCGAACTCGACCCCGCCGAGCTCGGCCGTCCATTCAGCAACCAGCTCACCGACGACCTTGTCGACGAATGCTCCGATGACCCGCATGATTCGAACCGCTGGAGGACGCTAGTTCCCACCGGAGATTCTCGGGGCATCGGCCGAGTGTTGCATGTTCTCCATCATGCGCTTAGTGAGTAGTTGATTGGTGAACTGCCAGGCGAGTTGGGTGCGGTTGGCGACCCCCGATCGCTTGAGCATGTTCCCGATGCGGTTCTTCACCGCCTGCACCGAGTAGTGGAGCGTCTCGGCGATGTCGTGGTCCCGATAGCCGATGCAGACGAGTTCGAGGATCGCGAAATCGAGTGCGTCATGGGGGGCGTCGGTGATGTCCGCAAACTTCGGGGGTCGCGGCACGCGACGCCATAGCTCGTCGGTCAACAGCGATGACACTCCCGAGTTGATTCGGCGCAGGGTGCCGAGACATTCGTCGAGCGGTACGGAGAGGTCGACAACGTCGAACATGCCGCGGTGGGCGGTCTGAATCTTCAGGACGTCGTCAACTGCCATGCTGCCGATCACCCGTCGAGCCTTGGGCACGCCGCTGAGCTTCGCCAAGGACTCGAGCAGGGCCGCGGCCACCAGCCAGGCTCGGTCGACCACGATGACGTCGGGCTGGTGCGCCGCCAGGCTTTCTGAAATGGCACTGGGGGAGTCGAAGGCAGCAAACACCGCGATGGACACCGTGTTCACGCTGTCCCGAGCCGGCATGACGAGATCGGGGCAGGCGCCGGCGACCAGCGAGTCAATCGCCACCCGTACGGCCCCCGGCATCAGGAGCGTGGTTTCGAAGCAGACATGGGCGGTGACTGCGAGAAAGGTAATGAGTAACGGAGTAGACGAAAGTACTTTCGGGGGGGGGGGGGGGGGGGGGGTTTGTGTGGGGGGGTGACACA
>JBIJCI010000037.1:0-16440 GCA_044344715.1 Ilumatobacteraceae bacterium | reverse complement strand
ATCCTGGGGCTGAAGCAGGTCCCAAGGGTTGGGCTGTTCGCCCATTAAAGCGGTACGCGAGCTGGGTTCAGAACGTCGTGAGACAGTTCGGTCCCTATCTTCTACATCCGAAGGAATTTTGAGGAATGCTGTCTTTAGTACGAGAGGACCGAGACGGACGTAGCTCTGGTGTGCCAGTTGTACCGCCCGGTGCATGGCTGGTTAGCCACCTACGGAAGGGATAAACGCTGAAAGCATCTAAGTGTGAAACCCGTTCCAAGATGAGAATTCCCATGCGGTTAACGCAGTAAGGCCCGTGGCGAGACCACCACGTTGATAGGCCGGAAGTGGAAGTGCGGCGACGCACGTAGCTGACCGGTACTAATCGGCCGAGGGCTTGGATTGTGCTCGTGCTTACTCTGAAGTCTTCAACCGATCTTGGATCGGTGGGACGCAAAGTTTCTGGTGGCCATAGCGTCGGGGATACACCCGTTCCCATCCCGAACACGGAAGTTAAGCTCGAACGCGCCAATGGTACTTGGAGGTAGACCTCCTGGGAGAGTAGGTTGCCGCCAGATTTCTCATACGAGGAGCCCCCGCGAAAGCGGGGGCTCCTCGCGTTTTTGGGGTGAGTTTTCGGCTGATTGAGTGCGAATCGCCGTAGCGTTGGTCAGCCATGTCGAACCAAGATCGCGATGAACGAGACGATCGCGATGAACGTCGCAAGCCGAGAGGTGGGGGTGGTCGGCGATTGGAAGGTACGGATCGTGCGCCGCGAGACGGTGCCCCCCGCAGTGGGTCGGGTCGAAGCGGTTCTCGTGACGCAAATGGTCCTCGGCGTGACGCAAAAGGTCCGCGGCGTGGTGGTAGCGCAGGACGGGACTGGAAGCCGCGTGGTGAAGGTCGGGATGATCGGCGTGGTCCGCGTCGTGAGGGTCCGCGTCGAGATGATGGTGCGCCGCGTCGTGAGTGGAAGCCGCGCGGTGAGGGTCGGGATGGACGTCGCCGGGATGATCGCCGGGAACGACATGAAGATGTCCCGCAAACCGAAGCCCAGCGGCGCCGCGCCGACGTTTTTGCAAAGAAGGGTCCACGAAAGTACGGGAAGGACAAGCCCTTCGGTGATCGACCAGATCGATCCGAACAGGTGGTCGACGAGGGTTCCGTTCGTAGTCGACGGGTTGGAGATGACAAACGGGGCAACGTGTCCCGAGCTGTTAGTCGTCGCCCGCGAAGTGCGGATGCCGATCCGTTTCCCACACCACCGGCGCTGGACGAATCCCTTGCGCGTGAGGTTCGTAAGGCCGTCGGAGATCGTCGGTTTGAATTTGTAGGTCGTCAGTTGTCGCGGGCACTCGTTGCCTACGACGCCGAGCGGTATCGCGAGTCACTGAAGGTGCTCACCCCGATCCTTGAGGACCTTTGGCTCATCAACGAGGTTCGTGTTTTGGCGGGCCGGCTCGAGTATCGGGCGCAGCATTGGAAGTCGGCCGCGGAGCACCTTGAGTTTGCGCGAGGAGCCGATCGCACCGACATGACGAACATGCCTGTCCTCATCGACTGTTATCGGGCACTGAAGCGCTATGAGATCGTCGAGAATCTGTGGGACGAGCTCAAACAGGCTTCGCCGCACCCCGCGGTGATGGCGGAGGGCCGGGTCTCGGCCGCCATGTCGTACGCGGATCGGGGTGACCTGCAAACGGCCATTCGCATCATGACCCACGGTGGCGAACCGCGGCAGGTGCAACCGCATCACTTGTTGGAGTGGTACGTGTTGGGCGATCTTCATGACCGGGCGGGCGACCCCGTCACCGCGAAGAACTACTTCGTCAAGGTGGCAAAGAACGACGCCGCATACTTCGACGTACAAGCACGGCTCGCCGGTCTCGGCGAATAGCCGCACTTCCGCCTAATTTTCACGGCGCACACAGGTACTCGAAGCACGGCGTCGTGCGTTATGCACGAGGTCGGATCAGCCGAGAGGAGCGCTCGTGACACGTACTGCAACTCGCATCGCCCGTGGGGCCATGTCCGAGAAGTCGGCTTCTACCAACGTTGCCTTGGTTCGGGGGCGATTGGTGGCGGCCCCATCGATTCGGCTTCTCACACGACGCGAGAGGGTGGCGTCATTCGATATCGCCTGCGTCATCCACGGGAGGAAAGCCGTGACTCCGATCTCTGCGGCGGCGGCCGACGTGCCGACGATGAGGGTGGGGGACGAAGTCACGGTGCTCGGTCACGTTCGGCGACGCTTCTTCCGTATTGGTGCGCGAACACAGACGGTCACCGAGATCGTTGCCGAACATGTGGCAGTGGGCGGACGGGCGGCGAAGCTCGACAAACTGCTGGCGGCGCTCTCGGGTCGGGGGAGGGAAGCAACGTCCACCGTTCTTCCCAAGGTTGACTAGCGCCGCCGGTTGGATGCCGAATCAATCGGGCAGCTGGCCGGAAGTGGCTATTCGACCAGTGGTCGTACGACGAGCCCGGTGCGAAGCTTCGGCGTGAAGAACGTGGATTTCGGCGGCATGAGTACGCGTTCCTCGGCGGTTCGACGGATCTCGCCGATGCTCGTCGGCCGAATCAGCACCGCGGCGTCGGCCACCTTGCCTCGTACGAGATCGAGAACCTCGGTGGCGCCGTGTTGGTAGGCAACGTCGTGCGTCATGCCGCGGAGCGCATGCTCGAGGCGCAGGCTGTCGAGATCACGAAGGCCCGCAAAGGAGGCGGGCTTGGGCCTTAGCCACCAACCGTTGAGGTCGTGGTCCACGAAGCACAATGCGCCACGCTTGCCCAGTTCCCCGATGATCGCCGGAGTAACCGAGCCATCGACGGCCGAAACGTCGAAGCACTCCGCGAGTTTGGTCAGCAATCGTGTGGAGTCGACACCCCGGTAGAGGCGGTGTATCGCAGCAATGCTGAGTTGGGATTCGACGAGCTCCGCTACGTAGGTCATGGTCGTCGAGGCGGCAGCGGCGAGCACGGTGCCACGCATTTCGTCCCGGTAGGTGCGGCTTATTGCGTAGCGGTGGTGTCCGTCGGCGATGAGAACCGGCTGAGATCCCACCAGCGACGAGATACTGCGGACCCTTGCGGGGTCGTCGATGCGTTCCGTGGAATGCTTCACGCCGTGCTCATCGACGAATTCGCCAACCGGTTCTCCCCGTGCGATCAGGGCATCGGTCATTTGTTCACGAAGTGAAAGACCCCACACCGGGGAGAGGTTGCTCTGCGTTGCACGAGTCAGATCCAGCCGGTCGCTCTTTGCCTTCGGCGTCGTCTGCTCGTGCGGAAGAACGCCGCCTTCTCCCTCGTCGACGACCTCGAGTGATCCGATGACACCGACCGTCGTGCGGTCGCGACCTTCCGCGTCGGTGAAGGTCATTCGGTAGAGGGTGAAGGACGGGCGATCGTCGAGGACGAGCACACGGTCGTGGCGCCAGCGGGCGAGCGTTGCGGCGGCGTCGGCGTATGGATCGGCTCCCGCTGGAAGATCGATGGCGACGATGTTGTGCGGATCGCGTGCGGAAAGCTCGGCACGGTCCGTGTCGCTGAGTACGTCGTACGGCGGCGCCGTAACGCGGGAGAGGTCGTGCGATGCGTGGTAGCGAAGGGCTCGAAACGGTAGGAAGTGCGGCACCGGTCAAGGTTGGCAGGTCGATGGACTGCCCGCCAACTAGCGTGCGGAAGTGGTGAAGGCACCGATTCTCTGCGACCTAGACGGTGTGGTGTGGCTGATGCATCAACCGATTCCTGGTTCGGTGGATGCAATCGGGCGGCTACGCGCCGGGGGTCACCGGGTTCTCTTCGTCACCAACAATTCGGCAGCCACCCTCGCCAAACAGGAATCGGCATTGGCGAAGATCGGTATCTCCGCCACCGGCGACGTGTGCACCTCGGCTCAGGCGGCCGCGTTGCTGCTCGCCCCGGGTGAGCGGGTACTCATCGCTGGCGGGCCGGGCATCGTCGAGGCCGTCGAGGAGGCCGGAGCGGTGGTCGTAGCGCGCACCGATGACGACGTCAATGACGGGCAATTTGCCGACCTCGCCCGCGACATCGACACGGTGATGGTCGGATACCACAGTTCATTCGACTACCGGGGCATGACCCGGGCGGTGACTCCGATCCTCGGCGGGGCGCGTCTGATCGGCACCAACGACGATCCGACCTATCCGACACCCGCCGGACTGATTCCTGGTGGAGGGTCGATCCTCGCGGCAATTGCGAAAGCCGGCGGTGTGCGCCCGATCATCGCCGGAAAGCCCTTCGCGCCGATGGGCCAGTTGGTACGCAAGCGGCTGGGTCTCGACGATTTGAGCGTCGCATGGATGGCCGGCGACCGGGACTCAACCGACGGGGCCTTTGCCCGGTTGGTGGGTGCGAGATTCGCCCTCATGCTGTCGGGCGTGAGCGAGACCGCCGATGATCGCACGGTGGCGCCGGACGGTGTGTTCGAGAATCTCGCGGCGCTGGCCGATTCGGTTCTTGCACCGTCGCGCGGCGACTGAGACGTGTCGCGGCCTCGTCGGATCGACCGCGCGCTCGTTGCTGAGGGTTTGGCGCACGATGAAGTGGAAGCTCGTGCACTGATCGAGGACGACCGGGTCACGGTGAATGGCGCTCCCGTTCTGAACACGGCCAGACAGGTTTCCGTCAACGACACGCTCGCTGTCGTCCCGCTCCGGAAGTTCGTGAGTCGTGGCGGGCTCAAGCTCGACGCGGCGCTCGAGTACTTCGCGGGAGTCGACCCGCCACTCCGCGTGGCGGGCCGCCGCGTGCTCGACATCGGAGCATCGACCGGAGGTTTCGTCGACTGTCTCCTGGAGAGGGGTGCAATGTCCGTCGTTGCCTGCGACGTCGGCCACGGATTGATCCACCCAAGGTTGGCAGCAGACCCGCGCGTCGACGTGCGCGACGGCGTGAATGCCCGCGACCTATCCGCACTCGTGCAGCGCGGCGATTTCCCGGCTGGATTCGATTTCGTGGTCGCCGATGTGTCGTTCATCTCGCTGCGGATGCTCCTCGATGGCATCAAGGCGGTGCTGTTCCCCGGCGGGGAGGCGCTATTGCTCGTGAAACCACAGTTTGAGGCCACGAAGGCGGAGGTGGACCGCGGCGGTGGAGTGATCTCCGACGAGGCCGTCCGCCGGCGGTGCATCGAATCGGTGTCCCGGTCCCTCGAGGAGCACGGCTTCAGGATTCGGGGCGAGGTGGACTCGGCCGTTCCCGGCCCCGCCGGCAATCGTGAGCACTGGATTCGAGCCTCAATAGTCTGAAGCACATGGCCAACGTGATGGTGGTGGCACACCACACTCGACCCGAGGTGCCAGCTCTCCTTGCCGAGCTACGGGAGGTTCTGGAGCAGGCCGGTCACTATCTGTGGATGTGCCCAGCCGACGCCGAGGCCCACCGATTGCCGGAGTTGGCGAGTGACCGGGACCCCGGGGACGGTGACATGATGGTGGTTCTGGGTGGCGACGGCACCGTGCTGCGTGCGGTGAACATGCTCAACGGGGCGCCGATCCCGATTCTCGGTGTGAACGTCGGATTGCTCGGGTACCTCACCGAGGTCGGCATCGATCGTGCCGTTGTCTCGGTGCAGCGTGCACTGTCGGGACGTGCGGGCACCGATTTCCTCATCGACGAACGGATGCTGTTGCAGGTTATGGTGACGAAGGAGGGTCGTCCGCAAACGTCGTGGCGTGCACTCAATGAAGCCGTGCTGGAAAAGCAGCAGTCTGGTCACACCGTTTGGATCGACGTGGCGGTCAATCACGAACTCTTCGAGCGGTACTCCGCCGACGGGGTGATCGTGGCAACGCCAACCGGCAGCACCGCATATTCGATGTCTGCCAGGGGGCCAGTCGTGTCGCCGCGTCACCGCGCACTCATCGTGACCCCCGTATCCCCGCACATGAACTTCGATCGCTCGCTCGTTCTCGGACCGGAGGAACACCTCCAGATGACGGTTGCCGGAACGAGACCCGTCGATCTGGCCATCGACGGACGCAGGGTGGCGAACCTTGCCGCCGGCGACATCGTCACGTTCGGGCCCGACACGTGCACCGCGCGATTCGTGCGGTTCGCCGCCCCGAAATTCCACCAGATCCTCAGGTCCAAGTTCGGACTGTCCGAGTGATCGAGGTCGTGCACCCCCCGTACCGCGAGCGGGCCTAGGTTCCCGGGCATGCTCGTCGAGTTGCGCATCGAGAACCTCGGGGTCATCGAGGAAGCGAGCGTCGTACTTGGTGACGGGCTGACGGTCCTCACGGGCGAGACCGGTGCCGGCAAGACGATGATCGTCGAGGCAATCAACCTGCTGGTCGGACAACGTGCGGATGCCTCGATGGTGCGCGCGGGGGCCGACGAGTTCCGTGTGGAGGGTCGATTCGTTGCCGCGGACGGGTCTGAATCGGTGCTGTGTCGCGTCGTGCCCCGCGAGGGTCGGTCACGGGCGTATGTCGACGGGCGTTTGGCCACGGTGGCGAGCTTGTCCGAGATCGGGGCGGAGCTCGTCGATTTGCACGGACAACACGAACATCAGAGCCTCCTCGGGACGGCGGCGCAACGCGCCGCCCTCGACACGTTCGCGGGAATCGACCTTGAACCGCTGCGTCGGGCGCGCGGTGACCTGACCGAGATCGACGCGGCCCTCGCCACGATGGGCGGCGACGAACGCGCCCGGGCCAGGGAGCTCGACCTCGTGAGGTTCCAGAGCGAGGAGATCGAGCGTGCCGGGCTTTCGGACCCCGACGAGGATGCCGCACTCGAACGTCAGATCGACCTCCTTCAGGACGCGGTGTCGAACCGCGAGGCCCTTGCCGCGGCGATTGCAGTCCTCGCGGATGACGACGGTGTCTCCGACCGGTTGAGCTCGGCTGCCGCAGTTCTGGGGCGGGGCGAGGCGATGCGTGTTCATGTGGAGCGGATTCGGGAGTTGCAGTCGCTGGTTGCCGACGTTGCCGAGGAGATGCGCGAGATGCTCGAGGGCGTGGACGAAGATCCGGCGCGCCTGGCGGGTCTCGTCGAACGTCGGCAGGTGCTCTTCGACCTGCGTCGGAAGTACGGAGACACGCTGCAGATGGTCATTGATTTCGGTCGTGACAGTGCGAGGCGCCTGAGCGAGCTGGAGGGCTGGGAGTCGCGTGCAGCCGAACTTGATGCTCGCCGCACCGAGGCGTTGCGGCAGGTCGAGCAGGAGGCGAAGAAAGTAAGGGTGAAGCGCGAAGCTGCCGCTTCGAAGCTGGCAGAAGCGGTTCGGAAGCACCTCGCACGCCTCGCCATGCCGCACGCCCAGGTGCGGATCGATGTCGGGTCCCAGCGGGTCGACGATGCGGCAGGGGATGACGTCACATTCATGCTCGCCGCGAATCCCGGGAGCGATCCGGCGAGCCTGGCCAAGGTGGCATCGGGCGGGGAACTTGCACGTGCGATGCTCGCCCTTCGTCTCGTCCTCACCCAGGCGCCGGGCACGCTCGTGTTCGATGAGGTGGATGCCGGAATCGGTGGGGAGGCGGCCGTGGCGGTGGCCGATGCATTGGCCGAGCTGTCGGAGCGCCACCAAGTGGTGGTGGTGACGCACCTCCCGCAGGTTGCCGCGCGGGCGCACCGGCACGTCACGGTGGCCAAGGAGGTTCGCAAGGGAATCACCTATGCAACCGCACGAATGCTGGCCCCCGACGAGCGCGCCGACGAGGTGGCCCGAATGCTCTCTGGGAACCTTGCGGTCGATTCCGCAGTCGAACATGCGCGGAATCTGCTGCGGGAAGCCGCAAAGACGCGATCCCCCCGGCGGTAGGGGTAGGCTGACGTCCCGTCAAGGTTGTGCCTGGCGGATTTCCGTCGGGAGAGTACGACGGGAGGTCACGAATGCCAAAGCATGTCTTCGTGACGGGTGGCGTCGCCAGTGCCCTCGGCAAGGGTCTTACCGCGTCATCGCTCGGCAGGTTGCTCAAGATGCGTGGTCTGCGCGTGACCATGCAGAAACTCGACCCGTACATCAACGTGGATCCGGGCACGATGAATCCGTTCGAGCACGGCGAAGTGTTCGTCACCGACGACGGTGGTGAGACCGACCTCGATCTCGGCCACTACGAGCGGTTCATCGATGAGAACCTCACCCGCGCTTCGAACGCAACCACCGGATCGATTTATCAGGCAGTGCTCGCTGCCGAGCGCAGGGGTGACTACCTCGGGCGCACCGTCCAGGTGATCCCCCACGTCACCGACGAGATCAAACGAAGGATTCAACGCATCACCACCGAGGACGTCGACGTGGTCATCACGGAAGTCGGGGGAACCGTCGGCGACATCGAGATCCTTCCGTTCCTCGAGTCGATTCGACAGTGGCGCAACGAGGTCGGACGCGACAACGTCTGCTACGTGCACGTGACGCTGGTGCCATTCATCGGTCCGTCGGGGGAGCAGAAGACCAAACCAACCCAGCACAGCGTGACGGAGTTGCGTAGTCGCGGAATCCAGCCCGACGTCATCGTCTGCCGTAGCGAGCAGCCCCTGTCCGACGGCCTCAAGCGGAAGATATCCGGTCAGTGCGACGTGCCCGTCCGTAACGTGATCAATGCGGCGGACGTCGACAACGTGTACGCCCTTCCGTTGATCCTGCACGACGAAGGCCTCGACACCGTGGTGTGCGAGACCCTGCGCATCGAGCGTGACATCGACCTCTCGCCGTGGCAGAACCTGGTTTCCCGTGTCGAAGCGGCGACGACGCCGCTTCGAATCGGGCTGATCGGCAAGTACGTCGACCTCCATGACGCCTACCTTTCGGTTGCCGAGTCGCTGCGGCACGCCGGCTTCCATCACGGCGCGAAGGTCGAAATCATCTGGATTCAAGCCGAGGAAGTCGAGGGTCTACTCGCGGACGAACGGATGACCACCCTGGATGGCATCGTGATCCCGGGTGGATTCGGCCCACGAGGAGTGGAGGGAAAGATCCGCGCGGCCGAGTACGCGCGGGAGAACCTCGTTCCCTGTTTGGGTCTGTGCCTCGGAATGCAGGTCATGACGGTCGAATTCGCCCGTCACGTTCTCGGACTCACCGATGCGAACTCCACCGAGTTCAATCCGGCGACCTCGCACCCGGTGATCGACCTCATGCACGACCAGCGGGAGGTCACCGACAAGGGTGGAACCATGCGGCTGGGTGCCTATTACGCGGTGCTACAGCCCGGCACCAGGGTGTCAAGGGCGTACGGCGAGCCGGTCGTCAGCGAACGTCACCGGCACCGATACGAATTCAACGCGGCTTACCGCGCGCGGTTCGAGGAATCGGGTTTCGTGTGCAGCGGAACGTCACCCGACCGGCGTCTCGTGGAGTTCATCGAGCTGAACGACCATCCGTTCTGGGTGGGCACACAGGCGCACCCGGAGTTCAAGAGTCGTCCCGACCGGCCGCACCCACTGTTCCGGGAGTTGATCGGAGCCGCGCTCGCCAACCGTAATCGCCGCATCGAGCAGGGGCGACCGGTTGACTCGAGCAGTGCGGTTGAACGCGCCAGCTGAGACGCGTCGTGACATCTAAAGCCGGGGAACCCCCGGTCGGAGGCTTTCGGATCGCATCCATCGATGGGGTGCACGACTGGGCGATGTGGTCGCTCGTCCGCGGGGAGTTCATCGATCCCGATGGGGAACACTTCGTGCGCAGCTTCGTCCGATCGCCTGGCGCAGTGGGCATCGTTGCATTGCGCGACGGGGGAGACCCCCGGGTTGTCCTCGTGCGTCAGTACCGACCAGCGTTGCACCGGCTGACACTCGAGTTGCCGGCCGGCATGCGCGATCAGGACGGCGAGGACCCTCTGGTGACGGCACGTCGGGAGCTGCGCGAAGAGGTCGGCCTCGGGGCGGACACCTGGATTCGTATCGGGAAGCACGTCTCTGCACCCGGTATCTCGAACTCCACCGTGGAGCTGTTCCTCTGTCGCGGGTTGCGTAACGTCCCGAAGGATCCCCATGGTCCGGAGGAACGACACATGACCATCGAGGAACCACCGCTCAGCGAGGCGCTGGCGATGGTGGGCGATGGACGCATCGATGACGCCAAGACGGTGATCGGATTGCTCGCCGCCGAGCGCATGTTGCGCGGGGACTGACGCCGTGTCGCTCGCACCGTCCGAGCGTTTCCTCGCCTGGCTCCAGATCGAGCACGGCCGGGCCGCACGCACGATCGAGGCGTACCGACGTGACGTGCGCGAGTATGAGCAGTGGCTGGACGGGCGCGGCGTCGACCCCATTTCGGCGTCGAGCGATGATGTCGAGGCGTTCATCGCCTGGATACGCGGCCACGGCAAGGCGCCGCGGTCCGTTGCGCGACAATTTGCCGCGGTTCGTATGTTGCACAAGTACCTCACCCTGGAGGGTGGACGCGGCGATGATCCTGCCGCGCTCGTCGATGGGGTGAAGGTGCCGAGCGGGTTGCCCAAGCCCCTATCGGAGGACGACGTATCCGCATTGATCGCCGCGATCACCGGTGATGATTCGTTCGCGCGACGCGATCGGGCCCTGGTCGAATTCCTCTACGCCACTGGAGCCCGTGTCTCCGAGGCTTGTGGTCTCTCCATGGGCGATCTCGACCTCGATGATTCACTGGTGCGTCTCTTCGGCAAGGGAAGCAAGGAGCGCATCGTTCCGTTCGGTCGAAGTGCGGGAAGCGCGATGCGGGAGTGGTTGGAAGCGGGTGGTCGGGGCATGCTCGTTCCTCGATCGTGGAAGTCCCGCGACCATTCGGACGCGGTTTTCCTCGGGGTGCACGGAACGAGGCTCTCGCGGCAGGCAGCCTTCACGATCGTGAGGAAGTACGCCGCGCTCGCCGGCATCAAGGAGGACGTGTCGCCCCACACGTTGCGCCACTCGTGCGCCACGCACATGCTGGTGCACGGTGCTGACCTACGGATCGTTCAGGAGTTGCTCGGACATGCGTCGGTGAGCACCACGCAGGTCTACACCAAGGTCGATGATGATTTGCTGGTCAGTGTCTACCGGGAATCCCATCCGCGGGCAATCCGACGATGAAGTGGTGGCACCTGTCCAAGCGGTTCGCCGGGTCGGTGGCTGCCCGACCGCTCAGTGACGAGGAACTCCGGATCGTAGACGCCCTCTTGCTGCCGGTTGAGCGTCCTCTGTTCACTGCAATGTCACGGGCCGACCAGCGTCATGCGATCCTGGTGCTCGAACGATTCGATCGGATCCTCCCGGCCTCGACGGTGGAGGCACGTCGTGCCGCCCTACTGCATGACGTCGGCAAGTCCGTGTCGGGTCTCGGGACGTTCGGGCGAGTTCTTGCCACCATCGTCGGGCCACGTTCCCGCAGGTACGCCGACTACCACGCGCACGAAATGCTGGGTGTCCAGTTGCTCCAACGGGCAGGCAGTCACGCGACGACGGTCGCTCTCTTGCGCAACGACGGCGATGCAGCGATTCTCGACGCGCTCCGCCGTGCCGACGACGTCTAGCAATCTTCGAACCCCGGTGTTAGCGGGGAAGGATGCCGATGGCTGCGTGGGCTCGGGCGAGCGTTGCAGCCGCAACCGTCTCGGCGCGTTCATCGCCGCGACGGATCAGGCGCGCCAGTTCGGCCCTGTCGGCGATGAGCTCCTCGTAGCGACGGCGAATCGGCTCCAACATCGCGATGACCGCCGCACCGGCATCCGCCTTCAACGGTCCGTACTGCGTGTAGCTGCGGGCGACCGACTCCGGTGTTCCACCGTTGGCGGTCGCGAGGATCTCCAGCAGGTTGGCGACTCCGGGCTTTGACTCCCGGTCGTACGCCACCTCGTTGTCGCTGTCGGTGACGGCACGCTTGAACTTCTTCTCGATGGCTGCCGGCTCATCGAGAAGGTAGACGATGCCCGTGTCACTGCTCGCGGACTTCGACATCTTCGATTCGGGGTGCTGGAGGTCCATCACGCGTGCACCGGCCTTAGGCGTCACGGCCTTCGGTAGAACGAAGGTGTCACCGAATCGGTGGTTGAACCGGATGGCTATGTCCCTGGTGATCTCGATGTGTTGTCGTTGATCGTCGCCCACCGGAACCTCCTGGGCGTCGTACAACAGGATGTCGGCCGCCTGCAGCGCCGGATAGGTGAAGAGGCCGGCAGAGACGAAATCCGCCTCGCGCTTGGCGGCTTTGTCCTTGAACTGCGTCATTCGGCTCAACTCGCCGTACGACACGGTGCACTCCATGATCCATGCGAGCTGTGAATGCTGTGGCAGGTGACTCTGCACGAAGACCGTTGCAACCTCCGGGTCGAGCCCGACTGCAAAGAGCATCGCGGCCAGGGACAATGTTTGTTCACCGAGAACTCCCGGCGTTTCGGTGATGGTGAGTGCGTGAAGATCGACGATCCCGTGGAACACGTCGTTCTCGTGCTGTCCCGACACCCAGTTCCGAAGTGCCCCCAGGTAGTTGCCGAGGTGAACGTCACCGGTCGGCTGAATGCACGAAAGTACGCGAGTCACGGTCCCAAGTTACTCGCGCGCACGACGGTACTCTCGTACGGATGCCATACGCAGTGTCGACGCCGGTGTTCGAGGGGCCGTTCGACCTGCTCCTGCACCTCATCCTTCAGGAGGAAGTCGACATTCACGAGGTGTCCCTGGCGCGGATCGTCGAGGCCTACCTGGCGGAGATCGAGCGCATGCAGACTCTCGATCTGGAGGTAGCCACGGAGTTCCTGCTGATTGCGGCGACGCTCATCGACCTGAAGGCGCGCCGTCTGTTGCCCACTGGCGACGATGGCGAGCTCGACGAAGAGCTGGCCCTTTGGGAGGAGCGCGACATCCTGCTGGCGCGTTTGCTCGACTGCAAGACGTTCAAGGACGTTTCTGCGGTCATGCAGGACCTCATCGAACGGGCGGAATTGTCGCACCCGCGACGTGCCGGACCCGACGAGCGGTTCGAGTCGTTGTTGCCGGATCTGCTCGAGGGGGTGACTCCGCTCAGGGTGCAGCGCGCATTCCTGCGGGCAACCGAGCCCAAAGGGCCGGTTTCCATCGACTTGTTCCACGTCGCACCGATTCGGGCCAGCGTTGCCGATGCCCTCGAGGAACTCGTGCGCACCCTCCCCGGCCAGGGCGCGACCACCTTCCGCCAGCTCGTCGCCGGAATCTCCGACCGGATCGAGGTTGTCGTGCGGTTCCTTGCCGTCCTGGAGTTGTTCAAGCAGGGTCGTGTCGAACTGTCGCAGGCTGAACGGTTCGGGGAGATTGCAGTGTCGTGGAATGCCGACTGGGTTGGTGAGGATCTCGCCCAGATAGACAACTACGACGGATGAGGGGTTGGGCATGAACGACGTAGCGAGCGGCAACATCGACCCGGAGGTTGTGCGCGCATTGGAGGCCATCCTCATCGTGGCCGTGGAACCCGTCGGGTGCGACCTGTTGGCTCAGATCCTCGAACTGCCGGTCGACGTCGTAGAGGCGTTGTGCGATCGTCTCGCCGCGACCTACGACGAGGCCGGGCATGGCTTCCAGCTCGTGAAGGTTGCCGGCGGCTACCGACTGCAGAGCCGCCCCGAGGTGGCCTCGTACGTGGAGCGGTTCATCCTCGATGGCCAGCAGGCCAGGATCTCGTCGGCCGCTCTCGAGACGCTCGCAATCGTCGCGTACAAGCAACCAATCTCCCGCACCCAGATCGCCTCCATTCGCGGCGTCGATCCCGAGTCGGTGTTGCGTACGCTGCAGGCACGCGGATACGTCACGGAGTTGGCGCGCAACGACGGTCCGGGACTCGCAGTGATGTACGGCACGACGCCGATGTTCCTGGAGCGACTCGGTCTCAACTCGCTCGACGACCTGCCCCCGATCAGTGATTTCGTGCCCAACGCGGGAGTCGTCGAAGCGCTCGAGGCAGGACTGCGAGTAGTGCCCGACGCGAACCCGTGAACGGCGGGGAACTTCCGACCGGTGAGCGGCTGCAGAAAGTCCTCGCCCAGCGCGGGTTCGGCAGCCGTCGGGTGTGCGAGCAGCTCATCGTCGAAGGGCGTGTCACCGTCAATGGCGAGGTGGCGGAACTCGGCCGGCGTGTGGATGTCGAGCAGGATGCGATTGCCGTCGACAACGTCGTGGTTGGCGTTCGACCCGACCTCGTGTACTACCTGCTACACAAGCCCTACAACGTCATCACGACCGCCAAGGACACGCACGACCGCGTGACCGTCGTCGATCTGGTTCCGCAGGAGCCGCGCGTTCATCCGGTTGGGAGGCTCGATCTGGATTCCGAGGGACTCATCATCCTCACCAACGACGGCGACCTGACCCACCACCTCACGCATCCGAGTTTCGGTGTCGAGAAGGAGTATCTGGTGCACGTACGTAGTGGGCCCGAAGGTGTGCCCGAGTCGGCGTTGAACCGGCTCCGCAAGGGCGTACAGCTGGAGGATGGCCCGACGTCTCCGGCAAGGGTCGGTCAGGTTCAACCCGGAGTGCTGCGTATCGTCATCCACGAGGGTCGGCATCGTCAGGTTCGGCGCATGTGCGACGCCGTCGGACACGAGGTGAACCGCCTGGTGCGAACGAGGATCGGACCGATCGTCGACGCGACATTGAAGCCCGGGGAGTGGCGGCACCTCACACCAACCGAGGTGCGGGCGCTCGCCGTACGCTGAATTGCCGTGACGCGGCGGGCGAACGTGCTTGGTCTTGGATTGATCGGCGGTTCCCTCGCCGCCGCACTCCGCGCCGCCGGTTGGACGGTGTCGGGTGCCGATCAGGACCCCGAGCGGGAACGTGAGGCGAAGCAGCGCGGCCTCATCGACGACGTGGGAACCGATGCCGCTGCCGACGTGTCGTTCGTGGCGACGCCGGTATCCCGAACGATCGACGGTGCACTTCGGCTCCTGCGTGAAACCAACGGCTTGGTGACCGACGTCGGATCGGTGAAATCGCCGATCGTGCAGGCCATCAGCGACCCGCGCTTCGTCGGGGGGCATCCGATGGCAGGAAGCGAGCTGCAGGGGCTCGACGGTGCCGACGCCGAAATGTTCCGAGGCGCCGTTTGGGTGCTTTGTCCGGGTTCCAAGACGGACGACACCGCCTTCTCCACCATCGCCGCCCTCGTACGTGAATTGGGCGGAGATGTGCTTGCCATTCCCGCCGATCGTCATGATCAGCTGGTCGCCGTCACGAGCCACCTTCCACATCTCGCGGCAGCGACGCTCCTCTCGCTCGCGAGATCACGGGCGGATGATCACGCTGCGGTCATGCGACTGGCAGCCGGCGGTTTCCGCGACATGACCCGCGTCGCCAGTGGGCACCCGTCGATCTGGTTGGATATCTGCCGCGAGAATCAGCACGCGATCCTGGAAGCGATCGATGCGATGATCGATGGTCTCTCGGAGATGCGCCGGATCGTCGGGGGCTCGGACACGGCGGCCCTGCTCGCCAAACTCACCGAGGCTCGTGCCCTGCGCGCCAACCTCCCCGGCCGGGTACGCGAGCTCACCGACGTTGCAGAGGTAAGGATTCCGATCCCGGACCGTCCTGGTGCAGCCGCCGAGGTGTTCACATTGGCTGCAGAGCTCGGCGTGAACACCGCGAACTTCGAGGTGAGCCATTCGGTGGAGGGTGACCGCGGTGTGCTCGTGCTCGTCGTCGACGCCGCCAGCACCGACGTGTTTCGTGGTGGATTGATTGCCCGGGGCTTCAAGCCCGTCGTCTCCCGGGTCGGCTGACACGTGACCACCGAGGCCTTCGGCGTACGAGCAGGGCCCATCGACGGTCTCGTCGAAGTGCCTGGCTCGAAGTCGGTCAGCAATCGGGCCCTTGTGTGCGCTGCGCTCGCAACCGGATCGAGCACGCTCGTCGGGGTGGCCGGAGGTGACGACACGCGTCGGATGATGGACGGACTTCGGCAACTCGGAGTCTCCATCGATTCGGGCACGCGCGGTTCGCTGGAGAAGGTGGATGTCATCGGACCAATCGACCGCCGGCGCCGCAACGACATCGAGATCGACGCGGGGCTGGCGGGTACGACTTCTCGATTCCTTACGGCAGTGGCCGTGTTGTGCCCAGGTCGGACCACCATCACCGGAGGGGCGGGACTGCTGGCACGGCCAATGGCCGAACTGCACCGAACACTGCGCAATCTCGGCGCGGACCTGCATTCGGAGCGGGACGGATTCCTGCCGGTAACCGTTCGGGGTTTCGACCCGGAGGATGCGCCGACCAGCGACGGCCGGATCCTGCGGCGCCGGCACGGTGAATTGCTCGTGAAGGGCGATGTATCGAGCCAGTTCATCTCCGCGATCATGATGATCGCGCCGCTGCTCGGGGGTCTGCGGATCCGGCTCGATGGTCCGGTCGTGTCCCACGGGTACCTCGACATGACGGCTCGGGTGATGCGGGAGTTCGGTGGTGTGGTCGACGTCGGAGTCGGCGGTGTGGTGGTGAAGGGTGGATCGTATGCGGCAGCAAAGTTCGCAGTGGACGCAGACTGGTCATCCGCGAGTT
>JBIJCI010000075.1:0-4678 GCA_044344715.1 Ilumatobacteraceae bacterium | reverse complement strand
TGAGCAGCTCCGCGGCCTTGGCCCGCACCTCGTCCATGAGCACGTCGACGCACTCCCGAACGTTGATGAATTCAAGGAAATGGTCGGCGCGCAGCGCGTCCTTGTCGCCGGTGTAAACGGCGCGAGGAAGGGTACGGTCACGATCGGCATCGTCCTCGTACAACTCGATCCGTGAATAGATGGCTTCGAGGCTGCACGGCTTGTTCTTGTTCACGACGCAGAGTTGCGGGATGATCGGCGTGCCGGGGAAGCACGCCTCGGCGACCATGACCTGGAAGGTGATGTCGAGCATGTACTCGAGCCATTCGCCGTTCACCTCACGGGAGCGTTTCTTGAAGAACTGCTCGGCACTCGGACCATCGACGCTCTTTGCCTTGATTTCGGTGAGAACGATCCGGTCGGCGAACCGCTCGAACCCGTCGAGACGCGCCGAGTACCGACCCCACTGAAGCGTGCGCTCGAACTCAACGTCGGGGTTGGTCGCCATCACCACGTGCGCAATGGCTTCGACCATGAACCCTGCCTCTGCGAAGAATTCGAGCATCTCGTTGTCGTTCAGGGTGCTCGGATACTTCAGCTTCTTGTACTTCAGCTTGAACGGGCACTCATGGCCCAGCTTGAAATCCGACTTCGTCAGGTGGCGCTGGGTCACGTTTTCATTCTCCTCCAGGGGTGGGCGCACATCGTGCACCAGTGGGATGCCTGACCACGCACGCGAGGTCAGCGGATGTGATTCGCGCGTAACACCCCCGTGGCAGGGTCTTCATGTGGCACCACGCCGCCCTGCCCCGCAAGGGCATGAACTTCATCCAGACGACCCGAGGGGCCCGGCCCACTGAAGGTCACCAACCGATCTCGAGTCGGTGGTAACGCCGGGATCGATGAGGAGTCGACAATGACCACCACCCCACCCCAATCTCCCGCCGTCGGCGAGGTCGACCCCAACCAGCACCTCTGGCAACTCACTCGGGCGCACGTTGACTGCGTCATCCACTACACGCACTGGATCCCGATGTCGAAGGGGTTCACCCAGCAATTCCTGGCCGAGTACTACCCCGGCTGGTCGCTCGGGCGGTTGATCCGGCTGTTCGACAAGGCGGGTATCCGCATCACCCCCGACGAACTGAACGGCGCCTCGGGCGCCCCGCACGGCGGACGCTGCCACTGGCAGGTCGTCGCCTTCTACTTCACCGACGAGGACCACTTCCACGTGGTGTGGGATCGTTCGCTCGCATTCGACACGCGGTACACGGCGCACGACCTGAAGGACGAGGCCCGGCGACCGGGCGGCGTCGGACCCGACGGCGGCCAGATCACCGAGGCGGTAGAAGCACCACGACCTGTCGACGTGTCGGGCAGGCACTTCTTCGACTGATCACATGTCGGGGGAATCCGCGCGTAACACCCTTGTGGCACGATTGGGTCAGATGAGCGAGAGCACGCCACGCTGGAGGCCTGGGGCACTCACGCGAGCCGCCCTCGCCGTCGCCGTCGAACAGTTCGCCGACAAGGCACGCAAGGGAGTCGACACTCCCTACCTGTCGCATCTCCTAGCCGTCTCGGCACTCGTGATGGAGCACGGCGGAACCGAGGTCCAAGCTGCCGGTGGGTTGTTGCACGACGTGATCGAGGACGTGAAGATCCCAGCGTCCGAACTCGAGAGCACGCTCGTCGAGCATGGTGCCACCGAACAGGACGCCACGGCCGTGGTCGAAATCGTGGTGAGTACCACCGACGGCCAGCCTGGCGAGAGGCGCGACGAGGTGTCTTGGCCCATTCGGAAACGCGCCTACATCAAGTCGCTACGAGACAAGCCGGAGAATGACCCATCACTCCTCGTCTCGCTCGCCGACAAGGTGCACAACGCCGAATCCACGGTGCAGGACATCCGGGCCGGCACCACGGCAACCGAGCTCTACGCTTATGACCACTTCAACGCCAAGGCGCCACTTCAGAAGTGGTACTACACCGAGTTGGCAGACGTGTTTCGTGATCGCCTCGGCGACGACCCAAAGGCAGGTCGGTTGGTGCGACGTCTCGAGGCGGCGGTCGATGAAATCTTCGTCGGCGTTGAAACGCAGGCACCGGTATGACGACGAAACCGCTCTTTGACCAGTTGGTCCGCGTCACCGACTTACTCATCGGCCCGCGCGCCCCCGACCAACCCCATCTCGAGTGGCCGGGGGCCGACGAGGCCGGAATAACGGCCGAAAACAGCATTGAGTGGCAATGGGAGGGCCACAACGTCTTTGCCCGCTGGTTCGATGACCTCGACGAGATGGAGCTCCTCATCGTGCTGACATCGGTCGATCCTTCGGCCGATGTCGGCACGATCGAGGCGTCACTCTACGACCTGATGCCCGAGTCGATCGAGATCGATTCAGCCGAGACCCCGCACGGCCCGGTACTCATGATCGCCTACACCTGCGACGAGTTCACCGACCTGACCGACGAAGAATTCGTGTCCGAGCTCCGCGAGTTGTTCGACGTCGCCCGTCGACTCTCGCTCGCCGTCTCGGCATGAGCTCGTTCGTCGCATTTCTCTGGTGGTGTTGGATCATCTTCCTGCTGTCAATCTTCGCTGTCGTACTGTTTCCGATCGCGATCTTCATCGCCCTGATGATCCCGGTCCTGTTCCTTGCGTTCTTGTTCTGGTGACGACGAACATGCCCGACCAACGCATCCGCGAAACGGAGGTCCGCTCCGCGATCATCACCGCCGTTCGCGAGGGCCGAGACTTCTTCGTCCTGCAGGCATACGAACACTGCGCCAACGGAAGAGAACCAGGCGACGACCAGCCGTACGTGCAGTTCGCCTGGCGGGACGACCTCCGCCTGCAGATCGAGACCCAGGGCGACCCCTACCGCGACGAGCCGTACACCGAGCACCAGCGAGGAATCTTGCGCCGACTCGGCTACCTACCCCCGTTCGAGCTCGGGGACGACTTCGCAAACTGGGTCATCATGCGCGAGGCCGAGGGATGCGAACCGGAGTCGGTGGCACGCCTGATGATCGACACTCTCCGGTTGGTGCACTCGGCGAATTTCCTGGATGCCGAGACGGCCCGTCGCTGCGGCGTGTCGTACTGGACGTACGAGCCCTCGGTCTCCGTCACCAAACGCGACGTCAAGGCCGAGATTCTCCGCCGCTACCGCTCGGCCTGAGCGTTTCGACGAAGGAGCAACGGGGGGGCGTCCGCGCCCGGCTAGCCGACCACGATCGCGGTCACCACGTCGTCTTCCACCGTGACCGTGACACGGGAGAGCGAGAAATCCTCGGTGACGGCGAACGATTCACCGTCGCGCATGCCCACCCGGTAGCCCCAGCCGAGTTCCGCCGCACAGCGCTCGGCATCCGCTTCGAAGTATCCGAGCAGCAGCTCGGCGCGCTCCGTGGTGATTTCCACCATGTCAGCGGTGTCGCTCGGCGGGCAGGCACGATCGGTCGACACCGGTGCGTCGCTCCCGCCGCAGGACGCAACGACGATCGCCAGTACGAGCATCAACGCACGTTTCGCCACGATGTCGCCGAGCGTAGCAACGCCGTAGGTTGTCGGAATGCCGAATCGGTACTCTTTCGACGCCGAGTTCCTCGCCAATCCACGCAGCCGATGGCGCAACCTCACGATCCTCCACCGCATTGCGACGGAGATGCTGCGGGGAATGCGTCGCCTGCACTTCGTCGGCCCGGCCGTCAGCGTCTTCGGTTCGGCTCGTATCGACAACGACTCGCACGAGTACGCAATGGCACGCGCGATCGGTCGTACGTTGGGTGAGGCGGGCTTCGCCGTGATCACCGGTGGCGGCCCCGGCGTCATGGAGGCGGCCAATCGGGGTGCCCGTGACGCGGGTGCCACCAGCATCGGCTGCACGATCCAACTCCCCCACGAGGAGTCGGCCAATGCGTTCCTCGACGTACGCGTCGACTTCCACTATTTCTTCACCCGCAAGTACATGCTCACCAAGTACTCCCTCGGCTTCATCGTCCTTCCCGGTGGGTTCGGCACCGCGGACGAACTGTTCGAGGCCCTGACGCTCATCCAAACCGGCAAGATGCACGACTTCCCCGTCGTTGCCTACGGGACGGAGTTCTGGAGACCGTTGCGGGAGCAGTTGGACACGATGGCGGATCGCGGCATGATCGCACGCGCCGACCTCGACCTGCTCCGGTTCACCGACGACATCGACGAGGCGGTTCAACACATCGTCTCGCACGCCATCCGCGGCGGCAAGACCGTACGGCCCCCTCGACAACTGCGTATCCTCGGCGAAACCCGTGCCTGACATCGACCGGGGCGGCCGCTCGCACCCGCTCGACCGGGCGCTCGGCGAGATGCACGAACACCTCTGGGACGATGCCCGGGGCATGGTGCGCCTCTACGGATTGCACCTCGTGCGGGAGACGGCCCTCGGGGCGTTCCTCGATCTCGAACACGGCCGCATCGAGCGGGCCGAGCGGGCGCTGAGGAACGTGCTCGCGTTCCAGTACGCGAGCGACACGGACCCTCGGTGGGCGGGAACGTTCAAGATTCACGCCTCCCAATCCGAGGCCGGCACGCTGGACGACGACGGTCGTCCGCGCGATCGCCGCTGGGTCGACTTCGACCCGAACTGGCGCCAATTCCTGGGGATGATCCTGTGGGTCACCGATCGCCTCCACGGTGAGTCGCTACCCGGGG
>JBIJCI010000035.1:0-16760 GCA_044344715.1 Ilumatobacteraceae bacterium | reverse complement strand
CCGCCGGAATAGACGTGGAGCCGACGAGAATCACCCGCCCCGTCGGGAACCGCGAGGGTGGCTTCGGGTTCGAGGAATGCATGTTCGATTCGTTGCGTTCGGAACGTCTCGCGCACGACATGGGCGCTCGCCGCAAATGCCGCGTCGACGTCCCCACGCTTGTAGGCACTCTTGCTCAGCACGTTGTCCGTCGTCCGCCAAACCGCAACCTCGGACGAGGTAAGCGCAACGTCAACGTCCGTGATTGGCTGATGGGCCTCATAGTCGACCTCGATCAGCTGCGCCGCGGCGCGAGCGTTGAGCCGCGAGTCGGCTACGACGATTGCCAGCACATCCCCTGCGTAGGAAGTGCGGCCCCCGACGGGGATCATAACGGGCCAGTCCTTGTAGATGATGCCCACCATCAACTCCCCGGGAATGTCAGCCGCGGTATAGACGGCGACGACACCCGTAGCCGCTCGGGCTGCGTCAACGTTGACTCCCCGGATCGTGGCCCTCGCATGGTCGGTGAAGTGCAATGCGGCGTGGAGCATCCCCGGGATTCGGAGGTCGTCGATGTATCCGCGGTCCCCGAGTGCAAGCTCCTCTGCTTCGTACTTCGGTGTCCGAGATCCGATGCCGGCAACCGCGGGCATCTCCGGAATTTCGTTCCGCGCAACGCAGGAAATCGCCTCGAGAATCTTCGCGTAGCCGGTACAGCGGCAGAGGTGCGCACCGAGATGGCGAGCCATGTCCTCGCGCTTGAGCCCGACACCCTTCTTGTCGATTTGCGCCTTCGCGCGAACGACGATTCCGGGAATGCAGAATCCGCATTGCAGACCACCGCACGCTGCAAACGCAGCTGCGAATCGCTGCCGCTCAACCTCCTCGACACCCTCGAGCGTGGTGACGGACTTGCCGGCGACCTTCTCGAGACTCGTCTGACACGACACCACCGCCTTGCCGTCGATGAGAACGGTGCAACAACCACATTGGCCCGACGGAGAACACCCGTCCTTCGGAGACGTGATGTCGAGCTCCTCCCGCAGTGCCGAGAGCAAATGGGGGTGGGGCTGGCGCACCTCGACCGGCGTTCCGTTGACTACGAACTGCGTCACCTTTACAGTTTGTCAAACGCGGCGCTTCGGCACAACGAGCATCCCGAAACTCCGGACCACCATTCGCCGACCCCGGCGATCGGGCCGATGCGACGAGGGTCGGCTAGGCGAGACGGGATCCGTCGGTCCTGGTACGTGGGCCGCGTTGGCTGGTGAGTCTCGGATACGCCTCTGGACGACGGTAGTAGTCGAGGTCGAACAGCGTGTTCTGGTAGTTCTTGCACCACTCCAGGTCGCAGTCCGCCACGACCACCTCGTCACCATTGCCGCTGGTCTTGGCGAGTACCTCGCCGGACGGACCGATGATCTGTGATTCGGCCAGCGAGTCGACGCCGGCTTCGCAGCCGCCCTTTGCCACGCCGACCACGAACGTTCCGTTCTGGTAGGCACCGGCCTGCATCACCAGACCGTTGTGGAATCCGGCCAGTCGGTCCTGCGACGGGTCGGGTACGTAGTGCAACGGGGTGTTGTACCCGCAGAGAATCAACTCGACGCCCTGCAACCCCATTTCCCGGTACGACTCCGGCCAGCGGCGATCATTGCAGATCATCATGCCGACACGGCCGCCGAACGCATTCCATACACCGAAGCCCTCGCTGCTCGGTTCGAAGTAATAACGCTCGGCGTGCTGGAACGGTCGTCCTGGCTCGTTCGTTGCATGTCCAGGTATGTGTACCTTCCGGTACTTCGCCACGATGTTTGCGTCGCGATCAACGAGCACCTGGGTGTTGAATCGATGGCCGTCACTCGTGAGTTCCGCATATCCGAGGGAGAACCCCACTCGTCGTTGTCGTGCGAGTTCGAACAGGGGAGAGGTACTCGGGGACGGCATCTCGCGCTCGTAGTAGTGGTCGGTGGCGGAGATGTCCTCGACGTACCACCGCGGGAAGAACGTGGTGAGCGCCAATTCCGGGAACACGACGAGTTCCGCCCCCGAATCAGCCGCGTAACCGAGGAGCGAGCAGAGACGGCGTACTGTGTCGACGCGGGTGTGGTGCGGTTCGATCGGCCCCATCTGCGCCGCTGCAACCCGCACGACGCGTGGAGCACCACGCAAACTGCCACGCATCAGAACTCCGTCTCGCCCAACTGCAGCATCACATCGAGGAGCACGTTCGCCCCGGCCACGAGATCCGCTTCGTCGGTGTGTTCGGCAACGTTGTGACTCAGACCCTTGTGGCTCGGAACGAAGATCATCCCGGTTGGCGCCATCCGGGCGATCATCTGCGCGTCATGGCCCGCACCGGACGGCATTCGCTGAACCGTGTTCCCACGCTTACGGGCCGAGGACTCGACCATCTCCACGATGCGCTCGTCGAAGGAAACCGGCTCGAATCGCGCCAAGCTACGGCGCGATATCACCACCTTCTCACGTTCAGCGAGCCCGATGCAGAACTCCGCGATCTCACGTTCTGCCAGCTGAAGGACGACCTCGTCGGTGTTGCGCACGTCGAGAGTCACGAGCGCCCGACTCGGCACCACGTTGGTGAGGTTGGGATGCAGGTCGATCTTGCCCACGGTGCACACCTGGTTACCGCCGTACCGTCGCGCGAGTGAACGAACGAATACCGTGAGTTCCGCGGCGACGTAGGCGGGATCACGTCGCAGGTGCATCGGTGTCGTGCCGGCGTGGTTGCTCTGACCCTCGATTGACACTTCCTGCCAGGAGATTCCCTGGACGCCGGTGACGGCACCGATTCCTACACCGTTCACCTCGAGCAGCGGCCCCTGTTCGATGTGCAACTCGACGAAGGAATGGGGGGCACGCCCCGGACACGGAACGCCGCCGAGGTATCCGATTCGCGCCAGTTCATCCCCGAAGCGCGCACCATCGATTCCGACCACATCGTGCGCTTCCTCGGTCGTCATGCCCCCGGCATACACGAGCGAGCCCAGCATGTCGGGGGCGAACCGTGCGCCCTCCTCGTCGGTGAAGAATGCAACTTGGAACGGCCTCGAGGGGGTGATGCCGGATTCCTGGCAGGTTTGGATGACCTCCAGTCCGGCGATGACGCCGTAGTTCCCGTCGTACATGCCGCCCGTTCGGACCGTGTCGATGTGCGAACCGGTCATGACCGGGTCGCCCGAGCCGACCATCCAGGTTCCGATGACGTTCCCAACGGTATCGACCACTACGTCCAGACCCAGGTCGTGCATCCATCCGACGACGACGTCCCTCCCGGCACGATCGGCGTCCGTCAGGGCGAGACGATTGCAGCCGCCGCCATCAATCGAGCCGATTTCAGCGAGTGCGAAGATGCGCTGCATGAGACGCGCACCGTCGATGGAACGTGCGGACGAGACGACCGGTCGCACACGAAGAGTCTACGAATGGCAGACTCGTTACGTGACGCCCGTTATCGACCGGAACCGACTCGACGAACTGATGCGCACCGAGACGGAGCGCTTCATCACGACACACCCGAGGTCGGCGGCGCATGCCGGGACCACCGCGTCGCTGGTCGCCGGTGTGCCGATGCCCTGGATGCGCCGGTGGCCGGGGCCCTTTCCGATCGTGCTGGACGTTGCGTCCGGAGCACGATTCGTCGATATCGACGGACTGGAGTACGTGGATCTCTGCCTGGGGGATACCGGCTCCATGACCGGGCATGCCCACACCGAGATTTCGGCAGCGGTCGCGAGGCAGATGAGCCGGGGATCGACCGTGATGCTCCCGACCGAGGATGCCGCCTGGGTAGCCGGGGAATTGGCCCGGCGCTTCGGACTGCCGAAGTGGCAGTTTGCACTCAGCGCCACGGACGCAAATCGCTTCGCGCTCCGGTTCGCACGCGCGATCACCGGAAAGCCGAAGATCATCGTCCACGACTGGTGCTACCACGGCACGGTCGACGAAACGCTCGTCGTGCAACTCGGTGACCGTACGGTCAGCAGACCGGGCGCGATCGGCCCCCAGGTGAATCCCGCGCTCACCACGCGAGTCGTACAGTTCAACGATCTTGCCGAACTGGAGCGTGCGGCAGCCGTCGGTGACGTCGCCTGCATGCTCATCGAGCCGGCTCTGACGAACATCGGCATCGTGCTCCCCGAACCCGGGTATCTGCAGGGGGTGCGGGAAATCACCCGTAAACACGGCATCCTTCTGATCATCGACGAGACGCACACCATCTGTGCCGGCCCGGGAGGTTGCACGAAGGAATGGGGACTCGATCCTGACATGTTCGTCATCGGCAAGACCATCGGCGGCGGAACCCCGGTCGGTGCGTACGGCATGTCGTCGGCGGTTGCCGAGAAGGTCGAGGCCCTGCACCGCGACGACGGCATCGACGTCTCGGGGGTCGGCGGAACGCTCGCCGGCAATGCTCTCTCGATGGCGGCCGTCCGGGCGACGCTCACCCACGCGCTGTTGCCCGAGCAGTTCGAACACACCAGTCGGATGGCGCGAGCCTGGACCGACGGCGTACAACGTGCCTACCAACGGCGTGATCTCGGATGGAGCGTTCAGCAGCTGGGCTCGCGCGCCGAGTACTGGTTCTGTCCGCCACCACGGACGGGCGCCGACGCCGCCGCCGCGGTGGACCATGAGCTCGATGCCTTCATGCACCTGTGGGCGATCAACCGTGGCATACTCCTCACACCGTTCCACAACATGGCCTTGTTCTCGCCGTTCCATGTCGACGAGGACGTGGAATGCCACACCGCGCAATTCGAGGATGCCCTCACTGCCCTGACGGGGATCTGACCTGGGCGCTCCCGAGGTGGCCTTCGTGCTCGCCGTGATGATGTTCGCCGCCCTCGTTCAGTCGATCGGCGGATTCGGATTCTCGCTCATGGCGGTACCCCTCGCAGCAATCGTCATCGATCTACGCGCCGCCGTCATCGTGGTGAGTATCGGCTCGCTCATCAACGTGTCGCTGCTCTGCTGGCGAACGAAGCACGACATCGACCGTGCGTTGGCAACGCGGTTCAACGTGCCGGCAGTGTTCGGATTGCCGATCGGCCTGGTGGTGCTGTCGTTCGCCGATCAACGAGTTCTCAAGGTGACACTGGGGGCGCTGATCATCGTTGCGACCCTCGCCCTCTCGCGCGGAACCTCGGGGCTCCAGCCGCGCGCGTGGATCGATGTGTTCGCGGGATGGATCTCGGGAATCCTCTCGACCGCCACCGGCACGAACGGCCCACCTCTCGTACTCGCCGCACAGATGCGCCGGCTCGAACCCGCTGCGTTCCGCGCAACGTTGGCCTTCACGTTCACGCTCTCCGGATCCACGACGCTCGTCCTGTACGTGGCGGCACGTCTGGTGAGACGCAATGATCTCGCCCTGGCGATTGCCGCCGTTCCGCTCATCCTTGCGGGCCAGTATCTCGGGCTCCGGTTGCAACGAGTCTTCTTGGGGCAGCGATTCGATCACCTCGTCTACGGACTGCTGCTCGTGAGCGGAGCATCGGTTGGCGTCTCCGGATTGCTCGGCTGATCAGCCGCCGAACCATCCGAGCCACGCTTCCTTGGTCTTCGGCTTGAAGATCGAGTTGGTCGTCCGTACACGACCCATGGCCGCGTTGGACTCGACCGAGTATCGGTGCCCGGGGAAGATCACGGTGTCGTCGGGGAGTGCTGCAAGTTTCCGGAGGCTGTCGTACATTTCCCCGGGATTGCTCCCGGGAAGATCCGTCCGACCGCACCCATCGAGGAACAACGTGTCGCCGGACACCAGCCGCCCATCGACGAGGAAGCACTGGCTGCCGGGCGTGTGACCCGGCGTATGCACGAGCGTGATCTCGACGTCTCCGACCGTGACGACGTCGCCGGGATGCCTCGCCACGAGGTGCGAACGTCCGACTCCGGTCGACTTCTCCACCCACTCGATTTCGTCCTTCTGGACGTGGATCGGCACGTTCGCTCGCTTCAGCAGCGCCGCAATCCCGTCGATGCGGTAACCCATCATGGAGCCACCAACGTGATCAGGGTGGTAGTGAGTGGCGAGCACACCGGTCAAGCGCATTCCGTCTGCTTCGACCACATCGAGCAAGGAAGCTACGTCGTAGGCGGGGTCGATCAGGACGCACTCACCCGTGACGCGGTCACCGATCGCATACACGAAGTTGACCATTTGCCTCGCGAGGTCGTCGTCCTGCGCGAAATCACGACCGGAGAGCAGCTGTCGGAAGTAGAGGCGATCATCGTTCACTTCGTCGAACCTACTTGGACCTACTCTTGACCCGTGGTTGCATCCCGGCGCATTCGGTATGCCCTGGTGGGTACCGGCATGATGGGAGTCGAGCACATTGCCGCCTTGCGCGAGCTACCCGGCTCCGAGGTGGTCGCTCTCTGCGACCCGCACGAGGCCAGCCTCGATCTGGCGTGCAGGGCGTTGGGCTCCGTGCCGTTGCCGAGGAGGTTCGCGACGGTCGACGATCTCGTTCGCTTCGGCGAGTTCGATGTGGTCGTCGTGGCGAGCCCCAACCACACGCACAGGAGGGTCGTCGAGCCGCTGATGCACCACGGTGCGCACCTGCTGATCGAGAAGCCGCTGTGCATCAGCACGCGTGAGTGCCTCGAGCTCATCGAGCTCGAGCGGGCAACCACCTCGGTTCGTCCTGGTCGGGTGGTCTGGGTGGGTCTCGAGTACCGGTACATGGCACCCACCATTCGGTTGCTCGAACACGTTCGCAGCGGTGCCCTCGGCCGTCTCCGGATGTTGGCGATTCGAGAACACCGTTTCCCGTTCCTCGTCAAGGTCAACAACTGGAATCGTTTCAGCGCCAACACCGGCGGAACGTTGGTGGAGAAGTGCTGCCACTTCTTCGACTTGATGCGACTCATCATGCAGGTCGAACCCGTTCGTATCTATGCATCCGGGGCCCAGGACGTGAACCACCTGGATGAGCGTTACGAGGGCCGAACTCCGGACATCCTCGATAACGCCTTCGTGGTCGTCGACTTTGCCGATGGTTCGCGGGCCTCGCTGGATCTGTGCATGTTCGCCGAGGCCACCAGGAATGAGCAGGAGATTTCGGTCGTCGGCGACCTGGGCAAGGCCGAGGCCCTCGTCACCGAGGCGGTCGTCAGGATCGGACTGCGCAAGGACGGCTGGTTCCAGTGCAGCGAGGAACGTGTCGACGACGACGACGTTCCACCCGGTGTACTCCGGGCCGGCTCGCATCACGGGTCCTCGTGGCGCGAGCACGTCGCCATGCAGTCGGCGATCCGGAGCGGAGCCGGTGCCGAGGTGACGCTCGTGGACGGCCTCCTCTCGGTGGCCATGGGCGAGGCGGCCCACCGGAGCATTGCGGCTGGTCGACCGGTCTCGATGAGCGAGGTGCTCGAACGATCACCCGACGGCCGGTAGGAACCGGGAGCTAGAGCAGCGACTCGAAGAGCTTCGTCCGCAATCGGGGCACACGACCGTGCCGCAGTTCGAATTCGTCGATCGAATCCGAGAGCTTCAGGAGCGAGTTGATGCCGAGGAAGCGGAGCGGCTCGACCTCCCACTTGGGCGACTGGTGTCGTACGAAGGGCAGTCTGGTGAGCGACGTTCCTTGGTCCGTCCATGTCTCTACGAGCATGCGCGCGAAGAGATTGGTCGCCGCAACTCCGTCGCCGACGTACCCTCCGATACGCGCATACCGCGATGCACGATCGATGGTGACGCTTGGCGTCCAGTCACGGGGCACCCCGAGTGGCCCTCCCCACCGGTGGGTGATCCGGGCGGTGGCCGCAGCGGGGAAGTGACGGGCGATTGATTTGACGATCCGGTCGTGCGTTGCATCGTCGATGTCGAATTCGTCGCGAACTCGGGAAGAAAAGTGGTACGGCGCCCCGCGACCTCCGAAGGCGATCCTGCGGTCGCTGGTGAGCTGGGCGTAGATGATCATCTGCCCGCCATCGTTGAACGTGGCGCGGTTGTGCCAACCGAGCTCGTCGATCGTCGCGGTGTCGAGTGGTTCGGTCGCGACCATCAGCGAATACAAGGGAACGAGCGCCCGCCGCGTTGCACGGAAGCTGGCGGAGTACCCCTCCGTGGCTTGTACGACCAGCGACGCACGGACGACACCGGCGTCGTGGGTGACCGTACCCTCGGCGAATCCCCGCACCGGGGTCTCCTCCCAGATCGTCACTCCGCGTCGTCGTGCCGCACGTGCCAGACCGAGCACGAGCGAATACGGGTTGATGGTCGCGCAATGCGGGCTGAATACCGCACCGTGCGTCACCGCCGGGCGGATGTGTTCTGCTACCCGAGCGGTTGGCAGCCACTCCACGTCGTCGACCGTCAGACCTACCTCGTGCTGTGCCGCCACCTGGCGGGCCAATCGCTCGGCTTGCAATGCCGTCGTGGCGGACTGCACGGTGCCTCCGCGGTGCCATCCACAGTCGATGCGTTCGTTCGTAATGACGCGCTCGATCTCGTCGAGCGTGCGGAAACTCTCGCGGTACGCGGCCAGTGCCGGCTCAACGCCGAACTCCTCGGCAAGTTGGCTGGGCAGCAACGGGAAGAATCCGCTGCACCAACCGCCGTTGCGACCGCTGGCTCCGAAGCCGACACGCCGGGATTCGAGTACGGCAATCGAGAGACCGGGATCGTGACAGGCGAGATAGTAGGCGGTCCACAATCCGCTCAGACCGCCGCCAATGATGGCCACGTCGACCGTTCGGTCGACCGGCGCACGCTCGATCACCCAGTCCCGCTGCTGGCCCTCGTGCCAAACCGGTGCGGGAACTGCTCCTTGCATGCTCAGGAGTTCCAGAGGTCGTAAAGCGGCCGCTCCGGATCGACCATGGGCTCATTGCTCTCGTCCACCCGCAGCGTGGTTCGCTTGCCCTCGGTTGGCTGCCAGTCAACGCTCCCATGTCGAGCGAACGAGACAAGCGAGCCTGCGAGCGTGTCGGCGAGATGACGATGGGCGGTGGACTGCCCGATGAAGAACTCGACATTCGGTGCCCCGAGATTGTCGAACACGAACGGGATGTCGAGACCGTGACAAGCGCCGAGGATTCCGTCGAACACCGGGGTGGGCCACGTGAAGAAGTACGACCATGTCGTCGTCCCGGCCCTGTCGCGCGCGTCGATCAGTCGCCACGCCGGAGCACGGAACGACTCGTCGCTCTGCATCGCGGCGAGCAGCTGGGCAGGGGATGAGCCCGGTCGCAGCCGTCGGTAGGTGGCCCACGCTTCGTCGCTCCTCGAACCGAATCGGGCCGCAAATTGCTGGCGAACGTCCGCCTCGGTCAGATTGGCGGCGTCGGGATTCAGCGCTACCCACAGCCGACTCTCGTCGCGCAGCGTGCCGATGACGAGGGGCCGTTCATCGCGCGCAACGACCTCGAGTGCGTCGTGTGGCAGAACGTTCCCACCAATCGTAGGACTGAACATCGTCACGATGTCCCTGGGGTCGCGGAGCATGCGTCCCTGTGCCGCAACGATTGCGTCGGTCGGCACGGTGCGCGCAGCCTCGAGGTCCGGCTGGTTCAACTCATCGAGCAGCAGGCGCTCCGATTGATCCGCCCGGTCAACGTGACGCAATTGACCAATCGACGGGCTCATCGCCCAGCCTTTACGGAAGAGGCCACGCGCCGTTGGTGAAGCGAACAGTGCGAGAACGCTGCATCCGCCAGCGGACTCCCCGAAGATCGTCACATCGTCGGGATTCCCTCCGAAGCGGTGGATGTTGGTTCGCACCCAGCCGAGTGCCGCAATCTGATCCTGTAGTCCGACATCGTTCCGGCCCGTGAACCCGAAGGCTCCGAGTCGGTAGTTGATGGCGACCACCACGCAGCCGCGATTCGCGAGGTTGCTGCCGTCGTACCACGATGCATGGCCCGTACCGTTCGTGAATGCACCACCGTGAATCCAAACCAGGACGGGGAGGTCCGCACCACCCTCCGACGGGACGAACACGTCGAGGGTGAGGCATTCCTCGCGCATCGCCAAGCTGCCCGTGCCCATTGCCTGCTCCAGGAGGCCCGGCACCTGGGGACATTGGACGGTTTCCGCCACGACATGATCGCCCGACACCGGGGCGGGTGCATCGAAACGCCGCGCAGTGGCATAAACGAGGCTCCGCGCACCGAGCATTCGTGCGGATCCCATACCGAGATGGTAGTTCGCACCCGGAATCGCCCTTTGTAGCCGGGGACTCCGCGTCCGCTACTACGGTGAAACCGTGTTCCGCGGTTCGATTGATCGCATGCTCTCACGCATCATCGCCGAACGTTGGGAGTCGTGGCAGTTCGCATCGGCGATCACCCGGGACACGCCGCGTGGACGGAAGTTCAAGTGCTTCGGTGGTGGTTCGCTGATCTCGTTTCCTTGGGTGACCATCTACAACGAGCACTACATCGAGATCGGTAGTGACACGATGTTCGGACCGTACTGCGCATTGTCGGCTGGAATGATGCCGGGCCAGGAATGCCTGACGTCACCCGTCGTGAAGGTTGGCGACCGTTGCCTCATCGGCCGGGGTAGCGGCATCGTCGGACACCTCGCGATTGAGATCGGGAATGACGTTTGGACCGGTCATCACGTGTACATCACCGACCAGAACCACGGTTACACCGACGTAACGAGGCCCATCTCCGCCCAATCGCAGCCCGAGGAGCCGGTGACCATCGGTGACGGGTCGTGGCTCGGAACGGGCACGGTGGTGCTTCCGGGAGCGAGGATCGGGCGAAACGTCGCAGTCGGCGCCAATTCGGTCGTAACCGGGGTTCTTCCGGACTACTGCGTCGCCGTTGGCGCACCCGCACGCGTGATCAAGCGCTACGACCCAACATCCGGTTGGCTACCCGCGCACGAGTTCAGGGACTGACTAGACCGACAGATCGATCGGGGGAGCGCAGCTCGGCATCCGGTTGTCGCCGGCGAACGTGGCGATGCGCTCCGCGAGGGGCAGGCCCTCGAAGGTGGTCTCTGCGAACGGTGCATTGATGCCGCTTCTCAGTTGATCGGCGTAGGCACGGCGGTCGGCAACGTACGTGTCGTAATCGCCGAGCCACAGGGGAATGAGGGCCCGTCCCTTGGGGTCGGCCGGTATCTGGCTTCGTAAATCGTCGAGCATCCGTGCGAGCGTGTCGGTCGCCTCGTCCACCAGTTCGGCACGCCGTGCCAAACCACCGGTACCCGGATCGTTGATGAGTCGGTAATCAGCGAGGGCGAGACGTTCCTCACGTGCGACGAGGCACCGCGATTCGGCGCGCTTCGTCCATGCCTCATCCCCGATCTTGTTCACGGCTTCCTTCGATGCGAAGAGGAAGGCATAGATCCACATTGCCGCAATGGCGAGGCAAACCACTGCCAGAATGAGTCCTCCCACACGCCGCATGACTCCCGAGACGCTACCCCTGGCCCCGGAACCGAACCGCTTCGTACGCGCCAGGAATTTGATGTGGTCGATGGTCGGCTTTCACAAGGGCTACTTCTTCACCGCCGTGGCTGGTGCCGCCGTCTTCGCAATCGCCACCGTGCTGTCGTCCTACGGCGTGAAGCTCCTCATCGACGACGTGATCCTTCCCACGTTCGAGACGGGTCGTATCGACACCGGAACGTGGCTCGCCACCTCGCTCATCGTCGTCTTCATCGGTTTGGTGCGAGCTGCGGGCGTCGTGGTTCGCCGTTCGTTCGCGGGTCGGGCAAGTTCGACGACGGCCAAGACGATCGCCAACAAGGTGTTGCGCCACCTGATGCAACAGCCTCCGAGCTGGCATCGGAGCCGAATGACGGGCGACGTTGCGGCACGGGCGAGCGTCGACACCGATGCCGCGACACAAATCCTCAATCCGATGCCGTTTTCGTCGTCAGTGATCGTGCTCCTCGTCGTCGCCGGTGCCTGGTTGATCGCCACGGATACCTGGCTCGGCCTCTTTGCGTTCCTCGTCTTCCCGGTCATGCTGGTGACGAACGTGCTCTACCAACGGCGTGTCGACGGCTTCTATCGGACCGCCCAGGACGAACTCGGCGCCCTGTCCGAAGCCGCCCACGAGAGCTTCGACGGGGTTCTGGTCGTGAAGGCGTTCGGCGCGGAAGAGCGGGAGACCGAGCGCCTCGCCGCCATCTCACGACGGCTCCGCCATGCCCGCACCACCGCGATCGGTTTGCGCAGCACGTTCGAGTCGATCATCGACGCCACTCCCTCCTTGGTGAACATCGCGATCATCGCGCTCGGTGCCATCCGGGTGAGGGACGGCGCGATGACGATCGGTGAGCTGTCGGCATTCGTCTTCCTGTTCACGTTGGTGTCGTTGCCGTTGCGTATCGTCAGCTTCCTGTTTTCCGAGTTGCCGCATTCGGCGAGCGGATGGGACCGGGTCCGTGCGGTCCTGGACGAGCCGTTGCAGCCGTCCCCCCGTGCGCAGATGAGCCGCTCCGACCATTTCGCGGTCGAGCTCGTCGAGGTGTCGTCTTCGCACGTTGCAGGAAAATCGACACTTCGAGCCGTGAACCTCCGTGTGCCGCGCGGACGCACGACCGCGGTGGTAGGGGCCACGGGTAGCGGAAAGACGACGCTTCTGCACGTGATTGCCGGCCTGGTTCCGGTGGATGCAGGAGAAGTCCGGCTTGGGGTGGCTCGGGTGGGGCTCGTGTTCCAGGAGGCGTTCTTGTTCGCGGAGTCGCTCCGCTACAACCTCACGCTCGGTGCAGACGTACCCGAGTCCGACATCTTCCGCGCACTTCGCGTTGCGGCGGCCGACCAGTTCGTCGCGGACCTCGGAGTGGGACTGGACACCGAGCTCGGCGAACGGGGAGTGAGTCTGAGCGGCGGCCAGCGTCAACGCCTCGCCCTGGCGCGGGCCCTGGCGACGGGGAGCGAGTTGTTGCTCCTCGACGACACGACCTCCGCGCTCGACCCTGCTACCGAGGCAACGGTGCTCACCAACCTTCGCTCGCTGCACGACACGATGAGCACCATCATCGTGGCTTCACGACCGTCCACCATCGCTCTGGCGGACGACGTTGCATTCATGATCGACGGTCGGGTAGTCGCCGTCGGAGCCCACGAAGAGCTGATTGCCCGAAACTCCGACTATCAATCCCTGATCAGCGCATTCGAACACGACCGGGAGAGCAACGATGCTCACTGACGACGTAACCCAGGAAGTACGCCGTCGCGGCACCGTCGACACGATCCGACAGGGCATCGCCGAGGCCCCCGCCCTCGGTCGCGGTCTTGCGCTCACCTTCGTGCTCGCCTTGTGCGGGGCCGCGGGTCGCGTGACGATACCGATCGTCGTCCAACAAGCCATCGACAAGGGATTCGTGCCCGGTGGCGTCCGACTCGATTTCATCCTCAGGTTGTGCACGGTCGCGTCGCTCATCGTGCTCCTTGCGGCAGTGGCTCAACGAGCTGCCGTCTACCGACTCGGAACGTCGGCGGAGGAGGGACTCTACGGACTGCGGGTTCGACTCTTCGACCACATCCACCGACTGAGCCTTGCCGCCCAGAACGAGGAGCGTCGCGGTGCACTCGTCGCGAGGGTTACCAGCGACATCGAGACGCTCACGATGTTCTTCGCCTGGGGTGGGTTGGCATGGATGCTCGATCTCTCCCTCATGTTCGTCGTGGCGTGCGTGATGATCGCCTACGACTGGTTGCTTGCAGTCGTCGCATTCACGGTGGTTGCCCCGCTCATCATCGTCCTACGGCTCGTGCAACGCCGACTCGTGCGCGCCTACGACCGGGTGCGGGAGGGAAACGCCACGATGCTCGCGTCGATCAGCGAAACGGTCTCCGGTGTGGAAACCCTGCAGGCCTACGACGCCGTGGAACCCGCACTCTTGCGGGTCGAGGCAACGACGGGCAGGCGGGCAAGGGCGTCGATCCGCGCAGGGTTCCTCGGAGCGCTGCTGTTTCCATCCGGGGAGGTGTTCAGCGTGTTCACGGTCGTCGCGGTCGTCGGGATCGGGGTATGGCGCGGTGATGCGGCCGGCCTCACCGCCGGGTCGCTCGTTGGTTTCATGTTCCTCACATACCGGTTCCTCGAACCGATCGCGGAATTCACCGAGGTGATCGACCAGACACAGACGGCGGTCGCCGGACTGCGGAGAGTCCTCTCGATCCTCGATACGCCGATCGGCCCTCCACCGGCCGCGAGTCCCGTGCCACTGCCGTCCGGCCGTCTCGGCGTAGCGCTGCACGACGTGACGTTCGCGTACGAGCCGCGTGACGACGAGCCGACCATCAATGTGCTCTCGTCACTCACCCTGACGATTCCCCCCGGGCAACATGTCGCACTGGTGGGCGAGTCCGGGGCGGGCAAGACGACCATCGCACGTCTCGTGGCTCGTCTGGCGGATCCGACGAAGGGTCGGATCACGATTGGTGCCGTGAACCTCAAGCACGTCGCCAACGACGATCTGCGTCGCAGGCTCACGGTCGTCCCCCAGGAGCCGTTCCTCTTCGCCGATACCATCGCCTACAACCTGAGATTCGCCAAGCCCGATGCCAGCGATGCCGACCTCTCGACCGCCGTACAACGTCTCGAGCTCGACGACTGGGTGGTCTCACTGCCGAAGGGTCTCGACACTGAAGTCGGTCAGCGCGGCCAGGCCCTCGCCGCCGGTGAACGCCAGATGGTCGCACTGCTACGCGCATCCCTCGTGAATCCCGACGTGCTCATCCTCGACGAGGCAACCTCATCGGTCGACGCCCTCACGGAGGTGAGGCTCGCACGGGCCCTCCGGAAGCTCTCCGAAGGCCGTACGACGATCTCCATTGCCCACCGCTTGTCGACGGCGTCACGGGCCGACAGGGTCGTATTGCTCGCGAATGGCCGGGTCCTCGAGGACGGTCCGCACGAGAGGTTGATGGAGCAGGGAGGCGAATACCGTCGCATGTACGACGCATGGCTGGCAGCAACCAAGTCGTGAGCCGGCACCATTCGCAACTCTTGTGTGGGGTGGTCCTCGTCCTCGTGGTGGCGTCGTCCTGTTCGACCGACTCGGCAGGGGAGGCCTGCGCTCGTGGCCCGCTCTTTTCGAGTACGCGACAACGTGCGGAGCGCGCGGTAACGGAGCTCGAGCAGACGACCTCGGTCGAACTCGAGGACTCCGTATCGGCGGTGGTCGACCAGGTGCAGTTGCTCCGCGAGGTGTCGCCACGTCCGCTCCGCGAACCGCTCGGAGTCCTGCTCGCTGCCTACGGGCAACTCGTCGTGGCGTTCGATGGTGTCATGTGGAATCCCGGGGTTGCGATGACGGATCCTTCCGTCGCTGCGGCACGGGCTGCCTTCGCCGAAACATCCGTATCGACGGCGGCAGATTCCGTCGAGGAGTTCTTCGTTCAACGGTGCCAGTCGGCGATCGAGGACAGCAACCCGTTGTTCGCCGTGACCGGCACGACACTGCCGCTGCCCGAGGTTGGCGAGGAACCGCGGCTCGATGCCGCGGAGGACCAGTCCGTGACACAGAACGAGTTACGGGCGATCGGTTTCCTCATCGGTGAGACCTACGGGGTTGCAGTGGTATCCACGGAGGCGGAATGCATCGCCCGCTCGCTCGGCACCACGTTCGCCGATGCACGCGACATCGACCTGTCCGATGAAGAGTACTTCTCGGTCGTTCGCCGGACATTCGTCTCCTGCGGAGTGGTGACACCACCCACGACCACACCGGACAACTAGCCTCTGCGCCGTGCAGTTGACACTGATCCGTCATGCCGAGCCCGAGTGGGTACGCGAGGGGTTGAGCCAGGACAATCCACCGCTCACGGCCCGTGGTCACCGGCAGGCACGGAGGCTCGCCGACCGCCTGGAGAACGAGCATTTCGATCACGTATACGTTTCACCACTGCTTCGTACCCGTCAAACCGCGGCACCGGTACTCGACGCCCAACGTCGCGGTGAGGTCATCGAACCGTGGCTGGAGGAGATCAGGAGCCCGATCTGGCAGGGCAACCCCGCCGAGAAGGCCGAGGCGGCCTATCGCGAGGAGAAGCGGCGCCCGGCCGCCGAGCGTTGGCACGGACTCGAGGGTGGCGAGCCCGTCAGCGACTTCACCAAGCGAATCCACCGTGGTGCCACCGAGTTCCTGAATCAGCGCGGCATCTTCCGAATCGAGCACGAGTTACCCGTTTGGCACATCGAGGAACCCGGCGACCGGTTGGCATTCGTTGCCCATGCAGGAACGAACAGTGTGTTCATCTGCCACCTGCTGGGTCTGGCCCCAACCCCGTGGGAATGGGAGCGTTTCGTCATTGGTCACGCATCGATAAGCCGGCTCGAAGCATTGGAGATCGGCGATGGATTCATCTTCAGCCTGACCAGACTGGCCGACAACTCGCATCTCGATCCGGTCGACCACACGTACTGAGTCAGGGCGGCGGCCGCATTCGGCCCTCCGACGGCTGATTCGCGGAGCGACGTGGTTCTCACATCGCGTCGCTCCGCGATCAACCCCCGGGCACCCGTCGTCACGGGTGTCGGTTCATCGGGCGTGACGCCCTCATCACTACGGCTGCGGGAGCGGCTCCGTGATGTGGCAGGCGTTCACCGCCGCGACGATCGGTGTCGGATCGATCGGGGCACCACCGCGCGGGTGCACCTCGAAGTGGAGGTGCGGCGTCGTGGTGTTGCCGGTCGAGCCGTTCGTTCCAAGGATCTGCCCGGCACGCACCGGCGTTCCGACGGTGATGTTCGGGGCGATGGTGTCGAGGTGGGCGTAGAAGAAGTACGTGCCATCGGCAGTGGTGAGGCGAAGTCCGTTGCCGGTCAGC
>JBIJCI010000005.1:0-49179 GCA_044344715.1 Ilumatobacteraceae bacterium | reverse complement strand
GCCGGAGCATGTCGCGGGGAATCCCGTGTGCCACGTACCACTCGAGACGGGTCGTCTTCCAATAGTCGTACCACTTCGGACCCTCGCTAGGAGGCACGAAGAACTCGAGCTCCATCTGCTCGAATTCGCGGGTGCGGAAGATGAAGTTTCCGGGCGTGATCTCGTTGCGGAACGACTTACCGACCTGTGCGATCCCGAACGGCGGCTTCTTCCTGCTGGTGGCCAGGACGTTCGCGAAGTTCACGAACATGCCCTGTGCCGTCTCCGGTCGGAGGTACACCTCGGCACCCGAACCCTCGATCGGACCGGCATGCGTTTTGAACATGAGATTGAAGGCTCGAGCCTCGGTGAAGGCGCACCCCTTCATCTTCTGCGGACAGTCGCGCGACTCGAGCTGATCCTGTCGGAAGCGACGCTTGCAAACGGTGCAGTCGACGAGGGGATCACTGAAATTGGCGAGATGGCCGCTCGCCTCGAACGTTTGCGGGGGGTTGAGGATTGCGGCATCGATGAGTACGACGTCGTTGCGTTGCTGCACCATTGCGCGGATCCATGCATCCTTGACGTTGCGTAACATCAGTGCGCCGAGAGGCCCGTAATCGTACGAAGAGCGGAATCCCCCGTAGATTTCGGCGCTCGGGAACGCGAAACCCCGGCGTTTGGACAGGTTGACGATTTGGTCCAAATCCTTGGCAGGCATCCCGAGCAGGCTACCCAAATCGGTGCGCCTCATCGCGCAACGATGTCAAACGAGTGGGGGCGCCTCGAAGAGCGAAGAGGCACGCAGACGTCGTTCGAGGTGACGTTCGATCAACGTACGTGCCACGACGACGACCTCACGGACGGTCGACTCCTGATGATCGGTTCGACGAAGCGTGCCCGCGACATCACCACCGAGGATCCGCTGCAAGACCGCAATGGCAGGACCGGACATCGAGCCGCCGCGACGATGATCGGCGCATTGGACTCCCCCCTCGGCCACGTCGAAGGCAACGAGTGACTCACCGATTCCGCAGCGGATGCAACCATCCACCCGCGGCCCGACCCCCTCCACCTCCAACAGTCTGAGCTGTAGGGCCGGTAACACCAACGGCCCATAGGCGGTGTCCAACTGGCGGAGCGCGCCGACCAGCATCCGGTACAGATGCGGCGCTGGTGCGCGATCGTGCGACAACTGGTCCACCATCTCACACATCGCCATGGCATCCGTGGTTGCTTCCAGACTCGAGCGGATTCCGCTCGCCACCTCGACCAACTCAACCTGATTGACGACGTCCAGCTCCCGACCCCGGTAGAGCTGCAGTTGCACGTGACTGAGCGGCTCCAACCGTGAACCGAACCGCGAACCCGGCTTGCGAACGCCCTTCGCGACGGCCCTGATCCGACCCGAGTCCTGGGTCACCACCGTCACGATGCGATCGGTTTCCCCGAGTTTGTGGGTACGAACCACAACCCCGACGTCGCGGTAGAGCGGCATCAGGAATCGAGTCCCCCGAAACGCCGGTTACGTCGCCGAAAATCATCGACGGCCATCTCCAGGTGTTCGGAATCGAGGGCACTCCACGGTGCATCGAGGAAGACCAGTTCTGCATATGCGAGCTCCCAGACGAGGGATGCCGGCAAGTGGTCCGCCGCACCCAGCACCACGATCAAATCGGGTTCGCCCGGGGCCGGCGCCGAGAGCACCGACGACAGCCGTTGCTCGCTGACGACCCCGCTTCCCAACCGTGTCACTGCGTCGGCGATTCGCGCCCTGCCGTCGGCGAGCGGATCGACGATGACCGTCACGCCGTCGTCCGAGTGCAACACGACACGTTCCGCATACCGAACGCCATCAAGTTCGCCGACCAGCCTCTCGCGGACGATGGCGGCTCCTCCCGCGTCTGGCTGGCCGTTCGGCACGATCGTCGCCCACGCAGCGCCCCCGGCAATCGAGGCACCTGCAATGAGGCGAATCCTCTCCCGCCATCCATCGACGGTGGTATCGGCCCACTCCCGCACGGTCCCAGCGCACAGCAGGATATGTGAGAGATTTGTGGCATTCACGACTGATACATCCTCGCACTAGTAGATAGTTACCCGTACGCACCATGCCCCCGTCGCCGCAGCCCGCCTCCCGACTCCACATCGCCTGCATCATGGACGGCAATGGTCGCTGGGCACGTCGGCGCGGGCTCCCGAGGACCGCGGGACATACCGCCGGAGAGGAGGCGCTGGCATCGGTCGTACGCGAGGCCGCAGCCCGCGATGTTGGTTGGCTCACCGTCTTCGGCTTCAGCACGGAGAACTGGGTACGCCCACCCTCCGAGATCCGGCACATCCTCGGCCTCCACCGGAAGCTATTCGGCCGCATCGAGGAATTGAACGCCCACAACGTCCGCGTCAACTGGATCGGTCGACCCTTCGACGAGCCCGACTCGCGCACGCCGCCGAACGTTCAGAAGGCGATCCGGCAGGCAATCGCGGACACACGCCACAACACCGGAATGGTCCTAACCGTCGCCTTCGACTACGGAAGTCGGGCGGAGATCGTGCGGGCGGTATCCCGTGCCATGGACGACGGTGGGGCGTCGATCGACGCCATATCCCGAAACATGTACGACCCATCACTGCCACCGGTTGACGTGCTCGTTCGGACGTCGGGCGAGACCCGCGTCTCCAACTTCCTGTTGTGGCAGGCATCGGGCGCCCGGGTGCTCTTCACCGATTGCTCGTGGCCGGACTTCGGGACCGAGGAACTCGACGCCGCTATCGCGCTGGTCGGACGCGCACCAGCGTGACACCCGCCGCACGTCGCGCCACCGATCTCCTTGAACGGGTGATCGGCTCGCTGCAATCGGCCGAGCAGCGTGATGGCCAGTTCGACATGGTGCGTCACGTTGCCGATGCAATCGAAACCCGGCGTCCACTCGTGATTCAAGCCGGAACGGGGACGGGCAAGACGCTCGGCTACCTGGTTCCCGTTCTTGCCGCCGGTCAGACTGCCGTCGTAGCCACGTACACCAAGGCCCTCCAGGACCAGCTGGCCAGCGCCGACCTTCCCCTGCTCGAGGCGGCCACCAGGGACGACCCCGATATCGAATTCACATGGGCGGTCCTGAAGGGACGCAACAACTACCTCTGCAGGCAGCGCTTGAACGAGATTGAAACCGCCCACGACTCGTTGGAGTTCGACGCGGAGTCTGCAACAACCCGCCGCGAAACACTGCGCCTGATCGAGTGGTCGTCGGAAACCGAGAGTGGCGACCATTCCGACGTGCCCTTCCCGGTGAGTGACTCTGCCTGGCGGAAGGTAAGTATCGGCTCGGACGAATGTCCCGGTGCTGCCCGTTGCGCATTCGGCGAGTCCTGCTATTCCGAACGTGCCCGTGAACGTGCTTCCGCTGCAAACGTGGTGGTCGTCAATTTCAGCCTCTACGGTCTCGACCTGCAACACGACCGGGAATTCCTCCCCCACCACGACGTCGTCGTCTTCGACGAGGTGCACGAATTGGAGGACGTGGTCAGCGACACCGCCTCGATCGTGCTGACACCGCGAGCCATCGCCCAGGCCGCCGAGACGGCTCGCAAGGCACTGCGTTCACAGAAGGTTCCCAACGCACTCGCCACGTCCGCCGGTCATCTCGAGCGATTCAAGGACGGTCTCCCTGCGGACCTGGCCGACATCATTCGCGGCATGCTTGCGCAGGTCGACTTGATCCTCGAAGGAGTGCGAGCCGCCTCCGACGAGAGTCCCGAAGTGCTGCGCGCGAAGCGTGGCACCGAACGGTTACGTGAGGATCTCACCGCGGTGCTCGCGTCCAACTCCGAGATGGTGTATTTCGTCAGCGAGTCCCGCAATGCACCGCGACTCACCGCAGCACCGTTGCGGGTTGACGGCGTTCTCCGGCCGGTTTGGAGCGATACCGTTGCCATCCTCACGTCCGCCACGATTCCGGCGGGCTTACCCAGACGACTGGGACTCGACATCGATGACGACGACCTCGTACGGGTGGCAAGTCCGTTCGACTACCGCCGGAACTCGTTGCTCTACCTCCCGGCCGACCTGCCCGAGCCGAACCATCCAACTCGGGCACAACGCGTTCATGAACGCATCACCGAACTCGTAACGCTGTCCGGAGGTTCGGCCCTCGTGCTCTTCACCAGCCGTTCCGCGATGGCGCTCGCCGTCGAATCCTTGCGCGGCTCCCTCGGTGCGGGCATCGTGCTGCACGCCCAGGATGACATGCCCAAGAAGGCACTGCTCGAGGCGTTCCGAACGGATGAACGATCGTGCCTGTTCGCGACGCGGGGCTACTTCCAGGGTGTCGATGTTCCGGGTGATGCACTTCGACTCGTCATCATCGACAAGGTGCCGTTCCCGGCACTTCGCGACCCGCTCCTAGATGCGCGGCGTGAACATGCCGGTCCGGGCGCATTCATGAGCGTCGATGTTCCCATGGCGGCAGCGACCCTCGCCCAGGCCGCCGGTCGGCTCATTCGGTCGGCTCGCGACCACGGGGTGGTGGCGATCCTCGATTCGCGACTGGCCACCAAGCGTTACAAGACCAAGGTGCTCGCCGGCGTCTCGCACATTCCCGAGACCGCCTCGCTGGAAGACGTCGAACGTTTCTATCTGCGACGGCGAAACGTCACCGTGCGTCAGCCCTCTGCCTGAAAGCGATACCCGAGACCTCTCGCGGTAACGATGAAGCGCGGCTCGTTCGGGGCGTCCTCGATCTTCACGCGGAGACGGCGGATGTGTGCGTCGACCAGGCGGCTGTCACCGAGGTAGTCGTAACCCCAGACTCTTTCGAGCAGTTGATCACGACTGAGGACCATGTTCGGATGGTCGATGAACTCGATCAGCAATCGCAGCTCGGTCTTGGTGAGGGCAACCTCCGCTCCCGCCTTTGACACGGTGCCCGCATCCCTGCGCAACTCGACGTCGCCGAAACGAACCACGTCGGGTGTGCGCCCGGATGCCTCCCGAACGAGGCGCCTCAGCGCGGCTCGTATCCTGGCCGCCAACTCCTTGGTGTTCACGGGTTTCGTGACGTAGTCATCGGCTCCGGCCTCGAGGCCGGCAACGAGGTCGTGCGTATCAGTCTGCGCCGTCACGATGATGATCGGTACGTTGCTGCGCTGTCGTATCTCGCGGCACACCTCGAACCCGGACACGTCGGGCAGCCGTAGATCAAGCAGGACGATGTCCGGTTGTTCGCTTGCGACGTGGGCCAGGCCGAGACGACCGTTGGGGGCCTGCGAGACGTCGTAGCCCTCGTCCTCGAGCGCCAGACCGAGGGCCGCGCGAATGCCGGCGTCGTCTTCGACCAGGAGCACCCGTGCCATCACCTGGCAGTCTGCCAAGGCGCCGTCGTTCGTTACACAAAACGCACACAATCGGCGGAGTCCCGTCATACGGATGCATCACGCTGTAGTTGCGAGCCGGCGGTCACCATGCTCCCCCTTGGTGCCGCCGGCTCGCCGTCGTTGCGCCATGCTTGAACGGTGGCCAGCGTGACTCCGAACTCCCGCCTGCACGTCGGGGGCCTGAGGCTGCGTCCCGGTTTGCGCTCGCGGATCGTCGCATATTTCGCCCTCGCCACGTTCACCGGTGTCGTCATCCTCAGTGTCGTGACCTTCACCGCAACGCGCAACTACTTGGTGGACAATGCCACACTCTCGGCACGCGAACAGGCCCTCGCGAATGCCCAACTCGTGCGCACGCTGGTCGGAGTTTCCCGCGTGGACGCCGGTGAGGTCGTCACCAATCTGCGCACGCAGCCCGGGGGCTTCGCCGTGCTTCACCTCGGCTCCGAGAACCTCTTCTATGCCCAGGCGCCACTGCGATTCACCCAATCGAACCTCCCGGCCGACTTCGTCGGCAATGCGATCGGAGGGGCCAGCGGCGTCCAGCGGGTCGATTTTCTCGACCGCCCGTACGAGGCCGTGGCCATCGACATCCCCGCAATCGATGCCACGTACTTCGAGATCTTCCCGATCAGTGACGTTGCCGACACGTTGGGCACCATCCGCTCAACCCTGGTAGCAGCAGTTCTTGCCATCACCGTCGTCGCCGGCGGCCTGGGCTATCTGCTGAGTGGCAACGTCCTACTGCCGCTGCGACGCGTCACCGAGGCGGCTTCAACGATTGCCCGCGGTTCGCTGAACACCAGGCTCGAACCGGGCTCCGATCCCGATCTTCAGCAGCTGGTGACAAGCTTCAACGGAATGGCGGACGCCGTCCAGGAACGCATCGAGCGAGAGGAGCGATTCGCCAGTGACGTCAGCCACGAGCTTCGGTCACCGATAACCTCGCTCGGCGCGGCCGTTGAGGTGCTGAAGGGTCGTGCAGCTGAGCTTTCCGAGCGGAACCGTCAAGCCCTCGACATCATCGTGAATCAGGTTCGACGCTTTGATCGAACCGTGCTCGATCTCCTGGAATTGAGCAGACTCGACGCCCGCGCCGGCCAGGACAACGCCGAGGAGTTGCACCTCGCCCCGCTCATCGAGCGGATTGCCGCACGCCACGGCTACGGAGACGTCCTGGTGGTATCGGACCTCGGCGAGAATGACGTCGTCGTCGTGGATCGCCGGCGCATCGAGCGCATCCTCCTCAACCTCCTCGACAATGCCCGCGACCATGCGGGTGGAGCGTCGGAGATCATGCTCAGCAGCGACGATGCGAACGATCTTCTTCTCATCGTTGACGACAACGGACCGGGTGTCGGGGTCAGCGAACGATTGCGCATCTTCGAGCGATTCGCACGAGGTACGGCCTCACGTAACAGCGTCGGAAGCGGGCTCGGTTTGGCCATCGTGTCCGAGCATGCGGATGCCCTCGGTGGGAAGGCCTACGTCGACACGTCACCGAGCGGTGGAGCGCGTTTCGTGGTTGTCATCCCGAGGGGTCGACGATGATCGGCTCCCGGCGGGTACGACCGGTCGCTTACGTCCTCGGAGCGATGCTCTTGGCGGGAGCCTGCGGCGTTCCCGATGAGGGGCGGTTCGTACCGCTCGAAGCCTCCGAGATTCCGGACGTGCTCGTCGCCACATCGGTTGCATCAACGGATGCAACGGTGGAACGAGACGAAGTCGACGTAACGACCACCGTCGTCGAGATTCTCTACGACGACGTGGAGTTGTACTTCGTCAGCGCCAACCGCGTGGTTCGGTCCCAGCGTCTGATCGTGAGCCCCGCGACCCCGACCCAGGTGCTGGATACGTTGCTGACCGGCCTCGACGACGCCACACAGGACGCCGGACTACGCAGCGCACTTCCCAGGGGTATGACGGCCACGATCGACGTGCGACGTGGCGTTGCACGAGTCTCCGCAGCCTCACCGTTCCTATCCGAGCTCGAGCCACTGGACCAGCGGCTCGCCATTGCGCAAATCGTCCTGACGCTGACGCGACGTCCCGGCATCGGACAGGTCATCTTCAACGTCGATGGGGCCGACATTCCGGTACCGCGCGGGGCAGGCGATCTCACGTCACCCGGTTCGGCCGTTACCTACGACGATTACCTCGCCGTACTATCCGCGAGCGGTTGACGATGCAGCGATGCCGATCGTCAGTAACCCAGACGCTCGATGAGGTCGGGGCGATGCTGCCAATCGTCCTCAACCACGACGTGTAGTTCGAGGTACGCACCCTCCGCCATCTGCTGACGAACCGCGATTCCAACGTCGCGAAGCACATGGCCTCCCTTGCCGATGACCATGCCCTTCTGACTTTCGCGTTCTACGACGATCTCACAACGCACCCTCGGCCATTCGTATTCCGTCACGCGGGTTGCAATGGAGTACGGGACCTCCTCGCGCATGTGCGCCAACAACTGTTCCCGCACGAGATCCGCGACCCACTGGGTATCGGGGGTCTCACGAACGATGTCGGGTGGGAACAACGCAGCGCCCTCGGGAAGGTTCGATCCGAGCCAATCCACGAGCACGTCGACCCCGGCCCCGGTGCGCGCGGAGACCGGGAAGAAGGCGAGCGCATCAAGTTCGGCCAATGCCGAAAGCTGCCGCACCACCTGGGCACGATCGGCACGGTCGATCTTGTTGAGAACCACGACACTGCGCGTCATGTCGAGGCGTTCGGCAACGAATCGATCACCGCGACCGAACGTCTGGGTCGCATCCACGACGAGCGCGGTGATGTCAACCTCGCGGATGGAGTCGATGGCGGTGGTGTTCACGCGTCGTCCGAGTTCGGTGACGGGCTTGTGGATTCCCGGAGTATCGACGAAGACGATTTGCGATTCATCCCTGTGGACGACACCCCTGACCCTCGTTCGCGTCGTCTGCGGCTTGTCCGACACGATCGTGACCTTCCGACCACAGGCAGCATTGATCAGGCTGGACTTGCCGACGTTCGGACGCCCGATCAGGCTCACGAACCCGCTTCGCATCGCACCGAACGCTAACCCCGCCCGCCGCGCAGCCCGCCCAGCGCTCTGCCAGACTCTTCGGATGCTCGATCGACGCAAATGGCTGGACCGAATGCAGCCGCAAACCCTACAGATTGCGACGTGGTTGCTCTACTTCAACGGGTTCTTTGCGCTCGTCGAGGTTGTGGATGGCGGCGGAGTCCTGCATTATTTCCGCGAGCGTTATGCGCTCGGGTTGCTGCTGGGTCTACTCGTGGCGGCCGGCTACGTGCTCGGCGGATTTCTCATGGCAAACGAGCGGAGGGTCGGCTGGCGGGTGTCGGTCGCAGCTGCTGCTTCGCCGTTCGTGCTCACCTTCGTGGCGTACAGTCAGCTCGGGGCGCCAATCCGGTACCGGCTCTTCGGAGCCAGCCTCCTGTCGTTTGCAATGGATGGAGCCCTGTTCGCACTGCTTCTCCACCGCCAGAGCCGCGAGCACCAGCGAATCTGGTATCACTAGTCCATGACGAAAACCATCATGAAGGGCATCGACGGCGTCAAGGCCAACGTTGGCCAGCACCTCGGGTACAGCGACTACATCACGGTGACGCAGGAGATGGTGAACACCTTCGCCGATGCAACCGGGGACCATCAGTGGATCCACATCGACGTGGAGCGCGCGAAGAAGGGTCCGTTCGGTGCGCCGATCGCCCACGGTTATCTCACCCTGTCCCTCGGACCGCGTCTCCTTCCGGAGATCTACGGCATCGAGGGAGCCGTCATGGGCGTCAACTACGGTGCCAACAAGATCCGGTTCCCGTCGCCGGTACCCGTCGGCGCGCGCCTGCGCCTGGGGGCAAAGCTCCTGGCAGTCGAGGAGATTGCCGGCGGACTACAACTCACGCTCGAGGCGACCTTCGAGATCCAGGGTGCAACCAAACCAAGTTGCGTCGCCGAGCTGGTCTTTCGCACGTACTTCGCCTGAGTCCAGGCCGATCACCGGCGTCAGCGGCGGTTCAGCGGAACTGGCGTGCAACGACGGCGAATAGATCCAGCGTGGTGGTTTCGGGGTAGTCGGCGCACCATGGAACGAAGCCGACGCATCCCAGTTCGATGTACGCGGCGATTTTCTCGCTCACTTCGTCGGGTGTACCGACGAGCGACGTTGCACGCCACTGCTCGATGGGGTGACCCCACAGGCTCCGAGAGCCGGCGGCATCGAGCTCCGCCCGGGTTTCGCGGATGAAGATTTCCGGTGACCAGGTGAGGCCGATCTCGTCGAAGTCGCGTCCGACGTCCTTGCAGTGTCCGGCCAGGATCTCCTTCTTCCGCTTGAAATCCTCGAGGGTTCCACCGAAGTTCGCGAAATCGGCGTGTCTGGCCACCACGCGTAACGTGAGTTGCTCACCGCCGCCACCGATCCAGATCGGCGGCCGCGGCTTCTGCACGGGTTTCGGATCGCAGTTACCACGCTCCAACGTGTAGTACTTGCCGTTGAACGTCGTCTCCGTCTCCGTCCACATCGACTTGACGATCTCGACGCATTCGCGCAGCATGCCGATGCGATCCTTCGGTACGGGGAACTCGTAGCCGTACCCGCGGCACTCGTTCTCGTACCATCCGGCACCGATGCCCCAGTCCAGGCGTCCGCCACTGATCACGTCGACGGTGGACGTGATCTTCGCCAGCAATGCCGGCTCCCTGTACAGATTGCATCCGACCATCTGGCCGAGGCGGATCCGCGAGGTCCGCTGACTGATCGCCGCGATGGTCGTCCAGCACTCGAATACCGCCTCGTGCGCGGGCTTCGGAACGTTGTGGAAATGGTCGTAAACCCAGATCGAGTCGAATCCCAAACGCTCCGCTCGCATGGCGATGTCCACCGCCGTCGCCCACTTCGCCTGGTCATCCTCGATGCCCTTCAGTTCCATCTTCCAGCCTTGGGGCATGAAGACCCCGAATATTGGCTTCGTCATTGCTAATCTCCCATCCCTTCCGTTCGTGGTGTTCCTCGCCGATGATCCGTCAGAGGGGCAGGTCGCCCGTTGCGGACTTCGTCGTTCCGTGATCCTTGAACGCCGCGATGGTGCGCTGTGCGATTCGCATCTGGTGAATCTCGTCTGCCCCGTCGGCGAAACGGCTCCACCTCGCTTGCTGGAGCATGCGGGCCAAGGGTGTGTCGTTCGAATACCCCAGTGCTCCGTGAACCTGAATCGCACGATCGACGATCTGCCAGAGGCTGTTGGCGACGAAGTGCTTCGCCATCGACACCTCCGAGGTGAACGGAAGACCGTGCTCGATCTTGTAGGCGGCGTGGAGCACCATCAACTTGCACTGGTACAACTCGACCGCGGAGTCCGCAATCAACCACTGAATCCCCTGCTTCTCGGCGAGCAATGAGCCGTGGGAGAACCGATTGAGCGAGCGATCGACCATCATGTCGAGCGCGGTCTCCGCCTGACCAATCCAGCGCATGCAGTGGGCAAGACGCGCCGGTCCCAGCCGGTACTGCCCGAGCAAATGTCCCTGTCCGCGTCCACCGAGCATCTGGGAAGCGTGCACCCGCAGGTCCCGAATCTCGATTTCGCAGTGGTTGTGGCTTCCGGACATGGTTTCGATGTCCCGGACGATGTTGAAGCCGTCGCTCGGGATGTCCACGATGAAGCACGAGTTCGCGGCCTGCGGCAATTCCGGATTCTCCTCCGTTCGGGCAACCAGGAGGGCGAACTGTGCACCTCGCGCCCCGGAAATGAACCACTTGTGACCGTTGATGACCCACTCGTCGCCGTCCCGGTAGGCGTGCGTACGGATCAACGTAGGGTCACTGCCGGCAACCTCGGGCTCGGTCATCGCGAAACACGATCTCGCCGTACCCTCGCAAAGTGGTCGCAGGTACTTCTCCTTCTGTTCCGGCGTGGCCCAGTGGAGGAGGGTGTGCTGGTTGCCCTCGTCGGGTGCCTGTGCGTTCAACACGTACGGTCCGATCGATACCTTGGCCGCCTCGGCCGATACGGCGGCCATCGCCGTCGGACCGAGTCCCATTCCGCCCCACTCCGCGGGCATGTGGGGAAGCCAGAGCTGCTCCTCGGATCGTGCCCGTGTACGAAGCTCGACGATCGCCTTCACGACCTGCTTGCGATCCCCTTGATCGATCGATTCCCAACGCGGACGGACCTGCTCGTCCATGAAACGACGCACGCGGAGGCGAACGTCCTCGACCTCCGGCGGGAATGTGAAGTCGATCATGGTCCTGGGTCCGTTCGACGGTCGGTATCCGGCACCGCCCCGTCGAACCCACCGTAGCCTTTGCCGGGTCATGGATCGAAGGCGCAGTTGGGATACCGACTCGCTACCGAGCGGCGACGAGAAGTCCCGTGCCGTCCGGGAGATGTTCGACGCGATAGCGCCCCGGTACGACCGGGTCAATCGGATCATGACCTTCCGCCTCGACGTGCGTTGGCGGCGGACGACCGTTTCCGAACTGGGACTCCCCGACGGGTCCCTGGTACTCGACATCGCGAGCGGTACCGGGGATCTGTGCAGGGAACTTAGCCGCCGTGGACTCCAGCCGATCTCTTGTGACTACTCCCTCGGGATGCTTCGAGCCGACACCAGCGCTGCTCCGAGGGTGCAGGCCGATGCACTCCACCAACCACTGCGTCAGGCCTCCGTTGACGGTGCGACCTGCGGATTCGCACTCCGGAACTTCACCAGTCTTCCCAAGTTCTTCGGCGAACTTGCGCGGGTCATCCGCCCGGGTGGCCGTATCGCACTCCTGGACGTTTCCGTACCGACCAATCCAATCGTGCGGTTCGGCAACGCCCTGTATTTCGGAAAGGTGGTTCCCGTAATCGGTGGACTCCTCTCCGACCGCGCGGCGTACCGGTACCTCCCGCGGAGCGTGTCGTACCTGCCACCGGTCGGCCAGATGTTGCAGGAACTCGCCGAAGTCGGATTCATCGACGTTCGGCACCGCCAGCTATCGGGAGGACTCACCCAGCTGATCACTGCGACGCGGTCATGACGCACACGCTCATCTCGCGACCACTCACCGAGTTCACCGATCACCAACCACTGCTGGAGTCGCTCGTTCGCACCGGTGACGCCTTGTTCGTCCGCGAGGATGTCGGCTTCGCCGGAGTCGGCGTGCTTGCAGGCGGAAGCCATGCCGAGGTCCAACGGTTCCTGCGCGATCTGCGCATCGACGGCGACACCGATCGACCGGGCGTCGGCGGCGTCGCAATCGGCTGGCACTCGTTCGACGGCACGAAGGGATGGGCGGTCGTGCCCCAGGTCAGTTTCGTGCACACGGAAACCGGCGAGACGTGGGTGACGTTTCCGGCAGATGCCGAGTCCTTGGTCGTCTCCGCCCTCAACCGTGATGACGCCCCGACCATCGGTTCGGCATCGTTCAGCGTACGACCGGGTGTGTCCCTCGACCGATACCTGGCGGCAGTGGTTGCCGCACGCGATGCGGTACGTCGCGGTGACATCCAGAAGGCCGTCATCGCCAGGGACGTCATCGTCGAGTCGTCCGTGGCGGTCGACCTCACCTCACTGCTCGGACGGTTGCGGGCGTCGTTCGGGTCGTGCTACCGCTACCTGGTGGACGGGCTGGTCGGTGCATCGCCGGAGCTGCTCGTCGAACGACGCGGGGACGTCATCCGCAGCCTCCCGCTGGCCGGGACCACGCCTCGAACGGGCGACCCGGCAAACGACGCGCGTCTCGCCGCCGAACTTCGTGCGAGCGAGAAGAATCAGGTCGAGCACCGCATCGTCATCGAGATGGTGCACGACACCCTGCTTCAGTGGTGCTCGTACCTCGATTGGCAACCCGAGCCCGACATCGTCGCGGTGGCCAACGTCCAGCATCTCGGCACGAGGGTCGAAGGACGTCTCTCGAATCCGCTTCCGCACGTCTTCGAGTTGGTGGCCGCATTGTCCCCCACACCGGCCCTCGGTGGCCATCCACGCGAAGCGGCACTGCAATTGATCGCCGAATGCGAGGGAATGGATCGTGGTCGCTATGGAGGTGCGGTGGGCTGGTACGACGGGAGAGGCGACGGCACCTGGGCAGTAACGATTCGCTGCGCGGAATTCTCGGCGGACTGGAGACGGGCACGACTCTTCGCCGGGGGCGGAATCGTGGCCGACAGCGTCCCGGGCGCCGAACTTGCCGAAACGCAAGCCAAGTTTCAGGCGATGCTTGCTGCCATCATCCGTCCGTAGATTCGGCCTGACCAGACGGATGTACGTGTCGATTCACCGCAGTGCGCCTTGGACTGCGGCGTGAACGGCATCGTGAACCGCCACGTTCTCCTGCCGGTCGCTTCGCACGACGATCACACGCGGTCCTGGTAGAGCCAGCGCCTCGGCAAGATCCCTCGTCGAGACGACGGACACGGCGGGAACTCCGTGGGCCCCCGCCAGTTTCTCCACGTCCGACGTGTGTGGGGTACCGAACAACTGCTCGAACCGCTCGACGCCCAAGGACGAACGTTGGGGAAGGAAGGAGAAGATGCCTCCCCCGTGGTTGTCGACGACCACGATTCGCACGTCGGCACGGCGATCCATCAATCCGATCAAACCATTCGAATCGTGGAGGAATGCGACGTCGCCGATCAACAGTCCGGTCGGTCCGCCGTGGGAGAGTGCGACGCCAACGGCGGTGGAGACGACCCCGTCGATGCCGTTCACCCCACGATTGGCGAGGACCGTCAAGTGTGCACTCGACGCCGAGTACCACTCCACGTCGCGGATCGGCATCGACGACGAAACGACGAGCGACGAGCCCTCGGGAAGTTCACGCACGGTCGTTCGTGCCGCACCGGGCTCGCTCAACCGTGGCTCATCGTCGAGCAGTCCCGCGACCGCAACACGAGCCGACTCCTCGGCGGTCTCCCACAGGGTGGACCAGGACCGGTCGACCGGCGCGACCACCGGGGACAGATCGGTGCAGAGGACATCCGGATCAGCAACGACGTGCATCGATGAACGTCGGTCTGGATCGATGAGGAACGACGAATCGCTGACGACCGTCAGCTCGGCCGCGGAATCACGCAACCAGGAGTTCACCACCTTCGAGGCCGGCACCGATCCGAAACGCAGTACGACCTCCGGGACGAAGCGGGTTGCAAGGTCGGGATCGCGCAACCACGCATCGGCATGACGCACGGCGAGCGCGGAATCGCCCCGACAACCGCCGAGCGGATCGGCCAGGACCGGCCACTGAAGCCGCCGTGCGAGGGCGAGTAGGTGGTTCGGTGTCGGGCCGCGGGCGCCGGCGACGATTACACCGCGTCGGTTGCCGAGGCGAGCGACGAGGCGAGACAGCGTCTCGGTCCCGACGGGTTTGTGATTTCGGCGGCCCGGTTCATCGCCACGCTCCGGCAGGCTTCCACTCACACCCAGGAGCGGCTCACGGAACGGGAGGTTCATGTGCACGGGACCAGGCCGATCCCCCGTGCTCATCGCGTGGAGTCGTCGGGCGATCCGTCGCCAGCCGGCACGATCATCATCATCGGGGACTCCAACATCGACGAACGAACGGACGGCCGAGCCGTACAGGTTCCTCTGGTCGATGGTCTGCGCTGCACCGATGCCCTGCAATTCCGGTGGCCTGTCGGCGGTCAGGACGATGAGCGGGACCTCGGCATGTGAGGCCTCGGCGACGGCCGGATGGAAGTTGGCGGCTGCCGTACCCGAGGTGCAGAGGAGAACCGTCGGGACTCCACTCGACTTCGCCATCCCCAGCGCGGCGAACGAAGCACTTCGCTCGTCGTGGAACACTTCGACCGAGACCGTTGGATTGGCGGCGATGGCCAATGCCATCGGCGTCGATCGCGAGCCTGGCGCAATGACTGCCCGCCGAACGCCGAGCGCAACCCACTCATCCAGCAGGGTCGCACAGAACGTGGCCGTGACCTCGGGCGAGTTCATGCCTCTATCGTGGCAGCAATGCTCCTGGAAATCGTGTCGGACCTCGTTTGCCCGTGGTGCTACATCGGCAAACGACACCTCGATGCAGCCCTGACGATACTCAGGAACGAGGATCCGGAGATATCCATCGACGTCCACCTACGCGCCTTCCAGCTCGACCCAACGGCTCCACTCGGGAGCACCCAACCCGTTCGGGAGGCCTATGCACGCCGATTCGGGGGCGAAGCATCCGCCGACGGGATCATCGACCGGGTGACTCGCGTTGCGAGAGAAGCCGGAATCAACTTCGCAATGGACCAGGCGATCCGTGCGAACACGGCACCGGCACACCGCCTGCTCAAACACGTCGGGAGGACCGAGCCACGCCACCAATTGGCCGTGAACGAGTCCGTAATGAGCGCCTACTTCTCGGAGGGTCGGGACATCTCGAACGTAGCGACGTTGGAGGAGTGCGCGACCCGGGCAGGTTTCGTCGATCCGAACCTGAGCGATCGCATCACTTCCGACGATCCGTCCGACCCGCTCTCGCTCGCCGTCGCCGCCGATCTGGAGTGGTGCAGGGACCGCGATGTTTCATCCGTTCCGACGTTCGTCATCAATGACACCTTCCAGATTCCAGGTGCACAAGAGCCCGCAACCCTCGTACGCCTCATTCGCAAGCTCTCCCCCGGGGTGTGACGGCATGCGGCCGTCAGGAAGCGTATGACCGAACTCTCCTACGAACGCATCGGTAGCGGAGCACGCAGGTTGGTCCTCCTGCACGGCTTCACGCAGACACGTTCGGCGTGGCGCGATGCCGCTCGTCGCCTCGTTGACGTACTGCCCGACTCGCATTGTCTGCTCGTCGACCTGCCCGGACATGGCGAATCCCGGGACACACCCGCCGATCCGGGTACGACCTCGCGGCTCGTTGCATCGCTTGGGGAAACTGCAACATACGTCGGATATTCCCTCGGAGCCAGGGTCGCACTCCGTACGGCGGTCGACTACCCGGAATGCGTTGAGCGCCTCGTCATGGTGAGCGGTACCGCCGGAATCGAGGATGCGAGTGAGCGCGAGCGACGGGCCACCGACGACGAAGCGCTCGCAGCACGAATCGAACGGATCGGTGTCGAGGCATTCCTCGATGAGTGGCTCGCACAGCCGATCTTCCGCGACCTTCCTGCACAGCTTTCCGGCCGTACCGACCGGGTTCAGAACACTGCTTCCGGCCTCTCCGCAAGCCTCCGCGGATTCGGGCAGGGTCGCCAGGAATCCCTGTGGTTTGCGATTCCCGGCCTACGTTGCCCCCTGCTCGCGGTTGCCGGGTCGCGTGACGAGAAGTACGTCGACATTGCCCGACGCTTGGTGGGCCTCGCGCAGGATGGAACGCTACGAATCATGGAGGGATGCGGGCACAGCGTGGTGCTCGAACGACCCCTGGTGCTCGCAGACGAGATCGCCTACTGGATGACGAGACCGAGCGAATAGAGAACGCTGACCACGATCTGCGTCCGTGCGGTCATCCCAAGTGCAGCGATCAATCGATCTGCTGATTGCGCAGAGCGCACCGTCGACACTGCCGGAAACGACGCGAGAAGTCCGAGTCCACCGATCAGCGCCAGGGAGTCGTAACGGGAGGCCGCCAGGATCGCGACCCCAACGGCCACGTAACAACCCACGTAGAGGCGCCGAGCCGCCGCCGGTCCGAGTCGGACCGCGAGGGTTCGCTTCCCGCTCAGCCCGTCTCCCTCGACGTCGCGAATGTTGTTGACCAGGAGCAACGCCACTGCGAGGAACCCGGACACCGCACCTGAGAGCACCGACAACACCGTCACACCGGCGCCGACGACGTACGCGGTACCCGCCGTGGCGACGAGTCCGAAGTAGACGAAGACGAACAGCTCGCCGAGTCCTGCGTAGCCGTAGGGCTTCGGCCCCCCGGTGTACGTCCAGCCGGCAACGATGCACGACAAACCGATCGGCACGAGCCACCAGGTCGTTCGCACAGCCAGCAAGAGCCCGACGAGTGCGGCACCGCCGAAACAAACGATGGCGGCGGATCGAACCGCCCCCGCACTTGCATCGCCGGACGCGACGAGCCGCCTCGGCCCCCGACGATCGTCGTCGGTTCCGCGAACGCCGTCGGAGTAGTCGTTTGCATAGTTCACGGCGAGTTGCAACGCGAGGCTCACGGCTAGTGCCAACAGGCCGTTGATGACGAACTCCGGATCGACGTCGGTGGAGTTCGTCGCTACCGCCGAGCCGATCACTACCGGCGCGACCGCAGCGGGGAGCGTGCGCGGGCGGGCTCCGAGGATCCACTGTCGTGCCGTCGTCACGCCCGCCGACGATAACCCATGCGGCGACCTAGCGTGACGCCCGTGCCGCGCCTGATTGCACTCGATCTACCCGCCGGGTCACGAGTCCGAGCCGAGCTCGAACGGGCCTGGGACGAGGGCCACGCGGTGCTACCCCTCGACCAGCGCATGTCCCCCTCCGTACGTCGCTCCGTCGCCGTTTCGATGGGCGCCGATGAGATCGTCACGACGGATGGCATCGCACCCATCACGGAGCGTCCGTATCGGGCACTCGAGCCCCTCTCCGATGGCGATGCGTTGGTCATCGCCACGAGCGGAACGACCGGTGCACCCCGCGGCGTGGTACACACGTTCACCTCCCTCGGTGTCCATGCGCGCATGACGGGTGAACGACTTCGTCTCTCGAGTAGCGACCACTGGTGGCTCTGCATACCCACGGCACACATCGGCGGTTTCGGCGTGCTGGCCAGGGCCATCCACCATGGCTCGGACCTCTCCTTCGGTACGGCGATTACGGCCGAGTCGATCGCCGCTGCGCGACGTGGCGGCGCAACGCATACGTCCGTCGTGCCCACCGTGGTACTCCGCCACGACTTCACGGACTGGTCGGTCGTTCTCGTCGGTGGCTCACGTCCGGGCGTCCTTCCACCGAATGCGGTCAGCACCTACGGGTTGACGGAAACCTGCGGAGGCGTCGTCTACGACGGCGTCCCCCTACCAGGATGCGACGTACGCATCCTCGACGGGCGGATTCTGCTGCGATCGCCGAGCCTCGCCCGAACATACCGTCACGCACCCCTGCCGAGCGAGGACGGTTGGTTCCCCACCGGTGATCTCGGGTCGTTGGAAGGGAACCGCCTACGTATCGACGGTCGCCAGGACGACCTCATCATCACGGGCGGCAACAAGGTATGGCCCAGCGTCGTCGAGCAGCGATTGCGGGAACATCCCCTCGTCGCCGACGTAGCGGTGTGCGGAGTGCCCGATGCCGAATGGGGAACGCTCGTTTCCGCTTGGGTGGTGGTCCGTAGGGCTTCGCACGTTCCGACCCTCGAGATGCTCCGCCACCACGTGAAGGAGACCCTCCCGTCGTACTGTGCCCCGCGACGTCTCACCATCGTCGACGAACTGCCACGCAGTGCCCTCGGGAAGGTGCTCACCAACGAATTGCGTTCGCTGTCGTGAACGATGAACGGGCCGACCGTCTTCCCACGGCCTTCTGGCGGCACTTCGCAGCGTCCGCCACCTCGAACCTCGGCGACGGCATGGTTGCCGCGGCCGCACCGCTCCTCGCGCTCTCGCTAACCGACGATCCCAGGATGATCAGTGCCGTTGCCGTTGCATCAATGTTGCCGTGGCTCGTACTGTCGCTTCCGGCGGGTGTCTACATCGACCGCTGGAATCGACGGACCATCCTCGTGGCCTCCAACTCCGTCCGGGCCGCGCTCTTTCTCGCCCTCGCCGTGCTGGTCAGCACCGGTTACCTCAACATTCGCATCCTCCTCGCAATCGTCATGCTCCTCGCCGTGGGCGAGGTGTTCTTCGACATGACCGCCCAGGCATTCCTGCCATCGATCGTCGAATCGGCGCTGCTCGAGCGGGCAAACGGGCGCCTATACGCGGCTGAAGTCGCCGCCAATTCGTTCGTCGGACTGCCGGTGGGTGCCTGGCTGTTCGTCATCGCAGCCGCCGCGCCGTTCGGGATACAGGCGGCCGCGCTGGCACTCGCCGCATTCCTGATCGCCACGATCCGCACAAGTCCACCGACATCCGTGTCTTCCCCGCCCGATGCGCGTAGTCCGCTCGTCGAGATTCGCGAGGGCGTTTCGTGGTTGTGGAGGCATCCCCTCCTGCGCCTTCTCGCGCTCATGCTGGGGGCGGTGAACATGTGCCACATGTTCGCCCAATCAATCTTCGCCAAGTTCGTGCGCGACGAGCTCGGACTCGGACCGAGGGGCTTCGGACTCCTGCTCGCCGCCGCGGCCCTCGGCTCGATCGGAGGCGGACTGGTCGGTGCGCGTGTGGCACGTCGCCTCGGCCCCACCACCGCGATCGTCGGCTCGTACGTGATGTTCGCAGCCCTGGAATTCATCCCGTGGGCCTTCCCGAACGTCGCCGCCGTCGTGACGGCGGGAATCCTGATGGCGGTCTTCGGCACGGTATGGAACGTCCTGACGGTCAGCTTGCGCCAGCGGCTGATTCCGGCCGATCTCTTCGGTCGGGTGAACAGCGTTTACCGCTTCCTCGGTACGGGAACGTCAGCGATCGGCGCGGCGATCGGCGGACAGATCGCCTACCACTTCGGTCTGCGAACCACCTACCTGGCTTCCGGAGCGATGCTCCTTGCCGTGCTGCTCGTGGGAGCACCGGGACTCATCCGGCACTCACGCACCTATATCGCGCCGGAACGCACGCCCGCACCACCGTCGATCACGTAGGTCTCCCCCGTGATCCAACTCGCCTTGTCCGAGGCGAGGAACAATGCCAGGTTTGCGATGTCCTCGGGCTCACCGAGTCGCTTCATCGGCAACTGCCCTGCAAGTCGCTCTCCGAAATTCTCCACGAGGACGGATGCAAAATCGGTCTTCACGAGACCGGGAGCGATACCGACGACCCGCGTCGGACCCAACTCGCCGGCGAGTTGCCGTGTCATATGGATCAGCGCCGCCTTGGTCAGGTTGTAAACGCCCAGGTAACCCTCGGCACGAAGGCCGCCGACGGACGCGATGTTGACGATGACGCCGGGGTGTGCCTTGAGGTGCCCCTCCCACGCCGCCTTGCACCAGAAGAGGGGACCGCGGAGATTGACCTGGAAGGTCTTGTCGTAGCGCGACTCGTCGACTTCCAGTGTCGGACCCATGTACGGATTGGTCGCGGCGTTGTTGACCAGGATGTCGAGTGCTCCGAACCGTTCGAGCGTTGCCGAGACACATGCTCGTCCGGCCTCCACATCCCCCGCGTTCGCCGCGAAGATCTCGACGTCGCCGCGCATCTCCCGAGCGGCCTCACGAAGCGCCTCCTCCTTCCGGGAAGAAATCATCACCTTGGCGCCGGCAGCCGCAAATTGGGAGGCGATTGCCTTGCCGATTCCGCGGGATGCCCCGGTTACGAGTGCGACCTTGCCATTCAACGAGAGTTCCATACGGGGAACGCTAGTTGCCCGCATCGACGACGTCGGCACGGGGCGAGTACCGAACGTACGTGACCCGTCGACCGTCGAGCTCGGCGACACTGAGACGGAAGCCGTCCACGTCCACACCGTCGCCGATTCGAGGCATGCGCCCGATCATGCCGAACACGAATCCTCCGATGGTGTCGTATTCGGGATGGTTGACGTTGATGCCGAGGCGATCGTTGACATCATCGAGGCTGACCGCCCCCTCGATGAGGGTCGAACCCGCCGCGGCGGGCCTGAACCGTAGGTCCGCATCGTCGTGCTCGTCGACGATCTCACCGACCAGCTCCTCCAGGCAGTCCTCCAGTGTGACCAAGCCGCTGAACGCCCCGTACTCATCGGCCACGATCGCCATGTGGTTCTGGGTGCGCTGCATCTCGCGCATCAATTCCGCCACCGACTTGCCCTCCGGCACGACGTGAGCCTCGCGCATCGCTTCGCGCACCGGCTGCAAACCCCGCCCGTCGCGTTCCAGCCGTATGAGGTCCTTGGTGTTCACCGTTCCTGCAACGTCGTCGATTTCGTCGTCGTCGATTCGGATGACCGGCATGCGACTGAATTGGTGCTCGAGCGCCACTCCCAGCGCATCCGAAATCGTGAGCGTCTCGTCAACGGTCACGATGTCCCGTCGTGGCCGCATTATCTCGCGTACGACCGTGTCGCCGAATTCGATCACCGACTCGATCAACTCCTGTTCCTCGGCCTCGATCACCGAATCCTTCGCTGCCGCTTGGACGATGCCGAGGAACTCCGTCTCACTGATGAACGGCCCTTCCTTCAGGTCCTGGCCCTTCACGATGAAATTGGTGACTCGGATGAGGGCATTCGACGCGACTCGAAGCGGCCAGAAACCGGCGAGTACCGACACCAACGGTGCGGTGAGCGTTGCGGCACGAACCGAGTACAACACTGCGTAGGTCTTTGGTACGGCCTCGGCCATGATGAAGAACACGAGCACGTTGAGCGTCACGCCGATTACAACCCCGGGTACGCCGAACAAACGGTTGGACACCACGCCCGTGAGGGTGGCCTGCACCGTCTGAAGGATGTTCACCGTGAGGAGGAGCGGGTTCACCCATTTCGTGGGCTCGCTCGCGAGTCGCACCAGGATCGCGCCGCGACGGTGGCCATCGCTGGCCAGGGCCTCGGCTTTCTGTTTGGTGATTCGGGAGAGGGACATCTCGGCGAGGGCGAGCAGCGTGAGCAACACCAGAAGCACTCCGATGGCTACGAGCATCCACACATCGGCGGTTGTCGGAGTTGCAGCGAGGAGCACTAGTAGCCCTGCCTGAATTCCGGGGGTGCCGGGCTGCACCAATGGAGCTGCTCGAGGAGGGTGCGTTCCCGGGTCCTCATTCGTACGGCAGCGTCGTCGTTGTCGTGGTCGTAGCCGAGTACGTGCAACACCCCGTGCGTGACGAGGAGCGCGATCTCATCGTCGATCGTGCCTGCGTGCGACACGGCTTGCTCGGCTGCAACGGCGGGACACACCACCACGTCGCCGACGAGCAGTGGCATCTCCCCCGCATCGACTCGCGCAACGACGGGGGATGCGGAATTCGCGGTCGGACCGGACGCCCGCGAGTTGTCGACCATGTCGATCGGAAAGGCGAGCACGTCCGTCGGGTACTCGGCACCCATGTGCACCCTGTTCATTTCCAGCATCGCGTTGCGATCCACGAAGAGCAACGCCATCTCCGCCTGGCCACGGACACCCTCGGCCTCGAGAACCCGTTCGGCAAGGGATTGCCAACGACGTTCGTCGAGCTCGAGGTCGGTCTGCTCGTTGGAAACGAAGACCTCCACCACGCCCTCGCCTCCCACACGCCGGGGCGACGTCGAACGGGGACGATCAATCACGGCGCTTTGCGGCACGGGTCCTCGTGGCGGCACCCGCGCCGGAACGCTCGTATGCCGCGACGATGTCAGCCACGATTCGATGACGCACGACATCTGAATAGTCGAGGTGCACGAAGGTGAGTCCGTCGATACCGGTCAGAACCCGCTCCAACCCCGCCAACCCACTGCGCCCATCGGGTACGTCCACTTGTGTGGTGTCACCCGTAACGACCACCTTGGATCCGAAGCCGATGCGAGTGAGGAACATCTTCATCTGCTCGGGTGTCGTGTTCTGGGCTTCGTCGAGGATGATGAAGCTGTTGTTGAGTGTTCGCCCGCGCATGAACGCCAAGGGTGCCACCTCCACTACGCCACGTTCCAGATACTTCTGGGCGTGCTCGGCTCCGACCATGTCATGCAGCGCGTCGTACAGCGGACGCAGGTAGGGATCGATCTTGGCCATCAGGTCGCCCGGAAGGAAGCCGAGTCGTTCCCCCGCTTCGACCGCAGGTCTCGTCAGGATGATCCTGTTGACGGTCTTGGAATGGAGCGCCTGGACGGCCATCGCGACCGCCAACCAGCTCTTCCCCGTGCCGGCGGGTCCGAGGGCGAATGTGATGACGTGCTCAGCAATCGCATCGACGTAGCGACGCTGACCTGCGGTCTTGGCGCGTACGGGTCTGCTTTGTCCGACCTTCACGATGTCGGCCGCAAGGACCGACGTCGGGCTGACGTCGTTGCGCACCATGTCGATGATCCGGGCCAGCACCGTGGAATCGACCCGTTCACCCCGCTGCAGGAGCTCGGCCAGCTCCTCAAAGAGCCTCCCGGCCAGCTGGGCATCGGGACCGGAGGCGGAGATTTCGTTGCCTCGAACGACGATGATGGTGTGCGGGAACGACGCCTCCACCTGGCGCAGTAGTTCATCGCGTTCCCCGACCAGAGCGGCCATCAGGTGGCTGCCGGGGACGACGACGGTCGTGGCGGGCGTGGCGACGGTCATGTCGCGGGTGTACCCATTACCTCCTCGATGCTACCCCCGTCGCCGTCCGGGCCAATCCTTGTATGCGGTGCGAAATCGAGCGCATAGAAGCGCTGGGCTGAAAGGGGCAACAGGCGTACCTCTCCGACCATTCGCGCCATCCGCAACATGAGTTCGGCCGCACCGCCGTCGCTCGTCGGCTGGTGCGACTCCGGTACGTCGAACACCAGCAACGCACCATCCCGTGCTTCGGCACTCAACGCCTCCTTCGCCAGCGCCACGTTTGCTCCTCGCAGTTGTTCGTCGGGATCGACCACGACCCACATCACGTAGTGAACCAAACCGAGCCGCATTCGATCGGCGTGATGACGCCGGAAGTACTCCCCATTGAGCCACCGTGTCGACGTGATGTCGGTGGAAATCAACGTCATCACCACCGGACGACCGCCATCCCACACCACCCAGACGCGATTCGTTGCATTGAGCAGGCACTCGTCGAACTCGCTCCGGTTCACGAGCTCGGTGAACGGGTGCAAGGGATTGTTGGCGTACGCCCGACGGTAGAACTCCCACAACCGGTCGCGTAGGTCGACGTCACCGAGACGCGTGTGACGGGTGATGTACATCGCACTCCTGAAACGGGTGCGATTGCACCCGAGGTCCATGACCTCCGCCCACGGACACCGTACCGAATCCGACCCGTAGCGGAGTGGATTCTGTACCGTGGTGTCGGTGATGTGCGCGTGACAGAACGCACGCTCGAGCGTCTTTCGTGGTTCTCCCTCGCCCTGGGCGCGCTCCTCAGCTTCCTGCACGTGGCCGTTCGCTCCCAGGGCCTCGGAAACGCGCTCTACGCGGTAGCCGCCATCGGGGTGGCGGTATCCACGGTGGTGTCCGCACGGTGGAACCGTCTCGACCGCCGGATCCTCGTCGGCTTCCTGGTGCTCGCGGCCGCAGTCGTCGGCGGGCAGTTGCTTTCGGCTCCCGTGCGTGGCCTCGCTGAGCACGTCGTTGCCGAGGTACTTTTCCTGGTCGTACAGGTCACACTCGTCGCCGGACTGACGATCGTGCTGCAGCGCAGGATCGGCAAGGATCCCCTCGACACGCTGGCGGATGCCTCGATCCTGGCGCTCGGTGCATGGCTGGTGCTGTGGATCGGTGTGGTTCGGTCGCTGTTCTCCGCGTCAGCGGACGAACCGGGGGTGGTCGTCCTTCGCGGTGCCACGTTTTCCCTCTCGGCAATCGTGCTGTTCCTGCTCGTCACGTTGCTCCTCGACGACACGGACAGCGGCACGGTCATCCGACTCGCCAGCTGTGCGGTCGTTGCATCGCTGGTTGGAGACCTCCTGTGGGCCCTCCACAACGCCGGCACCTACGAGATCGGACTGTGGATCCGAAATGCTCCCTATGTCACGGCTCTCTTCGCAGCCTCGTCGGCCCTCCTCCATCCCGAGGTCGGTCAGCTGACGAGCCAGGGGGCGCACAGATCCGTACGACCCGTCGCCGGTCGACTGGTCGTCGTTACCGCCGGCCTCGCCGTCCCCATCGCGGTCTTCGCCCTCACCGATGCCGTCGACTCCGTCGATCGGATCGTCCGGACCGTCTCCGTCATCGTGCTCGCCGTTGCCGTGCTCGTGCGCGTCATCGTCTCCGTGCGCTCGAACGTCGAACTTCAGTCACGTCTCGTCGCGAGTGCCCAAACCGATGCGTTGACCGGTCTGCCGAACCGGAGCCTCATGCTCGACCACGTCGACACCGCCCTCCGGACGGCATGGCGCGACGGACGTCAACCCACCGTGCTCTTCATCGACGTCGACCGCTTCAAGAACATCAACGACAGTCTCGGACACTCAGCCGGCGACGACGTGCTCGTCGCGGTGGCGGAACGGCTGCGACTCGTACTGCCCGGTCACTGTGTCGTAGGGAGGATCTCCGGCGACGAGTTCGTGGTCTTGGATCCCGACTCGAAGGGCCCGGGTGACGCGATGGTGCTGGCCGACCGCGTTCTCGAGTCGTTCCATGAACCGCTCTCGCTGCGACAGGGCGACGTGTTCGTGTCGGCGAGCATCGGGGTGTCGACGTACCGACCGTCCGTAACGAACAGCGCCGACGACCTGCTGCGGCACGCCGATACGGCGATGTACCGGGCGAAGGAGTCGGGACGCAATTGTGTGGCGATCTTCGACGAATCGATGTTGGCCAGCGTGACCCAGCGGCTGGCCGTCGAAACCGCGCTGTACCGGGCACTGGAGCGACGCGAACTGCGATTGGTGCACCAACCGATCATCGATGTATCGCTCGGTGAGGTGGTGGGATTCGAGGCCCTCATGAGATGGGACCGCGACGACGGGTCCACCGTCTCGCCCGCCGAGTTCATTCCGATCGCCGAGGAGACGGGGATCATCGTGCCCATCGGATCATGGGCCCTGCTCGAGGCCCTCACCCACCTGAGCGAGTGGATCAGTGCCGGGCTATGTCCGCGCGATGCAACGATGGCGGTCAATGTTTCGCCCCGCCAGCTCGGCGATCCCAACTTCGTCAACGTGGTCAGCGAGGCCCTGACCCGGGCACACGTTCCTGCCCGGCAGCTCTGGCTGGAGGTGACGGAGGGTGTGATGATCGCCCAGCCCGACCAGGCACATGCCGCGCTCACCAAACTCAGCGAACTCGGTGTGCGCGTGGCAATCGACGACTTCGGGACCGGCTACTCGTCGCTCTCACTCCTGCAGCGATTCCCCATCCACCGTCTCAAGATCGACCGGTCCTTCGTGCACGGTGTCGCCGACAACGACGAGGCGCGGGCGCTCGTACGAACGATCATCGCGATGTGCCACTCGATGAACCTCGACATGGTGGCCGAGGGTGTGGAGAGCGTCCGCCAGTTGAAGGTGCTGGGCGAGCTCCGCTGTGCCAAGGCGCAGGGTTACCTGATCAGTCATCCGGTTCCGCCCGAGTCGGTCGCAGCGACGGTCGCGGCAATCAACGACGTTGGCCCTTGGCCCCGCACCCGCCGACACTGAGCCAACCACCGATACCGCCACGAGGCCCCACCGTGGGGGGTGGCGACATGGTCCGGCCGTGGTCAGACCTTTTGCGGGTACGCCAGGATCGACTCAATCGACTCGCCTGCCTCGCGACGCGCACGCAATTCGTCGAAACTCACATCGCTGCCGATGGGGTTGGCCGCGAACACGGGTGAGTTCATGAACATGTCGGCATCGGCGTTGCTCATTGCGTCAACCTGAAACTCCACCTGGTTGCCGTCCGGATCCCGGTAGTACGCCGACAAAGTCATGCCATGGTTGATCATCCAATAGGGCTCAACTCCTGCATCCTTCAGGGACACGTACTTCGCCAGGAGGTCGTCGAGCGACTCGAAGGTGAAGGCCACATGCTCGACCCCGGCCGATGTCGACGGCGCGGGAGAGAGGCCCGGGAAGTTTGCGATTGCCAAACGGTGGTGCTCGTCGTCGTAGGAAATGAAACTGATGAAATCGTTCCCATGACGGACGCGTGCATCGAGTACGAGCACCCACCAATCGAGCAGCTCGCGATACCGACTGGTCTTCAACACCACGTGAGCAAACTTGATCGGCGGCATTACGGTCTCCCGTTCGATGTTTCCCGGGTGGGAGACTGCTCGTTGCAACAACTACTGTCAAGGGGCATGAGGATTGCAAACGTGCGCGGCCGGGCCTCCTTGGTCGTCGAAACCGCGCAGGGCGGCGGTTTCGCCGTCGATATCGAGCGCGCCACCGACGGCGCCTACGGCTCCGACCCGATGGGCGTGTTCGCCCGGTGGGACGAGCTCCGCACCAGCGTGCGTAGTTTCACCGCGGATACCGCAGCTTCGTTCACCAATCGCGACCTCGGCGCCCCCTCGCCCCGACCGGCACAGGTATTCGGGATCGGCCTCAACTACAGGGAGCACGCACGTGAGACGGGCGCGCAGATTCCGGATACTCCCCTGACCTTCACGAAGTTTCCCTCCAGCATCAACGCACCGTTCGGGGACGTTCCGATCACCGTCGCGACGGCCGACTGGGAGGCCGAGCTCGTCGTCGTAATCGGCTCGGGAGGCCGCGACATACCCGAGTCGCTCGCCTGGGACAGGGTCGCCGGAGTGTGCGTCGGTCAGGACATCAGTGACCGGATGCTTCAGCGAGCGACGCAGCCACCTCAGTTCAGTCTCGGCAAGAGTCGCCGAGGTTACGCGCCATTCGGTCCGTGGGTCATCGACACCGCGTCGTTGCCCAACAGGGATGCGCTCCACTTGCGCTGCTTCGTCGACGACGAAGAAGTGCAGTCGTCGTCGACGAGCGACATGATCTTCACCGTCCCGCGGATCGTTGCATACCTCTCGACGATCGTCGAGCTGCTGCCCGGCGACGCAATCTTCACCGGCACCCCGAGCGGGGTTGGAACGGCACGAACACCACAGAGGTATCTCGCCCCCGACAACGTGCTCACGACGACCATCGACGGCGTCGGCACGATCGTCAACCGTTGCACCGAGCGCTGAACGACACCCGAACGCGCTCCGAGTTGCGCTAGACGACCGCCGACTTCAGCCCGGCCGTTAGCGCCGCAAACTCGGCACGCTCGGCGGACGTCAATGCCCGCTCGTAGATCGCCGCCATCAAACGAGACGTTGTCTCCTCGGCACGGGCACGGTTCTCGCGGAGATGGGACACGTCGGGGTACGGCTCCTGGTAACCGTGCAGTTTGGCAAAGAACTCGCCGTTCTCCGATGCAAGCACCGCCTGGACACCATTGAGACCTTCGGCCGCCACTGCATTGATGTGGAGACAGCCGCGCAACTCACGCAGCCATGTGACGAGTCGGTAGGTGCGTGATGCCGGATCCGCGGGAAGCGGCTCGGCCCTCAGGCCCGCGAAGAGCGACAACCCGACCGGATCGACGGATGCCACCACCTTCTCAGCGAGTTCGTTGAACCGTGCGGCACCAGGGAATCCGTTGAGATGAGCCTTGCCCCACGCGTCGGCTGCACCTGCATACCTGGCGCCTGCCTTGCGCGCGCCCTCGACCTTCACTCCGCGTTCCCACATCTTCCGAACGACGCCCTGTTCGAAGAACATGAATGCCGCATGGATCACGTCCGCATCGACATCGCCGAGCACGCCGCCTCGACCAGCGAAATAGAAGGAGAAGCCGTCGGGATAGCCGGCAGCCTTTCCGATCTCGGCGGTTGCGGCGTCGAGCATGTACTTGCTGCCGAGGTCCCCGAAGAACGGGCTGACGGCATCGGATAGTGCACGGGCGGTCATCTCTGAACTCATGGCGGTCACACTAGACCCGGGCATTGCTCGCATCGGTAGTTGGAGCCGAAGTATGCTGACCCTCGCCGCACTCGTCTCGGGAGAGTGGGACGCACGTCCGGTGCGTTGCCACACCGAAGGAGCAACCGCCCCGGAACCTCTCAGGTCCCAGAACCGAGACGATAGGCATCGCTGGAAAGCGAGGAGGCCGACACCTCCTCCGCCGAAGGGGAAACGTGCTCACGCGCGGAAGCTCTCAGGTACCAAGGGACAGCGGGGGTGGTGCGGTGGTTCCATCGCGTCACGTTCAACGTCTGCCCGAGAGGACCCATGCTCTTCGAATCCCGGCACATCGGACCCGATGCTGCAAGCACCCGCGACATCGCCGAGTTCCTCGGCTTTGCCTCCAACGACGACCTCCTGGCTGCGGTCGTCCCCGGCAGCATCCTGCAGCACGACACCATCGAAATACCCCCGGCCATCCCCGAGCACCTCGTGTTACAGGAACTTCGAAACATCGCCGATCTCAACGTGGTTCGCCGATGCGCAATCGGTACCGGCTACTACCCGACCATCACCCCGCCCGTCGTGCTGCGGAACGTACTGGAGAATCCCGCTTGGTACACGGCGTACACGCCCTACCAACCGGAAATCAGCCAAGGCCGTCTCGAGGCCTTGCTCAACTTCCAGACGGTGGTCACCGAACTGACCGCGCTCGACATCGCCAACGCCTCCCTCCTCGATGAATCGACGGCGATCGCGGAGGCGGTCACCATGGCGCGACGCGTCACGAAATCCGACTGCCGAACCGTCGTCGTTCAGAACGACATCCATCCGCAACACTTGAGCGTTTTGCTCGCGCGTTGTGAGCCCGTCGGCGTAAACGTCATCGTCGCGGACCTCGAGCAACTTGCCGAGGTCGAGTCCTTCTGCGCGGTGATCTCAAGGCCGTCGTCGCGTGGATTGATCGCCCCCGACCGAACGGTTCGCCACGTCGTCGATGCCGTTCACCAGCGTGGTGGCATCGCAATCTGTGTCGCCGACCCCCTCGCCAGCTGCCTACTCACCACTCCGGGCTCACTCGGCTTCGACATCGTGGTCGGCAGTGCACAACGTTTCGGTGTCCCCATGGGTTGCGGCGGACCGCATGCTGCGTTCCTCGCCGCAACGCAGGACTTCGCACGCAGCCTCCCCGGACGGCTCGTCGGGGTCAGCACCGACTCCGCGGGTCGACCCGCGCTGCGTCTCGCCCTCCAGACGCGCGAACAACACATCCGACGCGAGAAGGCCACGTCGAACATCTGCACTGCACAGGCCCTCCTCGCCAACATCGCCGGCTTCTACGCCTCGTGGCACGGTCGCGAGGGGCTCCAAGCCATCGCCCGCCGGATCTGCTCGTACACCGCAGCGGTCGTGTCCCTGCTCCGCGAACACGGGGTCGGTGTCATCGCCGAAGGCTCGCGCTTCGACACGGTCACGGTGGAGGGCATCGATGCCCGGCGGGTACGTTCCGAGGCGCTGTCGTCGAACATCGCGCTTCGTCGAGTGGACGACACGACGGTCGGCTTCAGCCTCGACGAGACCACCGACACGACATTCGTCGTCGACCTCCTTCGCGCCTTCGGAGTTCGTGCATTGCCGGCGGACGTGGAGTCCAGATGCATTCAACTGGCGATTGCCGATGGGCAGCTGCGGCGGGACGAGTTCCTGTCCCAGGCCTCCTTCCGCAACTACAGAACCGAGACGGAGATGCTCCGCTACCTGAGACGCCTCGCCGACAAGGATCTCGCACTTGATCGCACCATGATTCCGCTCGGATCGTGCACCATGAAACTCAATGCAACCACCGAGATGATCCCGGTTACATGGCCGCAGTTCTCCGACATTCACCCGCACCAGGATCCGGCCGATCTACGGGGCTATCAGCAACTGGTGGACGATCTCCAGCGAATGATCGCGAAGATCACGGGCTACGACGCCGTCAGCATCCAGCCGAACGCGGGCAGCCAGGGAGAGTTTGCGGGCCTCCTCGCGATACGCGCCTACCACCGCAACCGCGGAGATGGACAACGCACGGTCTGCCTGATTCCGTCGAGCGCGCACGGCACCAACGCGGCAAGCGCGGTGATGGCGGGCATGGAGGTGCATGTCGTCGCCTGCGACGACCGCGGCAACGTCGATCTCGACGACCTGCGTGCAAAGTGCGAACATGTCGGCGATCGTCTCGCCGCGATCATGATCACGTACCCCTCCACCCACGGCGTGTTCGAGTCCCACGTCGTCGAGCTCTGCCGGCTGGTGCACTCGTACGGCGGCCAGGTGTACGTCGACGGTGCGAACTTGAACGCGCTCGTCGGCGTGGCCAAGCCCGGAGAATTCGGGGCAGACGTCAGTCACTTGAATCTGCACAAGACCTTCTGCATCCCCCACGGCGGGGGTGGACCCGGTGTTGGCCCGGTCGCGGTCCGTGGGCATCTTGCCGACTTCCTTCCCGGGGATCCGCTGAATCCGGGTACCGCGAGCGTTGGCGCCGTCGCCTCGGCCCGATTCGGCTCCGCAGGCATCCTGGCGATTTCATGGACGTACATCAGGATGATGGGTCCGGACGGGCTCCGTCGTGCCACGGCGCAGGCGATCGCCAATGCCAACTACGTGTCACGGCGATTACGCGACCACTTCCCCACGTTGTACGCCGGCGCCGATGATCTCGTGGCCCACGAGTGCATCCTCGACCTACGGGAGATCACCAAACTCTCGGGTGTCACCGTTGACGACGTCGCAAAGCGACTCATGGACTACGGATTTCATGCCCCGACGATGAGCTTTCCCGTCGCCGGCACCCTGATGGTCGAGCCCACGGAGAGCGAATCCCGCTCCGAGCTGGATAGGTTCTGCGACGCGATGATCTCGATTCGCGGCGAGATCGACCGCGTCGTGTCCGGTGAGTGGGCGGTCGACCAGAGTCCACTCCGACACGCGCCGCACACGGTCGAGGACGTCGTCGGGGACTGGTCGCGACCGTATCCCCGACACCTCGGCCCCTTTCCGCTGGCATCCCTGCGAGCCCGCGGATACTTCCCGCCCGTCTCGAGGATCGATGCGGCCCACGGTGATCGCAACCTCGTGTGTTCCTGTGAACCACTCGAGGCGCTGGCCGGCGCACGGTACGGTTGAGCCATGTCGTCGAACGCTCCGCCGCCGGTCGATGTACAGAAGCTCGTCAACGACGTCCTCGCCCTGCTTCGTGGTATCGACCCCGTCGCCGAGGGTGTCAGGTTGGCGGACCAGGGACGCCGGACGGTCGAGGCGCTGATTGTCGCGTTGGAGAACGTCGGAGCGACGATGGACAACCTCAACCAGGCGGCATCGAGGGTCAACCGCCTGCTCGATGACGTCGAAGAACCGATTCGTCGTATCGCCGGAATGGCGGATCAGGCGGGATCACTCGTGACATTCCTCCCTGCGCTCGCCGGCCGTGCGGTGGCAAACCTCGCGCAGAAGCCCGCAAACGGGAACGGCGAGCCGGCTCGTCAGCCCTGACGTTGCACGAACGGTCGCCGGACGATCGTTCCGCGAATCTCGGCATCACGAACCAGCAGGGTGACTTCGGTACCGACGGCAGAGGTATCGGCTCGAACCAGCGCCAGGGCGATTCCGACGCCGAGCGACGGTGAATAGTTGCCGCTCGTCACGACGCCAACCTCGCCCCCCGAGACGAGAACCTTGGCGCCGTCCCGCGGCGGTCGACGGGACTCGGTACGGATTCCACACAGGACCCGCGCCACACCCCCATTTCGCCGTTCGAGGAGCGCGTCACGACCGCGAAATTTGGGCTTGCTCCATCCGACCACCCATCCGAGATCCGCTTCCAACGACGAGATGCTCGGCGACAGTTCGTGGCCGTAGAGCGGCAGGGCCGCCTCGAGACGCAGGGTGTCGCGCGCACCCAATCCGGCCGGCACGACTCCCGCGTCGATGATCGCCTCAGCCACCCTCGTCGCTGCCTCCCGGGGAACCGCGATTTCTACGCCATCCTCGCCGGTGTAGCCGGTACCCGCCACCGTGCAGGATGTCCCGAGTACGTCGGATTGCAGCACCCGGAACCGTCCGACCGCCGCGGCTTCGGGCGCGACCCTGGCAAGCCGCTCACGAGCACGAGGGCCCTGTACGGCGAGCACCGCCCGCTCGGCGGTCGTGTCGGTACCGCCGATCGTGGCGAGGATGCGGGACGTATTCGATGCATTCGGCATCACGTCGAACACGGAGTCCTCGATCCACCAGACGATGATGTCGTCCTCGACTCCACCGGTCTCGTTGCAGGAGTGCGTGTACTGCGCGCGACCCGGGGCGATCTTGCGAAGATCGTTCGTGAACGCCTCCTGCAGCCGACTCAGTGCGTCGGTTCCGGCCAAACGCACCGTGCCGAGATGGGAAACGTCGAAGAGGGCCGCGTCGCTGCGACACGCGAGATGCTCGGCAACCGTGCCCGTGGGGTAACTGAGCGGCATTTCCCACCCGCCGAACGGGACGAGTTTCGCGCCGAGGCGATCGTGCAATGCGTGGAGCGGGGACCGACGGTTGCCCGTCATCGCGTCAGCGTGCGAGGCGGTGAACGACGGGTCGAACCTGCTCCGACGCGAGCCGTTCTGCCCGCTTCATCTCGACGATTCGCGCGTCGATTTCCTGTTTGACGTTCGCCAACGGGAGCACGTTGAGGACACCCTGGCCGTTGCGAACGGCATCGATGAGGTGGTCGCCGTCGCACAACACGACACTCTTGCCGCTGATCACGATATGGGCCGCCCCGATGTCGGTGGACACATGACGCCGGAGGTAGTTGAACACCTCGCGAACCGATTCGAGTTTGATGCCGGCATCGAGGAGGTTCTTGATGACCTTCAACTCGAGCAGATCGCGGTAGACGTACTCCCGTCGCGAGCCGCTTCCGCTTGCATCGGTCGCCGATGGCCGGACCAGGTCGGTACGCGCCCAGTAGTCGAGTTGTCGGTAGGAGATGCCGACGATCGCAGCCGCCTGCGTTCCGCCGTAGGTTCGCATCGACTCCGGGGATCGCAGCGTCGCCATGGGCTCCTCACACTAGGACCGACTTCGCCCCACGCCAACTGCTACGACGACTCCCGAAAGTCCTCGGGGTTGATGTTCTCGATGAAGTCGCGAAACTCGTCGATGACTTCCTCGTCCGCCTGTTCACCCTCGTCGTCCACCAGTAAACCAACCTGGTCCAGTAGTTCACGGCTCGCAGCGATGGGAACCACTGCCCGTACGGCTATCGCCACCGCATCGGACGGACGGCATGAGATGGAGTGATGCTGTCCCTGGTGGACCAGCTGCAGCTCCGCAAAATAGGTGTTGTCGCGCACCTCCGTGATGACGATTCGGCTCAGGTGGGCCCCGAGATCCTCCAACACGTTGACGAGGAGATCATGGGTCAGCGGTCGGGGCGGTGTCGCACCGGTCTGGGCGAGTCTGATCGCATTCGCCTCCGACAATCCGATGTAGATACTGAGTATCCGTCGATCACCCTCCTGCTCGCGGAGGTGCATGACCGGAACGTTTGCGGGGGCCTCGACGTCGACGCCGACGAGTTCGAGTTCGACCGATTCCGTGGAATCGCCGCCGCTCATGGCGTCAGGTTAGCAACGACCTACGACTCGGCGAGAAAGCCCTTCGTCACGTTCCTCAACAGTGCGGTACGCAACTCCTCGCCCAATCCAACGAGGTCGTCGAACAACTTCGCGGCATCGGCATTGGGGGTCGAGCCACCCGACTGCGACAGTTTGACCACCGGAACGAAGACGTCTGCTTCACGCTCGGCGGCAAGACGCCACGGTACGAGGAGGCGCGGCTCGACTCCAAGAGCAACGAGTCGACAGGCCAAGTGCACGATCGTTCGGTCGTTCTCGTCGTAGAACGGATCACGTCCGAGCATCTGGGGTCGGACGAACCTCATCTTCTCGAGCATGTCCAGCATCTGCGGCTCGACACCGGTCGACTCGATGAGCTCGGCCCGACTCAACCGTTCCGTTCGTCGTTTCGGCGCCTGTCGGGGACTTGCCGCCGGTACCGCCCGATCGGCACCAGCCCGATTCGTCGGGTGGCCAGCCGACGGCATACGGATACCGCGCGGCATGCTGGGATCCGTCACGTCGTCGGGCCGCAGGAGCTGATCGCTCGTCTCGCCCTCCAGCCTGTCCTTGATCACCTTCAGCGGTAGGAAATTGTCCTTCTGTTCGCGCAGGATGAACCGCAACCGCTCGATCTCCGGTCGGGTGAACTTGCGGTAACCGGAACTCGTGCGTTCGGGCGCGATGAGGCCCTGGCTCTCCAGGAACCGGATCTTGGAGATCGTCACGTCCGGAAACTCGTCCAGGAGGAGCGCCAGCACCTCCCCGATCGTGAAGTAATGGTCCGACATCGCGCTCACCCGCAGAACGCAACGAGCCTGAAACGACCGATTTGCAGGTCGTCGCCGTGGCGGATGACCGATTCCTCGACGCGCTCGTTGTTGACGTAGGTCCCGTTCAGCGAGCCGAGGTCGCGCACGAGCCACCGGTCACCCGCACGGATGAACACGGCATGCTGCCTGGACACCGTGACGTCGTCGAGCTGTATGTGGTTGTCGGGAATGCGCCCGACGGTGACCGCATCCCCGACCAGCGAATACCGTGTGCCGATCTCGGGTCCTTGGCGGACGACCAGCATCGTCTCCCCCGGCTCAACCTCCCCGTCGCGGACGACCGCATTGTCCTCGTCCCCCACTGCGTCCAGCAGTGGGTCGGTCTTGGGCAGCACGTTCGTGCGCATACTGGGTTTGTCCAAGACGGCGCCGCAGGCCGAACAGAACGTGGACGACGGCGGATTGCGGTGTCCGCACTGGTTGCAGAAAACGTAGTGCACCGCGTGAAACCCTTGCTCAGCCGATCAATGCTCGGTAGCCGGCTGCATCCAACAGCACGGGGAGGTTTCCGTCGACGGTGATTTCGCAGATCCAACCCCCGCCGTAGGGATCCTTGTTCAACAGTTCCGGCTGATCGCGGAGCGCCTCGTTCACGGCGCTGATGGTGCCCCCGACCGGTGCGTAGATGTCGGAAACGCTCTTGGTGCTCTCGACTTCGGTGAAGGACTGCTCGGCAACGACCGTTGCGCCGATGGTCGGGACGCCGACGAAGACCACGTCGCCGAGCGCATCCTGGGCGTAGTCGGTGATACCGATTCGGGCGACTTGCCCGGTGATTCGGACCCATTCGTGCTGGGCCGTGTACCGCAATTCATCGGGGATGCGCATGCCCTCAACCGTAGCCTCAGGTCGAGGTGCCGCCGACGGCGCTACGTAGCCGCCTACCCGCCCTGACGGCACGTCCGACCTTCGGCACGTAGGCAACCGCGGTTGCGAAACAGATGATGAATCCGGGAATCCCGATCGCCCATCCGGCGTTGCGTGCGCCGAGGGCCCATCCAGCGTCACTCGCGCCGATGAGAAGAAGCGGGAAGGCAAACATCAGCGCAAACGTGTAGTTCTTGCCCCACTGGTCCACGGCGAACCGTTGCATCCCGAGCGCCGTGCCACCGAGCATCAGTACGGCAACGAAAACCTCCCTGGCAACGACACCCCAACCGAACCACGCGGGTACGGCATCGTCGACGACGATTGCGCCGACTCCCACGATGAACAGGAGCCGATCGACGGCAGGGTCGAACACCGCACCGACGTCACTCCGCTGATCAAGACGCCTCGCGAGCCAGCCGTCCACCCAATCCGTTGCGCCGAGGACGGCGAGCAACCATGCCGCCGATTCGCGGTCACCGCGTCCGAACAAGAGCCACAAGAAGATGGGAAGACAACCAAGACGAACGAGCGTCACGAGATTGGGCCACGTGGCAATCCGGCCAACCATCGGGGCGAACTCTACTCGTGCACTATCGTCACGGGAATGGCGACGCTCTTCACCCGGATCATCGACGGCGAACTACCCGGTCACTTCGTCCTGAAGGACGATGTGTGCGCTGTATTCATGACGATCCAACCGATCACCGAGGGTCACGCGCTCGTGGTGCCGCGCGAGCCGGTCGATCGATGGACGGACCTGCCTGCAACGCTGAGCACGCACGTGTTCGAGGTAGCCCGACTATTGGGGATTGCCCAGTGCGCGGTGTTCGGGCGCAGGAGGGTCGGGCTGGTCATCGCCGGCTTCGAGGTCAATCACTGTCACCTCCACTGCATTCCGGCCGACGAAATGTCGCACCTGAATTTCGCACATCAGCAGACGAACGTGCCGGCCGATCGGCTTGCTGCGTCCGCCCAACGATTGGCCGCACGATTACGCGCCGACGGCGTACCCGGAGCCGTCTAGAAGAGCGTCGTCCTCGTCGGTTCGATCAACGCGGCACCCTTGTTACGGACGTTGTTGACCGCCGTACTCACGGTCACCACCGTCAGAACATCCTCGGAAGCCGACCGGAGGAGCTCCAGCGGCGCACCGGGGGCCGTCAACCACTCGTCGATGTCGCCCTCTTCGAGCACGCAGGGCATCCGGTCGTGTATCTCCGCCAGTCGTGCATTCGGATTCGTCGTGATGATCGCACAACTCTCCACCGTTTCACCACCGAGGCGCGGATCGTGCCACGTGGTCCACAGGCCTGCCAGCGCCAACGGAAGGTCGTTGGTTGCGCGGATGTAGTACGGCTGCTTCGGCTGCCTTGCCCGTGCATCCACCCCGACCGTACGCCACTCGTAGTACCCGTCGACGGGAATCACGCATCGGTGTCCCGTCAACAGCGGCCGGAAACTCGGCTTCTCGGTCAACGTCTCGCTACGTGCGTTGATCATGCTGGACGCACGGGTGCGATCCTTCGACCATCCCGGCAACAAGCCCCAGTGCGCGCGACTCAATGTGCGAACCGGGTCGGGGGCGTGCAGTCGCGAGCGGAGCATCAGAATCCCCGTGGTTGGCGCGACGTTGTAGTTCGGGGCGGACTGCTCGGCGCCCCGATCGTCCAGTACCGCGTCGAAGAGCAGCGCAAGTTGCTGTGGCGCGGTGGTTGCCACGAAGCGACCACACATCGTCGGGCTGGGGAGATTTGAACTCCCGACCTCTTGTCCCCCAGACAAGCGCGCTAACCAAGCTGCGCCACAGCCCGTAGCTACGGCTCGCTCAGTCTACAAACGGAGCGATGATGCGCCAGCCGAGATAGGCGACCAGCATGGCCATCAGGAGCTTGAAGTGCCACGGAGCCTTCTCCCCGCTCATCTTCGACAGCTCGCGCAACGATGGTTGGTCCGAGCGTCGGAGCCGTAAAGACTGCTCGATGTGGCGCCCGCACTCCGGACAGGTCCCGTCCTCCCGCAATGCCGAGGGTACGAAGTAGCGCGAGCAGGGCTCACACCACGGCACGTTCAGCCCTGTTCCGAGCGTGTTCGCACACGCAACTTGATCGGCGTGGACCCGAATTCGAACGCCTCTCGAATTGAGCGCTCGAGATACCGGAGGTACGACTGCGGCAGTTCCCGGTTGACGAACAGCGTAAAGGTTGGGGGCTCGGCGGCTCCCTGCAGCGCATAGAGCACGCGGGCTCCTTGCCCCGCGGGCTGGCGCTGCTGCGCTGCGGCGAGCACCCGGTTCACGTCCTTCGTCGGTACGCGCCTGTGGTAGTTGCCGATTGCATCCGACAAGAGCGGCTGCAGCCGGTGGACGTTCTTGCCGGTCAGCGCGGAGATCTTGACGATCGGTGAATCGCCGATGAAGTACAGACGGCGGTTCAACTCCACCTCCACCTGCTCCCGACGTTCCGCGTCGAGCAGCTCCCACTTGTTGAGCACGACGACGATCGGACACCCGCTCGCATCAATGCGCTCGGCCAGGCGCTGATCCTGACTGGTCACGCCCTCCGTTGCGTCGATCACGAGGAGCGCGATATCGCTCTCATCGACGGCCCGCAGGGCCCTGATGATCGAGTAATACTCGGTCCCAGCCTCGACCTTGCTCCGGCGCCGCATGCCGGCAGTATCGACGAAGACGATCGGACCATCCGGGGTCTCGACGCGGGTGTCGATGGCGTCACGCGTGGTGCCCGCCAGATCGTGCACGATCGCCCGCTCCTCGCCCACCAGGCGATTGAAGAGCGTGCTCTTCCCGACGTTGGGCCGACCCACGATCGCCACTCGCGGCTCCTTCGTGGAGGGGTCGCGCACGAATCCCACCGCCGAATCCCCGTCCTGCGACGAGAGCTCCAATCGCTCGACGATTGCGTCGAGCAAATCCCCCGACTTGCGGCCGTGGATCGCCGAAACGGGGGTTGCGTCGCCCAGCCCGAGCGACAGGAACTGCCATAGATCGCTCTCGGCATTCGGTCCGTCGACCTTGTTCGCGACGAGCAGGATCGGGCGCCCCGTCGTGCGCAGCCATGCCGCAATGGCCTCGTCATCGTCGTTGAGTCCCGTCGTTGCATCGACCAGGAAGACCACGAGGTCGGCCTCGCGCGCCGCGCCCTCGACCTGTCGACTCACCTTCGAGTCGAGCATGCTGCCGCCCGGCATCCAGCCGCCCGTGTCAACGACATCGAAATGATGGCCGCACCACTCGACCTCGCGGCGGTGACGGTCGCGGGTAACACCTGGCCGGTCCTCGACGATTGCCGCCTGTTCGCCGAGAAAACGGTTGAAGAGCGTGCTCTTGCCGACGTTGGGTCGTCCGACGATGACGACGCTCTTGCGGGCGTCGTTAGCAGTCACTTCGTTCAGGCTATCCACGAGGCGGAGCACTACCGTTGAGAGCACGCATGTCCGTCGACCGAGTGTTGCTCGCCGCGCCACGTGGTTTCTGTGCGGGCGTCGAGATGGCCATCAAGGCGCTGGCCTGGATGGTGCGTACGTTCGAGCCCCCGGTGTACTGCTACCACGAGATCGTGCACAATCGGATCGTCGTCGAGCGTTTTCAACGACGCGGCGTCGTATTCGTCGACGACATCATGGACGCCCCCAGTGGACGTCCGATCATGCTCTCGGCACACGGGTCAGCCCCGGAGGTGGTCGAGGCGGCGCGCGCCCGCGGTAGCTACATGGTCGATTCCGTGTGCCCGCTCGTCACGAAGGTTCACCACGAGGTGCGCACGCGCGCAGGCAAGGGATTCAGGATCGTCTATGTCGGCCACGAGGGTCACGAAGAGGCCGTCGGGACGATGGCGGTGGCCCCACGGTCGATCTCCCGGGTGGAAACCCTCGACGAGGTAGAAGCACTCCCTCGGTTCGGCGAGCCGGTCGCCCTGCTCGCCCAGACAACGCTGTCACACCGAGAGTGGGAGGGCGTTGCAAACGCCGTCAAACGGCGTTTCCCGGACGTCTGGACGCCGGGCCGCAGCGACCTCTGCTTCGCCACCACGAATCGCCAGGCATCGCTCACGCGGATTGCAGCCGAAGTGGGCACCATGATCGTTATCGGCTCTGCGAACTCGAGCAATACCCTCGCCCTCGAACGACTCGCCAAAGAGATCGGTTGTCCGCGGGTGCTTCGTGTGAACACCGCCGCCGAGCTCCCCGCCGACCTCGCCGGCACCGTAGGGATGACCGCCGGGGCGTCGGCACCGGAGGAACTCGTCGTCGAGGTCATCGAACGACTGTCCCCGCGGTTCGGTTCGGTCGAGGTGAGGGCAACGGACGAGGACGAGTACTTCCCACCGCCGCGCCACATTCGTGAGCTCCAAGCCGCCATGGAAACGGTGATCACCGTGATGGGCGGAGGCAGCCTCGCCAGCAGGCGGAGATACGACGATCGGGCAATCAGCGCCAGCGCAGTCCTGGCTTCGCTCGCGAACTGAGCGACGAACGCCGCTAGTTGCGCGGCACCTGGCTCCACGGACGGTCACGATCGACACGAACATCGCCGGGCATGCCGAGCACCCGTTCACCGAGGATGTTCCTCATCACTTCGCTCGTTCCGCCCTCGATGCTGTTGGCACGACTCCGTAGGAAGGCCTTTTGCAGTGCGTCAACGGGACCCATCGCGGTATTCGGTCGGACCATTCCGTACTCGCCGTAGAGCATCCCGTCCGCACCCATCAACTGCATGCAGAACGCGTAGGTGTCCTTGTTGAGGTCGGCGCTTGCCATCTTCCCGATCGATCCCTCCGGTCCTGGGGCCCCGACCTTGCGCATCTGACCGGCCCTGATGTTGGTTAGGCGCAGCACCTCGGCCCGAATCCAGAGCTTCATCAGATCGTCGCGCGTGGCGCTCGACCGCTGCTCGGCAGGTAGTCGCTCCCACAACTTCATCGCTTCACGAATAGGACCCGACGCCTTCGGAGGAATCATCCCGCCGATCGCAACCCGCTCGTTCATGAGCGTCGTGAGCGAGACTCGCCAGCCGTCGCCGGGCTTTCCGAGCGTTTCACGAACCGGCACCCGGGCGTCGGTGAAGAAGACCTCGTTGAACTCCGCCTCGCCCGTCATCTGACGTAGCGGCCGCACTTCCACACCGGGTGCATGCATATCAACGACCATCGCCGTGAGCCCGGCGTGCTTCACCGCCTCGGGATCGGTTCGTACCACGAGGAGTCCGAACCGCGAGACGTGCGCCAGCGTCGTCCAGACCTTCTGGGAATTGACGATCCACTCCTCACCGTCCCTGATCGCCTTCCCGCTCAGTCCGGCAAAGTCCGACCCCGAGCCGGGCTCGGAAAAGAGCTGACACCACACCTCCTCGCCCGTGAACAGCGGACGCAGGTAGCGGCGCTTCTGCTCGTCACTGCCCCACTCGACCACGGTCGGGCCGCACATCCCGTAGCCGATCGGGTTGCGGAAATACGGGTTGGGACCCCCGGCGGCAAAGACCCGCTCGTTGATGATCTTCTGGTACTTCGGGGTGAGCCCGAGACCACCGTGCCCGACCGGGAAGTTGATCCAGGCCAGACCGGCGTCGAACTGAGCACCGAGGAAGGTGACGGGATCGGTCGTGGCTGGCGGCATCCTGGCGATGAGGTCGTCGACGAGATCGATGACGTGTTTCTCGTCGGACGTGGTGGCAAGGGTCTCGGCAGGCATGAGCCGAGGGTACAGGCTGCGCTACCTTCGGAGTCACCATGTACCCAGGACACATCGCCGAATCCGCGCCCGATCGACCAGCCGTCGTCATGGCGGGAACCGGGCAGACCCTCAGTTACCGGGACCTCGATGAAGGTGCCAACCGGGTCAGCCAACTCATGGCCAGCCACGGTCTCCGAGCCGGCGACCATGTGGCCATTTGCCTGGAGAACCATCCCCGCTTCTTCGAGATCGTTTGGGGCTGTCACTATGCCGGTCTCGTCTATACCTGTTGCTCGAGTCGCCTCACGACCGACGAACTCGCCTACATCATCAACGATTGCGGGGCGAAGGTCTTCATCACCTCCAAGTACAAGGCCGATCAGGCCGAGGCGGTGGTGGATGCCACCCCCAACGTCGTGGCACGGTACATGCTCGACGGAACCACGAGCCACTACGACGCATTCGAGGGTGCGGTATCGGGGCAACCGGCCGCTCCGCTCGCCGAGCGATTCGAAGGTACCGACATGCTGTACTCCAGCGGAACCACGGGACGCCCGAAAGGTGTCGCCTTCGTTTACAAGCCGCAGCCATTGGGCACCCCGCCGAGCCTGCTCATGCTCGCGCAATTCGTGTTCGGATTCGACGGCGACACCACGTACCTCTCCCCCGCGCCGCTGTACCACGCCGCCCCGCTGCGCTTCAACATGGCGGTGCACCGACTCGGTGGAACCACCGTGATCATGGAACACTTCGATGCCGAGGAGTACCTGGCCTGCATTCCGAGGCACTCGGTCACCCACACCCAGGTCGTGCCGACCATGTTCGTACGGATGCTGAAACTGCCCGCGACGTCCCGCAACAAATACGACGTCTCCACGCTGAAGACCGTCATCCATGCCGCTGCCCCGTGCCCGGTCGAGACGAAACGGAAGATGATCGAGTGGTGGGGCCCGATCATCCACGAGTATTACGCAGGCACCGAGGGAAACGGTTTCGTCTACTGCAATTCCGAACAGTGGCTTGCCCACCCCGGCACCGTCGGGCAGGCAATCTCGGGTGTACTGCACATCCTCGACGAGGACGGAAACGAACTGCCGGCGGGCGAAACGGGTACCGTCTTCTTCGAATCCCCGGCGGTCTTCGAGTACCACAACGATCCGGAAAAGACCCGCTCCTCGCGCGACCCCAAGGGTCGCGGTTGGAGCACGCTCGGGGACATCGGCTACATGGACGACGACAAGTTCCTGTACCTCACCGACCGCAAGGCCTTCATGATCATCTCCGGCGGAGTGAACATCTACCCGCAGGAATCAGAGAACGTCCTGATCAACCATCCCAAGGTGGTGGATGTCGCCGTGTTCGGCGTACCGAACGAGGAGTTCGGCGAGGAAGTCAAGGCCGTCGTACAGCCCGTCACCATGCCGGTGAACCCGTCCGATGCCGAGGCGTTATCGAAGGAACTGATCGCGTTCTGCCGATCGCAACTCGCCGACATCAAGTGTCCGCGATCGGTCGATTTCCGACCCGACCTGCCGCGACACCCGACCGGAAAGCTGTACAAGCGTCTGCTGAAGGACGAGTACTGGAAGAACGCGGGAAGGTCGATTTGAATACGGGTCGCCGATGACCCACCCGTACCTCGCGGGTCCGCTTCCGATCGCCTTCGCCCACCAGGGCGGTGCGAGCGAGCACCCGGAGAACACGCTCCCCGCGTTCGCCCACGCCTACGACCTCGGATACCGCTACATGGAGACCGACGTGCACGCGTCGAGCGACGGTGTGCTGTTCGCATTCCACGACCCCGACCTCCAGCGAACCTGCGGACGGCCGGGCCTGATCCGCGAGATGACCGCCGATGACATAGCCAGTGCGCGGGTGTCCGGCCGTGAGCCGATCCCTCGACTCGACGAACTGGTTGCGTCATGGCCGACGGCGCGATTCAACATCGACTGCAAGAGCGACCATGCGCTTCCGTACTTTCTCGACTGGCTGGACCGCGCCGACGTATTCGACCGGGTGTGCGTCGGCTCGTTCAGTGACGCTCGACTCGATGCGGTGCGGGCGCGGTTCGGCACGAGGGTCTGCACGTCGATGGGGCCGCGTGACGTGGCCAAGGTGCGGCTCGGCACGTGGGTCGGTCGCACACCACGATTCTCGGGCGCGGCGGTCCCGCTCGCCGCCCAGGTTCCCGTTCGTCAGGGCCCGCTATCGATCGTCACCCCGTCGTTCGTCGAGGGTGCCCATCGTGCCGGACTGCAGGTGCACGTGTGGACGATCGACGATCCCGCGGAAATGCACAGGCTGCTCGATCTCGGCGTCGATGGGATAATGACGGACCGCGTGACGGTCCTGCGCGAGGTCATACGGTCACGCGGACAATGGCGCTAGGGCCGCACAGTCGATGACCGGCACGATTGCCCTGCGACTCGAACACGTCTCCCACGAGTACGACGGACGTAGCGCACTTCATGACGTCAGCGTCGACGTCGTCGCGGACGAACTGGTCGCCATCGTCGGACCGAGCGGTTGCGGGAAGACCACATTGCTGCGAATCGGTGCAGGGTTGCAGCAAGCCAGCGAGGGCACCGTGTCGCTGCCCAGCGTGAGGCGGGGTGTCGTGTTCCAGGAGCCGGCACTGTTGCCCTGGCGTCGAGTATCGGGCAACGCGCGACTGTTCTCCGAGGCCAACGACGAGGCTTACCTCGCGAGATTGCTCGAGGCAACCGGTCTCACCGATCATGCAAACAAATGGCCCTACCAGCTCTCGGGCGGGATGAAGATGCGCCTCTCATTGGTGCGGGCCCTCGCTTCCAAACCCGACCTCCTCCTCCTCGACGAGCCGTTCGGATCGCTCGACCACATCACGAGGCAGCGGCTGCAGGACGAGCTCGGGTACCTGCACGAGACGTTCGGCTTTGCGGCAGTACTCGTTACCCACGCCATCGACGAGGCGGTCTTCCTCGCCGATCGAGTGCTCGTTCTCTCCGGGGCCCCCGGCCGCATCGTCGGAGAATTCCGGATTCCCTTCGAGCGGCGCCGTAGTGAGAACCTCCGCTACTCGGCTCCATTCGGCGAGTTATGCGGGCGGATTGCGACTTGTCTGAGGGAGCACTCATGAAGGTGCAGCGCGTGGTACAGCGCCTCGTGCCCCCGGGCATCGTCCTTGGTCTGATGATCATCGGGTGGTACGCACTCGCCTACTCGCTCGACAACAACTTCGCATCAGCGGACGGCTCTGCGCTCATCATCCCCCCACCGCACATGCTCTTCGACGGCCTGAACGAAGCGACGCGCGAACGCATCCTCGACGCCGCGATCATCTCCGCCGGTACGGCGCTCGTCGGACTGATGATGACGGCCCTGGTCGGCGGATTGCTGGGACTGCTTATGGCTCGGTCGAGGGCCCTGGAGTCTGCCGTTTGGCCGTGGCTCATCGGGCTCCAGGTGACCCCGATCATCGTGCTGACCCCGATCATCGTCCGTGTCGTCGGACCATCGTTCGCCGCCCGGGTCCTCGTCACCGTGCTCATCGCCTTCTTCCCGGTGGCCAGCAACACGCTCTACGGGCTGCGCGCCGTCCCGTCGACACTGCACGACCTGTTCTCCCTGGCGGGAGTGAGCGGCTGGAGACGGCTCGTCCAACTCCAGATCCCCTCCACCGGTCCGGCGTTCCTGGCGGGACTCCGGGTGTCGGCCGGACTCGCGGTCATCGGGTCGATCGTCGGCGACTTCTTCTTCACCCGTGGAACCCCCGGCCTCGGCAGGCTCGTCACCCAGTACTTCCAGGAGACACGCTCGGGCCCGATGTTCGTCACTGCACTCGTCGCCGTCATCGTCGGACTTGCGTTCTTCCTCATGGTCGCACTCCTGCGTAGGATTCTGGTTTCACCATGGGACCGACCGTAACCACCCGCATCCGGGCAGTCACTCGCACCGCATTCGTCGCACTCGCCGTCACCGCGTGCGGGAACGGCGGTGACGGCGTTTCCACTCCGGAAAGCACGACGTCCGCGGGCACCGAGACCACCATCGACACGACGTCGATCGATCTCGGCTCCGTGTGTCCCGCGACCGTCGTGGTGCAGACCGACTGGTACCCACAAGCCGAACATGGCGGCATCTACGAGCTACTCGGCGACGACTACCGAGTCGATCCCAAACGCGGATCCACGCGGGGCAGCCTCGCCGTCCGCGGTACCCCAACCGGCGTCGACCTCGAGATCCGGGCGGGAGGTCCGTTCCTCGAATCGCCGGTCGTTACCGAGATGTTCCTCGACGACGCGATCACCCTCGGTTACGTCGGCACCGACGTCGCACTCGCCCGCTACGCGGAAACTCCGACGCTCGCGGTGTTCAACGCCCTCTCCGTCAACCCGCAGGTGATCCTGTGGAACGCGGAACTGCATCCGACCGCCAGAACGATCGCGGACATTGCCGGCGAGGTCGATGCGATCAGCGTGTTCGGTGACCGACCGTTCATGCGCTACTTCGTCGCCGAGGGTCTCGTACCGCAGTCCAAAGTCGACGGCAACTACAAGGGTTCCCTGCTGCTTGCAACCGACGATGTCGCGCACCAGGGCTTCGTTACGAGCGAGCCGTACCGTTACGAGACGCTGGAGTCTGGTCCGGTACAAGTTGCCTGGGAGCTCATCCACGCCGCGGGGTGGACGTCGTACCCCCAGAATCTCGCAATCAACCAGCTCCGTCTCGAAGAACTCCGCCCGTGCCTGGAACGACTCGTCCCCCTCATGCAGCAGGCGAAAGTCGATTTCGTTGAATCTCCCGACCGCACCGTTGCCACCATCCTCGACGTCGTGGAACGTCTGGCCACCTCGTGGAGCCAGAGCAGGGAGCTCGCCGATTATGCGGTCCGCGTGATGCTCGACGAGGGAATCGTCGCCAACGGTGAAACCACCACGTTCGGCGACTTCGAGTCTCCGCGAATCGACGACTTCATCTCCCTGGCCCTACCGATCCTCCGGGAACAGGGGCTCGAGATTCCGGCGGTGACCAAGGACGACGTCGCCACCAACGAGTTCCTCGACGCCACGATCACGCTGCCGTAGCCGCAACAGCGAACGGGACCCGTTCAGGCGTCCCGCACACTCCAGTCGCGCTTGGCGACAGGTTCCTTGTCGCTCCACGGGAAGTTGATCCACTCGTCGGTGCGCTTCCACACGAAATCGCACTTCACCACGGACGACGACTTCTCATAGAGCACAGCAATCCGCGACTCCTTCACCTGACCCCGGCAGAAGTCGTTGACCAACTTCAGGGTGTGCCCGGTGTCAGCGACGTCGTCGACGATCAACACGCGCGACTCCCGGAGGTCGATGAGCGACGGAACGGGCGGCAGCATGATCGGCACAGCAAGACGTTCGTCGACGCCGGTATAGAACTCGACGTTCAGCGTGTAGGTGTTCTTCACCGAGAGGGCATACCCCAGCGCACCGGCCGCAAGCAACCCTCCTCGCGCAATTGCGAGGATGATGTCGGGCTCGTATCCGGACCTGGCGATCTGCGTAGCCAGTTCGCGACTGGCAACCCCGAACGAGTCCCACGTCATGATCTCGCGTGCTGACACCTGAATCCTCCGTCCTCTGTTGCGAAGAATCTAGTCGTTGGCAATTGGAACGGACATCAACTCGCATCCCTCACCCTCGGGCACCCGCGACGTACTGTCGGCGACGTGGACCGCCAGACGTACGACCTTGCACTGCTGCGCAACGGACGCCACGATCCCACCACCCGAATCTTGCTCGCCCCTGTCAACCGGAGATCACCGGCGGTCGACGACAACGGCACTGCAAGTGCACGAATTGAACGGGCGACCCTCACACCGTGCGGTCCGGGCTCGATCGCGATCGACTTCACCCCTGACGGAGAATGCCATGCCCGAGCCTGGGGCCCCGGGGCGGACTGGCTGAGGGATCGCGTACCCCGACTGACCGCAAGGGTCACCGAATTCCGTCCGATCGACCCCCGGCACCAGGCGTTGTCTCGTGCGCTCCGCCAGGTCGGCCAACTGCACCTTCCTGCCAGCGATACGCCCTACCACGAGGTTCTTCCCGCCGTCCTCGGTCAGCGAATCACCGCCGCCGAGGCTCTCCGACAATGGTCGTTGCTCTGCGAGCGGTACGGAGAGCCAGCACCCGGCCCACTGCACCTGCAACTTCCTCCGACGCCAACCCGGTTGCAGCGCGTCCCGTCTTGGGAGTTCCATCGGCTCGGCATCGAACAACAACGGGCCCGCAGCCTCCTCACGGCGGCACGCCACGCCCGGTACATCGACGACACTCGACAGCTCGATGGCCCGGGCGCCCGCGACGCCTTGATGCGACTTCCGGGGATCGGAGTATGGACCGCCGCCGTCACGATCGGCGTGTCGCACGGCGACCCCGACGCCCTGCCGGTCGGTGACTTCCACGTGAAGAACACCGTGGCGTGGGCCCTCAACGGGCAGGCACGCGGCAGCGACGACGAGATGCTGCGCACGCTCGAGCCGTACGCGGGTCAACGATGGCAGGTGGTCCGCACGCTCGAGCTGGCCGGGCTCGGTGCCCCTCGCTTCGGAGCGCGACGCCCGATACTCGACGTCGCGCGTCTATGAGCTGCCTTCGTTGAGCCCCAACCCTGACCGCATATCGGACCAGTAGCCCGGCCACGACTTGGCCACGACGGCGGGTTCGGCCACACGGATGCCCTCGCAGTGCAGACCCAGCAGCGCAAGTGCCATGGCCAGACGGTGGTCGTCGTGTGCATCGATGACGGCGGGGTGCAATCGGGCCGGCTCAATCCTCAGTCCGTCGGACAACACCTCCACCCGGCCACCGCATGCGGCGATCTCACGGGCGAGGTCCCCGAGCCGGTCGCTCTCCTTGCCGCGGATGAATCCAACGCCCGAAATTCGGGTGGTACCAGCGGCGCATACGGCAATTGCCGCGAGGGTCGGCACGAGATCGCTCATCGCCGACATGTCGACATCGACACCAACGAGCGGACGACGCGGGTCGCGCGCGACGGTCGCACCTTCGGGACCGGAATGCACGTCGCAACCCATCCGTTGGAGCACTCCGAGGAAGTCCTCCTCCGGCTGCAAACCGTCGCGAAGCAATCGCGGAACGGTCACCGTGCCCCCGGCAATCGCGGCTGCCGCGAACGGGTAACTCGCGGATGACCAGTCTGCGTCCACTGCGAACTTTGCTGCCGCATACGATCCACCCTTCACCACCACACCGTCGACCCCGACGTCGACCACACCACCGAACTCCCGCAT